>JBILBQ010000057.1:0-17164 GCA_044353615.1 Algoriphagus sp. | reverse complement strand
TTTTCCCATTCCTTCTGAACAGGGTTGCAAAGGTAACACCCTTTCGCTCCACAACAAGAAATTTGTTAAAATAAATTTAATAAATCCCTCATCTATCAATCTCACATCCCCTCACAAAACAACTCCCCGCAGAAAGCTTACCCCCCTTTTGGGAGTGCAAAGATCGCAAAAAGAATCCATTTGACAAGAATAAATCAAGATTCGACACTGAAAACCCACAAGTGCTTGAATCTGAACAAGAAAAATTTACAGAAAAAATGCCCTGTAAACTGGAATTTACAGGGCATCAACTTATTTAATATTTGGTAAACTATAATTTTTTCAAAACTATATTTCTCCAATAGACTTTAATCCCTCCTCCATCATGGATTTGAAGCAAAACACCGCCTTTTCCTGCGCCAATCTTCTCATCGGCATAATTGACCATCTCTACACCATTGACATAGGAGGTAACCCGGTCTCCTTTTACCACAATCTTCATTTTGTTCCATTCTCCAAACTTCAAGGACTTGTCCTTTTCTGGATCTGGTTTGATCAACCAGCCCCTTCCATAAGATTCATAAATCCCACCGGTATCATTTCCCGGAGGAGCTACCTCCACCTGCCAGCCTGAAACCTTGGTTCCATCGACCGTAGATCGGATAAACACCCCAGAGTTTCCATTCGCCTCTTGCTTGAACTCCAACTCTACCTCAAAATCACCGTACTCAGAAGTAGTGCCCAAGTACCCATAGCCCTTGTCAGGACCACTTTCTGATACCAACAAGCCATCGCTGTCTACATACCACTTTTCGGTGCCATACACCTTCCAACCGGTAAGGTCTTTGCCGTTAAACAACTTCTCTTTCTTCTGTGCAAAAGCAACTTGAACTGTTACCGCCAAAAGCGCTACTAAAAATATCTTTTTCATAAGGGTCGGATTTTAATGTTTTTAAACCATACAGGATCCCCATGATCCTGCAATGCAATCAGCCCTTTGCGGGCAATCTTGTAATCGGGAAAATCATTCCACTTGCCTGAATTTCGTTTCGCTGTCCAGTCTTCAGAATAAGGAACAAAAGCTACCGTTTGCTTTCCATTCAGCCAATAGCTGGCCCCAGCCTCAGAAAAGGTGATTTTGGACTCGTTCCACTCCCCAGCTGGCTTCACAACACCTTCGTAATCCGGCTCATACATGGCATAATCCCCCGCAAGAGACTGCCACTTTTCTAAAGGCTGCCCAAAACCCAACTGATCAATGACCTGGTATTCTGGACCTGTATAATAAGGTGCCTTGTACGCAGGACCTTCCACAACATGGTAGAAAACGCCTGAGTTACCCCCTGCGGATATTTTCCAAGAAAATTTCATCTCAAACTCCTCGAATTCCTGTGCACCATACACCACATCCCCTCCAAAATCTTCTCCACCAGTGGCACCCAAGCCCTTCATCGCACCTTCCTCAATGATCCAGTTGGCTGGTGTCGTATCCCCATTGAAGGCTCTCCAACCCTGCATACTTTTCCCGTCAAAAAGAAGCATCCAACCTTCCGCTTGTTCCTCTGGGCTCAACACATTGTCGAGGGGTGCCACCGCAAGCGAATCCCCTGCGGCCGCATTTTCGCTAGACTTTGGGCTGCACGCAAACAGCATCCCTACTGCTGCCGCACCCAATAAAATCACTTTTTTCATTGATTAACGCATTTTTTTTAAGTACCACTACGCTTATTCACTATCTAGGATAGCCTAAGTAAAAGAAATGTAGCGACATTTTTTAAGTCCTCGAAAGACCCATCGCAAAATTTTATAAGTGGAAAAAAAAATCCTCTTGCAAATTGATCTGCAAGAGGATTAGTAAATCGGATGTACAATGACCTTAAAAAAGGCAAATCCTAGGAAATGTATCGGAAATCAAAACTGGGATCAAAATCCACCAAGAAGGCATACATCAGTTCGATGACTTGCTCGATGTCTTTTTTACTAGCCGTCTCTACGGTAGTGTGCATGTATTTGAGAGGCAAAGAAATCAATGCGGAAGGCACACCTCCATTGGAATAGGCAAATGCATCAGTATCTGTCCCAGTAGTTCGCGAAGCAGCAGCCCGTTGAAAGGGAATATCCTGCTTTCGAGCCGTGGCAATGATCAAGTCAAGCAACTTTTTATGTACTGAAGCACCATAAGTAAGTACAGGGCCTTTGCCCGCAGCCTGATCTCCACTGGTGATTTTGCTGTAAAGCGGTGCGGTGGTATCGTGACATACATCGGTAATGATCGCCACATTGGGCTTGATTCGCTGAGCAATCATCTCAGCTCCACGAAGACCTATTTCCTCTTGCACAGCATTGACGATGTACAAACCAAAGGGGAGTTTCTTTCCCGACTCCTTGATTTTTCGTGCCACCTGCGCAATCATGTATCCCCCAATTCGGTTATCTAGCGCTCGGCCAGACCAATACTTCCCGTTCAATTCGGTCAGTTCATCTTTAAAGGTAATGACACAACCTACATGGATCCCCAGTTCCTCCACTTCCGCTTTGGATTGTGCTCCTACATCTATAAAGATATTGTCCAAGGTAGGTGCATCTTCTTTTCCTTCTTTGCGCACGTGAATGGCCGGCCAACCGAAGACTCCTGGGACCATCCCTTTATCCGTATGGATATTGACCCGCATGGAGGGAGCGATCATGTGATCTGATCCTCCATTTCTACGCACGTAGATGTAGCCATCATCTTTGATGTAGTTGACAAACCAGCTGATCTCGTCGGCATGCGCCTCAATCACCACGCGATACGGCGCATCGGGCTCGATCATTGCCACCGCGGTACCATAAGAGTCGGTAAAGTAGCTATCGACATAGGGCTTGATGTAATCCAGCCAAATTTGTTGTCCTGAAGCCTCATGCCCTGTAGGTGAAGCATTGTTGAGGTAGTTGGTTAGAAACTGATTCTCATTCATAGGTTAGGGGATAGCTGCACTTGGCTCAAGGAGCACCGATGCATATTTAATCTAAAATTGAAACTTAATACTATAAGGAGTTGACGTAGCTCTTCTCTTTGTTATAAAGGAATGTTGCCATGCTTTTTTCGTGGCAATTTATCCACCTTATTTTCGAGCATTTTAAAGGCCTTGATCAACTTCGTTCGTGTGTCGGAAGGGAGAATCACCTCATCAATGTACCCGCGGTGCGCAGCACGGTAGGGATTGGCAAACTTGGCTGTGTATTCCTCCACCTTCTCTTGGAGCTTCGCTTCTGAGTCGTCAGCTTCGGCAATTTCTTTTTTGAAAATAATTTCTGCCGCTCCCTTTGCTCCCATGACGGCGATTTCTGCCATAGGCCAGGCATAGTTGAGATCTGCTCCGATGTGCTTGGAGTTCATCACATCGTACGCACCCCCATAGGCCTTACGGGTAATCACCGTGATGCGTGGTACGGTAGCTTCCGAAAAAGCATACAGTAACTTGGCTCCATTGGTAATGATGCCATTCCATTCTTGGTCGGTCCCAGGTAAAAATCCAGGAACATCCACCAAAACTAGAAGTGGCACATTGAAACTGTCGCAAAAGCGCACAAAGCGTGCCGCCTTTACCGAGGCATGATTGTCCAATACGCCTGCCATGGATTGGGGCTGGTTGCCTACAATTCCGATACTCCTTCCGGCAATGCGCGCAAAGCCAACGACAATATTGTCTGCATAATTTTCATGCACTTCTAGAAAAGATTCCTCATCCACAATGCCACCAATCACCTCCCGCATGTCGTAGGGATGATTCGGGTTTTCTGGAATAAGGGAGTCCAAAATGGCTCTCGTCTCGTCTTTCTTTGGTTCGTACGGGTAAACAGGTGCTCGATCCTCACAATTTTGAGGGAGATAACTCAGCAAGGACTTGATTCGCTTGAGCGCTTCCATCTCGTTGGCGCAGGCAAAATGGGTGACCCCAGATTTGGTACTGTGGGTAGAAGCACCACCAAGCTCCTCAGCAGTGACCGTTTCTTGGGTGACGGTCTTGACTACATTGGGCCCAGTCACAAACATGTAGGAGGTGTTTTCTACCATCAAAATAAAGTCCGTAATCGCAGGAGAGTAAACTGCCCCTCCTGCACAAGGACCCATGATGGCTGAAATTTGAGGCACTACCCCTGAAGCAAGCGTGTTGCGGTAAAAGATATCCGCATAGCCCCCGAGGGAATTGACTCCTTCTTGAATTCGTGCACCACCTGAGTCATTCATTCCGATAATGGGAGCCCCATTTTTTAGTGCCAACTCCATCACCTTGCAGATTTTCTCGGCATGCGTCTCGGAAAGAGATCCGCCAAAGACTGTGAAATCCTGGGAATACACATAGACCAAGCGTCCATTGACTTCCCCATAGCCCGTTACTACACCATCTCCCAAGTAATGCTCTTTGTCCAAACCAAAGTCTTTGGCACGGTGCATCACAAACTTGTCGATCTCTTCAAAGGTGCCTTCGTCTAAGAGCAATGCGATCCGCTCTCTAGCGGTAAGCTTTCCTTTTTTATGCTGCGCATCAATTCGAGCCGCACCTCCACCTAATTCGGCTTCTGCATTTTTTTTTGCTAAAAGCGCATTTTTCTCCAGATGGTTTGAAGGACTGTAATTTGGGTTTTTTGGATCTGTCATCTTGGGAATTAATTCTAGTATCAAATATAAACGCTGACGCGGATAGAAAAAGCCTTTATTCTCGAAGTCGGTTTCTTAATTTCTATCAACTGATTGTTAACCTGTGAATTATCAGATGTATAAAAACTTAAAATAGAACTTTTAAAAAACTTTCTATATTCGCCCATTCAAAAAAAATGGCAATGACAACTCCCAAGAAGGCAGCGGTGATAGACATGGGGACCAACACGTTTCATCTGTTGTTGGTGGAATTGCATGGAAAAGAGTTTAACACCCTTTACAAAGAAAAAGTCGCTGTAAAACTCGGCCAAGGGGGGATCACACAGAATCAGATTACTGCGGATGCAGAGAAGAGAGCCCTCCAGACCCTGGGACATTTCAAGAACTTGATTGATGGGGAAAACATCGATCAAATTTTTGCCTTTGCCACCTCTGCTGTGCGCAATGCGAACAATGGTCCTGACTTTGTTAAAAAAGTTAAGGAGGAACTCGGTATTGAAATCCACGTCATTTCTGGGGAAGAAGAAGCTCAACTGATTTACGAAGGCATTCATTTCTCAGGGGCACTCGACGAGCAAACCTACTTGATGATGGACATTGGCGGAGGCTCTGTGGAGTTTATCATTGGCAATGCAGCCCAGGCTTTTTGGAAACAAAGTTTTGAAATCGGAGGGCAGCGCCTCTTGGATGCCTTTCACTACCACGATCCTATTTTACCAGAGGAGGTAGAAAAGTTAGAACAGTATTGCGGAGAAAAACTGCAGCCACTTTTGGATGCCATTGAGCAGTACAAGCCGAGTGGATTTGTAGGTGCATCCGGCACTTTTGACACCTTGGTAGACATGTACTATGCGAGCATGCTGCAATGCAAAATTACTGGGCAACACGTGTTTGAACTACCAGTAGTCGATTTTTACCAACTTTTTAAGCTCTTAATCACTAAAAATCGAGCAGAGCGCCTCCAAATCCCCGGTATGATCGCTATGCGGGTCGACATGATTGTGGTGGCTAGTTGTCTGATTGACTTTATCCTGCAACACTTATCCGTGAAAAGTTTGATCTGCTCGCACTTTTCCTTGAAAGAAGGAGCGGTTTCTAGGATGCTTTCGGGAGAGATTGCTCTTCACAATTAAGCATTCATTCCTCGATCAAAATTTGAGTTCAAGTTCATTTTTAAAAGTCAAAGCGAACGATCACTACCCGCTGCTTTCTATCTTTGTCTGAAACTCAGCATCAATTTTCCCAGCAGCCATGCAGCACTTTTCCTACGATCACTTGTACCAATTCACCTACGACATGCTTCAAAAAATTGGCTGTCCGGATGAAGATGCCCAGCTCGCCACCAAGGTTTTACTTTCGGCAGACCTTCGTGGAGTAGATAGTCATGGGGTGGCGCGGTTGAGTGGCTATGTACGCCTCTGGGAAAAGGGCAGAATCAACCCCAACCCGAATGTGCGTGTGACCTACGAGACTCCCTCAACGGCCGTAGTCGATGGAGACGCAGGCCTCGGTCTAGTGGTGGCACCTTTTGCGATGAGGGTGGCCATGGAAAAAGCTAAAAATGTAGGCACAGGATGGGTGTCCGTTAAAAATTCCAACCACTACGGCATCGCAGGATACCATGCCATGTTGGCCTTGGAGGAAGACATGATTGGCATCTCCCTAACCAACGCTAGTCCTTTGGTGGCCCCTACTTTCTCTAAGGAGCGGCTGCTCGGCACCAATCCAATTGCCGTGGCCATTCCAGCCCGAGAGGAGCCTCCTTTTGTGGCAGACATGGCAACCACTACTGCTGCCAATGGCAAACTAGAAATTCTCCAGCGTAAGGGCATGGAAACTCCCACCGGATGGGTGCAAGATAAAAATGGCAATCCTACCATTTCTTCCGATGGAGTAAAAGAAGGTGGCGCATTGCTGCCTCTAGGAGGTGACCGTGAACATGGCTCGCACAAAGGATATGCCTTGGGTGCGGTAGTAGATATCCTCTCTGCTGTACTGTCAGGAGCCAATTATGGGCCTTGGGTCCCCCCATTTGTAGCTTTTTTGGATCCCCTTCCCAATCTCGTTGGAGAAGGAATAGGCCACTTTTTTGGTGCCATGCGGGTAGATGCCTTCCGTCCTGCAGAAGAATTTAAAGGGCACATGGACCAGTGGATTCGTAGATTTCGATCTGCCGAACCTACCGCTGGAAATGAAAAAGTCTTGATTCCAGGAGATCCAGAGCGGGAACTCGAAACCATTCGAAAAAAAGAAGGAATTCCTTTACTCGATCCAGTGGTCCAAGATTTGACAGAGTTGGGTAAAAAATTTGGAGTAAACTTTTAATACTCCATTAAAAAGGAGCTGATCGGTTCGGGAAATTGATTAGAGGAAACAGTTTTTTTGTTTCTCTCTTTGCCAAGGTGCATTCCTCCCTTTTTCTGCCTAACTTAGTACTTAGGTCCTTTTTATCCTGTACACATGAACCGATTAACGCTTATCCTTGGATGGTTTTTGACCTGCATTAGCTTCACCGCTTGCAGCCAAAAGGCTACTTTACGCATTTTTGACAAACCCATCACTTGGAATGCAGAGCGGGAGCAGCTTTCCCTCAACTACCTCAAAGAACGGCATGGCTTGGTGCAAACTACTGCCACCATCAAACCCCAAATGGTGGTCGTGCATTGGACCGCTATCCCCACCATCGAAGTCACTTTTGATGTATTTAATCCAATCACATTGGGTGGAAGAGCAGACCTTACGGGAGCCAGCAACTTGAATGTTTCCAGTCAATTTTTGATCGATAGAGACGGGACTATCTTTCGGTTATTGCCTGAAACCACCTTTGCCCGACACGTGATCGGCCTCAATTACTTGGCCATCGGCATCGAAAATATTGGCAGCGACGACATGCCCCTCACTAACGCCCAGTTGGAGGCCAATGAAAAACTCATACGCTACCTCAAACGGAAGTATCCAATCGACTACGTCATTGGGCATCATGAGTACCAGCGCTTCCAAAAAACAGAACTTTGGAAAGAAACGGATCCCAACTACCGTACCGTAAAGTCAGATCCGGGAGATGAATTTATGATTCGGTTACGCAAAAAGTTGACTGATATAAACCTAAAACCCCTTCCTACGCTTTGATTGTGCGATGAAACTGACCCATAAGTTTACCTCTCCATTCCTACTTTGTCTTTTTCTCTGGGCCACTAGTACCGCCCAGCAGTTGGATGCACCTTCCTCCAAAAGCACTACGGCCACATCCGGTTCGACTGCCAAAACTCAACTCCCAACTTCAGCTCCCGCTGCTTCCTTTGTCAAGGTTTCCCATTCCCTCCCCGAAATCCCTCGGGAGTTCAGAGGCGTGTGGATCGCTACCGTGGCCAATATTGACTGGCCCGTTTCTGGTACAGACTCCTGGGAAAAACAAAAAAAGGACTATTTGGCACTTTTAGATTACTATAAAGGGCTGCATTTCAATGCCGTCATCGTCCAAATTCGCACTGCTGGTGATGCTTTGTACCCTACCAAATTGGCCCCATGGTCCAAGTACCTTACTGGGTCACAAGGAACTCCTCCCAAAACACAAGAGGACCCACTGACTTGGATGATTGCCGCCGCCCACCAGCGGGGCCTAGAATTTCATGCCTGGCTCAATCCCTACCGGGCCACCATGGATTTGAATACTGCAGGGCTAAATCCCAACCATGACTTTCACAAGCACCGCAACTGGATGCTCAAATACGGCTCCAAGTGGTATTACGACCCAGGATTGCCTGAGGTGAAATCCCATTTGCTTCAAATCATCTCCGAGGTAGTCGATACCTACGAGATCGATGCCATTCATTTTGATGATTATTTTTACCCCTACCGAGAGCCCAACCTAGAGTTTCCGGATCAGGCCTCCTATGCTGCTTATAAAAAGACTGGCCAATCCAAAGATGATTGGAGGAGACAAAATGTAGATCAACTAATCTTGGCACTAAGCGAAACGATCAAAAGCAAAAAGCCATGGGTTCAATTTGGCATCTCTCCTTTTGGGGTTTGGCGAAACAAAAGCAAGGACCCAAAAGGATCACCTACTCAAGCCGGGCAAACCAATTACGACGACCTCTTTGCAGACGTACTTCTTTGGATGAAAAATGGCTGGATTGATTACCTCATTCCGCAGCTTTACTGGAGCATGGAACACCGTTTGGCATCCCATCGTATTCTCGCTGACTGGTGGTCCAACAACAGCTATGGGGTACCCGTGTACCTCGGCAATGGGCCTTATAAAATTCGAGAAGATTCAGATGTGGCTTGGAAAGAGCCCAAGGAACTCATCACGCAGGTTCACTACGGTAGAACCCTCCCTCAAATCCAAGGAAATGCATTTTTCTCAGCACGGTCTATCTATACCAAAAACCAGGACATTGCGCAGCTCCTGAAAAGAGAAGTGTACGATCGCCCTGTTTTGCCTCCCGCTTTTGAACCTAAAACTCCAGTAAGCATCCTCCCTCCGGTAGTTTTGGATTTACAAAATTCCGCTGAAAAAATCCAAATGAAACTTGAAAAGGGTTTGGATCCAGGCATCCGCTATGCACTGGTGCAGGGCGGAGATGACCTGAATAGCATCCATCAGGCCCCACTTCACAAGATTTGGGTAGGAAGCACCCAAAAATCTAGCCTAGACATCCCGCAGCTCAACAGCAATTACCTGGCCATCCGCTGGGTGGATAGCTATGGCAGAGTCATCCAAAGTCAAGTGCTGCAACTCACAAAAACTACCCGGCCATGAAAGACATGCTCGTTCGACTGCTAGAACTTCCTTCTGGAACGGAACTAGAGCAAAAGCTTCTGGAGAAGGAAAAAATTGTGGTGCGACGAGCCATTGCACCTGAAAAGCATTTGGTTGCCGATTGGGTGCTGAACGAATTTGGTGTCTATTGGAAATCTGAGGTGGAAGTAGCCTTTTCTCGAAAGCCTGTGTCCTGTTGGATTGCGCAGCGAGGAAATGAGCTATTGGGTTTTGCCTGCTACGAAAGCACCGCACGGAATTTCTTTGGCCCCACGGGCACACGAGAATCTGAACGAGGCAAGGGCATAGGCAAGCTCCTCTTACTCAAATCCCTTGAATCCATGCGCGAAATGGGTTATGGCTATGCGATCATCGGTGGCGTAGGTCCAGCTGAATTCTATGAAAAAGCGGTAGGGGCAAAAATCATCGAAGGATCAGAAATCAGTATCTACCAGCATTTACTCCGAAAGGCATGAGTACCCAAACCACCAAAAACCCATGGCTATGGGTGCCCTCTTTGTACCTCACAGAATCAATCCCCTACGTCATCATCATTACGGTGTCCGTGGTGATGTACAAAAACTTGGGCATCTCCAATGCAGATATTGGGTTGTACACTTCCTTTTTGTACTTGCCCTGGGTGATCAAACCCATCTGGAGCCCAATTCTGGAATTGTTTGGCCACAAAAAGCAATGGTTCCTGAGCATGCAGTTCATCCTTTCCCTGGTATTTCTAGGGGTAGGATTGACAACGGGCAGCTCTCAATTTTTCACGCTTACCTTGGCCTTTTTTTGGATGGGGGCCTTTGCATCCGCCACGAATGACATTGCTTCGGATGGACTTTATTTGATTGCGCTTAAACCCGAGCAGCAAAGTTTCTTTGTAGGCATGCGCAGCACCTTCTATCGCGTGGGAATGATCACGGGGCAGGGCCTGATTGTGATGGCAGCAGGCTATTTGGAACAGCAGTTTGGAGATCCTGCCCAAGCCTGGTCTTGGACCATGCTGGGTGTTGGTGGATTGATGTTGCTCTTGACAGGGATCAATTTCCTCTCCACGCCAAAGGTGATTGAGGAACGGGTTGCCAAAGAAGATCAGCCGAGTTTTGGAAAGGTGTTTTCCACCTTTTTTACGAAGAAAAACATTGGACTTTCCTTAGGCTTTGTACTGCTCTACCGCTTGGGAGAATCCCAATTGGTGAAGATGGCTTCTCCCTTCTTTTTGGATGAACGTACCGAAGGTGGATTGGAATTGAGCACCACAGAGGTGGGATTTATTTACGGTACACTTGGGGTGATCGCCTTATTGGTTGGAGGGATTTTGGGAGGGATTGTCATTTCAAAAGATGGCTTGGGCAAGTGGATGATGCCGATGGCTTTTGCCATCAATGCCCCAAACATTGGCTATGTATTTTTGGCCTGGCTTCAGCCTGACAACGTCTACTTTGCAGCCTTAGTAGTAGTCATTGAGCAACTGGGTTATGGGTTTGGCTTTGCTGCCTTTATGATATTCTTGATCTTCCTTGCTGATGGACTTTTCAAAACGGCTCATTACGCCCTCGCCACAGGATTTATGGCCATGGGGATGATGCTTCCCGGTATGCTCAGTGGCTATGTACAAGAGTGGCTCGGCTATCCCGGATTTTTCGTTTGGGTAGTAATCGCAACGATTCCAGGGTTTGTGATGGCGTATGTGGTGAAGTATCCGAGGGAATTTGGAAAGAAGGCTTCTTGAGGTACGAGGTACGAAATACGAGGTACGAGGTATTGAGTAGCGTAAAGATTATCCTACAACCTCAGCACTTTCTTGCATAATCACGTTCCATTCTCAATTTTCCAATCAGTTTGTTTTGCAATCGTTCAATCAGCAGATGAATAAAAATCAAAAAATCGCGCAGCTATTCTCACCTGCGGCGTTTATTCACGATACCGAAGAAAATTACCAGGCCATCGAAACTCTGATTCGCGAACAAGAAATCGGGGGACTTACTTTTTTCCATAGCCGACATTCTGCAGCGGCCAACTTTGAGAAGCGTGCCGAGGTACTGGATGTGAGCGGAACCTTTGAGAAATTGATTGGTCTCATCAATCGCTATCAGAAAGTTTCCAGGATCCCACTTTTGATCAGCATCGATGGCGAATATGGTTTGGCCATGCGCATTGAAAACACACCTGCCTACCCCTTTGCCATTACGCTTGGAGCATTAAGCGGGAATGCTGAATCCCAAGTGGAAGAAGTAGGCTACCGGATGGGCTTGGACATGAAGCGCTCCGGCATACACCTCAACCTCGCTCCTTGCGCCGATGTCAATACGAATCCGGATAACCCGGTGATTGGCTACCGCTCTTTTGGAAAGGATACCCAAAAAGTAGCTGAACTGGCATTTGCTGCCTATTCAGGAATGAAGAAGGCTGGCATCGGAGCCTGTTTGAAGCATTTTCCAGGACATGGAGATACGGCGACGGACTCTCATTTGGGCCTTCCCATTCTCCACAAAAGCAAAGCAGAATTGCAAGCCGAAGAGCTGTTTCCATTTCAATACGGAATCGACCGAGGAGCGGAACTCATCATGGTCGGCCACTTGGCTGTACCGGCACTCACCGAAGGGAAAAACATTCCTGCCAGCATCAGCCGCGAACTGATTACCGATTTGCTCAAAGGGGAAATGGGATTCAAAGGCCTGGTCATCTCCGATGCACTGAATATGAAGGCCGTAGCTAATCTGTATCCCGAGCCAGGGGAACTGGAATGGCAGGCGTTTCATGCGGGCAATGATATCCTCTGCTTCTCGGACCACGTGAGCGAAGGCATCGCAAAAATTACACAACTCGCATCGGATTCAGCAATAGATACCGTTTTTGAAAAAGTCATGGATCTGAAAAAGCGATTGGGCGTGCTCGAATCCAAACCGATTGAAGTTCCTGCCTTCGACTGGGAAAGCCATTCCCAGCTTCAACAAAGCTTGGCGAAAAACTATGTGTCTGTAATCTCAGGTGAAATTGATTCGACAGAACTACAAGAGTTAGCAAAAGCAGGAAAACTAGGTTATCAAGAATTTTTTATTGCAAGCCCTAGCCGCTTTTCCGAATCGTTGAATTTTACTTTTTCCCCCATCAAAGAAGCAGAAAAGGTGATTTTGGCGGTCTTTGTTCCGAGCCACAAGCCCCTGAACCAATTTGGAATGGACTCAGAAATCCTTGCCCAAATTCATCAATTCGCTAAAACCAACCCCTGTATTTTGGTTCATTTTGGAAATCCCTTGGCACTGAAGTACCTGGGTGAGTTTGCTGATTTTGAAGCTGTAGTTTGTGCCTATCAGGGATTTGTAGAAACACAGGTTCATGCTGCAGCAGTCCTGAATGGAAGCTAAAGCTGCCCTGATTTTATACTCCCCCTCAGGACGAAAGATGCAACTACAATGTGATGATTGAGTATATGAATGTCAGGAGTTTAAAGGACTAAACTTTGTTCAAAATCGCAGGAAGTCGAAGCAATGGGTCTCCTTCGATAATTATGTAAATTTGAAAGTATGTATGAAAATCTAATCAGCTATTGTTCAAGGTTTATTCCACTTTCGGCTACTGACAAGGAGGCAATTGAGTTCAATTTTAAACCTGTAACTATCAAACGAAATGACTTTCTATTAAAAGAAGGTAACGTTTGTGATTTTATTGCTTTTGTAAATTCAGGGGTTATCAGACACTACCATCTAAAGGATGGTAAAGAATTAACCTGTGATATAACATTAAAAAATTCCTTTATCACTGACTACAAAAGTTTCACACAGGGCGTTTCTTCAAACTATAATTTTCAAATTTTGAAGAACGCAGAATTATTTCTAATTAAAAAAAAGGAATTGATGGTACTTTATAACAACCATCAAAATATCGAATCCTTGGGTAGAATTATGGCTGAACAAGTGGCACTTCGGACGATTGAAATTGCAATGTCGTTGTCATCTGATAAACCACAAGAACGTGTTGAAAAATTCATTATTCAAAGACCCGAATTATTTCAAGAGGTTCCTCAGCGATACTTGGCAAATCTACTAGGAATAAGTCCTGAAAGTCTAAGTAGAATTCGAGCAAGGAAGAAATCTTAACTTAAATCAATATTTTTTTATGTTTTTAATATGAGTTTTGTTCAAAAAACAAGATGAATAAAATATATAAATCGATAATTACAGTTGGCTCAGTTTTCATTAGCCTATACGCTTTTATCATTTATGCTTTTCTTGAACTTGGTGTTGCTGTTCATCCAATAATGAAGGCAAATTTTAAATTACACTCCATTGGAATTTACTTTCATATATTTCCTTCTTTGATTGCATTGTTATTGGGACCATTTCAGTTCAATGAAAAATTTAGAACGACAAAAACTCATTTACACAGATTCATAGGTAAAGTGTATTTATTGTGCGTTTTAATTGGGGGGCTTTCAGGTTTATACATGGCTCAATTTTCTTTTGGAGGAACAATTTCACATTTAGGGTTTGGACTTTTGGCAGTTCTGTGGATTTTCACAGGCTATAAAGCATACTCTTCAATAATCCGTAAAATGATTGTTGCCCATTATCATTGGATGATTGTAAACTTCGCATTGACTTTTGCAGCAGTTACCTTGAGAATTGGACTTGGTATTGGTTTTGGGAGCGGTATTCCATTTGAAACATTCTACCCTTATTTAGCTTGGATTTGTTGGGTTCCAAATTTGCTTGTTGCATTGATGATAATAAGAAAAGAAGCAACTAGACTAACGCACTGATGGATAAAGAAATAGTCGTACGCGTTGGCGGATGGCTTGTCTAGTGTGGCACCCTTAATAGGTCTAATGTTGCAGCCGTTTTAATTGGTTGAACTTGTAAATCCAAGTAACCATAAGGCCTGATTTCATAATTGACAAACTCCTTTAATGTAATTTATTGGGTAGAATTATCTTTAATTCTTTTATTTTAAGTCCAGTTATAAATGAATTAACTACCATCTCTAAAATTTTTGACACTATCCTCGCTTAAGGTTATAAAATCTAATTTCCCTTCGCATTTGTCCCCTAATGGTGCTTGTATTCCAAATCCAACTTTTACAGTAGAAGGAAGGTCTAAACCAAAACAACGAACAAACCTCCACTTGTCACCATTGAGGGAATAATGAAGACCCCAAAAATCATTTTTGCGAGTTATTCGTAACCAACATTTGTTTGATGGGATTAATTCACCATTTGCGTCGTCCGACCAATTGTCTGTGATTACTGACACAACATTGTACTTTGTGTCAACGCCCAGCTCAACCGCTAATTTTATCCAACGGGTTTTTGTTTCTCTCACCATTAAGAAAGCTGCATCGTAGGCAAAGTTTCCTTTTGTTTCAACTTCTGCTTTGATTGTAAAATCACCAGTCTTTTCGATATAAAAAAATGAAGCTTCATCTTTGATATATTCCTTGTACTTACAAATGAAATCAGTCTTAGCGTTTGCTACAAGGTGAACCCCGGCGTCTGTGTTAGTTATCTTGCAAGCATTCAAACTGTTGTCAAAACTATTTGTCATATTAAATTTTTCTTTTGTAAAGTGTCCCTCTCTTGTCGGATGTTGTACCCAAAAAACAATTATTGAACTTGCCAATATCAGGAAATTATAGGTTTGAACCTCGTGAAAAAATTCAGGAAGTTCAATTAAAAATTTCAGTATGCACTCTCTTTTTCAATTTGTTGCAGTAAAAAATCTTGTCCAAAGGTAAGTTTTTTGGCCAAAACACTATTCGGTTCAATCGCTCTCCAAAAAGGGGTGATTTCTTCAACATTTTTTCCTTGTTGCAACTTCTCATAATTTGCTTCTGCCACAATTCGCAAAAATATACCCGCAGTTACTGGACAAGTGTAATCAGCATTATGCGCTATAGCAAGGTCTTTCCGTAATGTTTTTGTGTCAACTCGCTTTCCAACCCCAATTTCCTGAATATACATGTCTATGATTTTTGGCGTAGCAATAAACATGTTACTCCCTGCTGGAATATCAGCAAAGTCAATATCAATTCTTTTTAATTTTGGTTCTTTAGTTTCATTCAATTTATCAAGCCAAGTCTTCTTCATTGCCATATTGTTAAACTATACTTTTAAAACTACAAAAAACTGAAAAATAGACCGCTTCCCTAATCGACTGGTTGAAAAAGAAAAAGCTCTCCGCTGCGGCGGAGAGCTTTTCCTTGTGGCTCCTCTCGAACTTACTTCAGCACATGATGCGCCAAGACGCGCTGTACTTCGTAGACATTCACGGACTTGTTAAACTGCTTTTTGATGCTGGGTAGCGCCTCGCTAGAAATCCAAATCTTTAGCTCAGCATCCAGTTCAAAGGTGCCGGCAGTCTCTATACTAAACCTAGAAATACTCTTGTAGGAGATGGAGGTGTATTCGGTTTTGCTCCCCGTAATCCCTTGGATATCTACCAAAATCAAACGCTTATTCGTAAAAATAAAGGTGTCTCGAACCAGCTTAAACCCCAATTCTATCTGCTCTCCTTCGGTGAGCAATTGACCGTATTTTTTGATTAATTCTTCCTGGCTCACTGCGCCAGCGTTTCCTAAAAGAGCTGAAAATAATCCCATGTTGTTGTTTTAAGATGAATGTCTAAATGAATCCTTGCCCAAGCCGAATTAGCTTGACTTGCAGGAAGACGAAAATTAAAGCCCAAAGGTTCTTTTTTGTATCCCTCGGGGAAAAGACAATCAACTCAATCTTCTACCGAAAAGCGGTAGTCGATGGTATGCGTGTAGGTTTCCCCAGTCCGAAGTACAGGGCTTGGAAAGTTGGGATGATTGATGGCATCGGGCCAATTTTGAGATTCAAGACAAAAGCCCCAATGAATGTCGTAGGCTTGACCCCCTGCACCTGGAAATTTGCTTAGAAAATTTCCCGTGTAAAATTGAACACCCACATTATCCGAGTACATCTCTAGGACGCGGCCGCTTTCGGGGTGAAGCACCCGGGCTATGGGCTTCATTTCGCTTGATTTTTCCCTTTTGGTCACGAAGTTGTGATCAAAGCCTCCTCCATTTGCAGCGATTTGGTCCCCCAAGATTTTTGGTGATCGGAAATCAAAGGGAGTACCCGCTACATCTTTCACCTCTCCCGTAGGAATTAGCTCCTCGTCGATGGGCGTGTAGGCATCTGCCCAAAATTGAATTTCGTGATCCAATACATCGCGTTTCATGCCGCCGAGGTTAAAGTAGGTATGATTGGTCAAGTTGACCAAGGTGGCTTGATCCGCGGTCGATTCAAATCGAATCCGCAAGGTATTGTCCGCGCGAAGTTCCATCCAGAGTGTCGTTTGCAGGTTGCCTGGATAGCCCTCTTCCCCGTCTACGCTGAGGTAGGTCATCTTGACCCCTACCGTGGAGTCTGTGGAGTAGGTTTCAGGAGTCCACACCTTCTTGTCAAACCCAACCTTTCCTCCATGGAGGTGATTATCTCCATTGGTCTTAGCCAGGTCATAAGTCTTTCCATCCAATTTGAATTGGGCATTCGCAATTCGGTTGGCCACTCTTCCTGCGGTCGCACCAAAAAAAGGATTTTCTTTAGACAAAAAATCTTCTACTCGATCCAAAGTCAAGGCCACATTCTCCTGCTTCCCGTCCCGGTCTGGCGCTATAATTTTGCATACAAGCCCTCCAAAGTTGGAGAGTTCCACTTGCATGGTGCCGTTGTCCAATACATAGCGGTACACGGGCTTTCCTTGAAAGTCGGTTAGGTGTTCGGAATGAATCATAAAGGTGGTGGTTTCTGA
>JBILBQ010000138.1:0-5428 GCA_044353615.1 Algoriphagus sp. | reverse complement strand
TTCACCTGTATTTCCCTTAACTTGGGTTCGTGAAAGCCCCTGAAAATAAACTTCCAACAGAAAAAATCATTTTAGGAATTGATCCAGGAACTACTGTGATGGGTTATGGCTTGATTTTGACCGAAGGAAAGAAATACAAGATCCTTCAATATGGGGTCATTCACCTCAAAAAATACGAGACACACGAACTGAAGCTCAAGAAAATTTTTGAGCGAATTTCAGGTATTTTGGATGAGTTTGCCCCTGATTCTGTAGCCCTGGAGGCCCCTTTCTTTGGAGTCAATGTACAATCCATGCTCAAACTAGGCCGTGCACAAGGGGTGGCGATGGCAGCAGCTCTTTCCAAAGAAATCCCCATTACAGAGTACTCCCCAAAAAAGGTGAAACAATCCGTAACGGGAAATGGAAATGCTTCCAAAGAGCAGGTAGCAGCGATGCTTCAAACACTGCTCGGCATTGAAGAACTCCCCAAACTATTGGATGCCACTGACGCGCTGGCAGTAGCGCTATGCCACCACTTTCACGAAGGTAGGTTGCAAACGCGTGGAAGAAATGAGGGATGGAAATCCTTTATTCAAGACAATCCAGATCGATTGAAAAAATAAACGGTGCCCTATTGCTCCTGCTCCGTTTTTTCTTTCGCTGCTTTCGAAGGAAGCGTATACCCTAGTGAGAGTTTCAATACGGAGTTATTTACGTCAGCTTGAAAGTATTTGAAAGGTGCAATCCCAAAATCATAGCTTACTTGGAGATTGAGTTCAGTGGTCAACTGGTATCCTACTCCCATAACGCCACCAATTTCATACCCTCCTACAGGTGCGGTGTCGGTGATTTTTTCACTTCCTTTGGTATAGGTTCTAGCAAGTAGAAATCCTGCCTGAGGACCCGCAAAGACATTGAAATCTTCATTCACAGCATATCGAACCAACACAGGAATATCCACGTAACTCAAACTTTCTTGGAATTCTTGAGTGGTGCCAAGTGGAACGGTTTTAAATCCTTTGCCTGAAAAAAATAGACCTGGCTCTACCGTTAACTTTTCGGTTGCCTGAATACCATAATAGGCGCCAAGGTGAGGTCGAATAATGGAAGTATAGTCTCGCATGCTTCCTTTATTGGAGAAGTTGGCGGAACCAAGACCTGCACGCACCCCTAGTTGAGCTTGTGCGGAAACTGCGAAAATTAAACATGCGATAAGCAAAAGAACTTTTTTCATAGTAAGGGTGATTATTGTTTCTTAAAACTAAAACAAGAAATGTGAAAATCTAGCTGGAGATGGATTTTTATTCTGTGAACCCAAGTGGAAATCACTTAAAATCAACTTCTAGACAAATCACCTGAATAGCTAATATTTGGATTCCCTCCCATTTTTTCCCAAATTCCCCAATCAATTCTTACAAACCCAAATCAACCTAAGTTCGGTTTAAATTCTTTGCCCCGCTGAACCCAAAAATCATGTGTCCAGCAAAGATTAAAGACCCTCCTGAAGGTGCAAACAGTACGCAGCATGATTCGATCCCTTCTCTTTTTCTCTTTGCCACTCCTCATTTTGAGCTGCGGTTCAGAATCAAACGAACAAACTTTTGATAGTTCCAATTTGCGCCGCGCCACAGTGGAAGAAGTGGATGCTTTGGTGGAAGCGTTTATTCTAGCAGAAGATTCGAGTACCATCCATATCCCATCAGGGTTTTACGAACTTAAGACGCAGCTAATCCTAGACAACAAAACTGCCATCCGCATCCATGGAGATGGAATGGATCAAACCGTACTTTCCTTCAGAAATCTTAAATCTGGAGGTGAAGGGGTGAAAATAGTAGGCAAGGACATTACCATTGAAGAGCTGAGCATTGAGGATGCTCCTGGAGATGGCATCAAAGCACAGCATACGGATGGCATCACCTTTCGAAAGATCAATGTCACCTGGACCAACGGGGATAAATCAAAAAATGGCACTTATGCTATCTATCCAGTACAATGCAAAAATGTGGTCATCGACGAATGCATCGCCTCGCACTCCAAAGATGCAGGCATCTACGTGGGCCAATCCGAAGACATTGTGGTGAAGAACTCCCTAGCCTTCGGCAATGTAGCAGGTATTGAAATCGAAAACTGTGACCGAGCTGAAGTCTATGGAAATACTGCCCGAGACAACGCAGGAGGAATATTGGTATTCAACCTTCCTGGTCTACCCAAAGCTGATGGTCGGCAAACCCGCATCTACGACAACGACATCATTGACAACAACCACGAGAACTTTGCAACTCCCATCGGTGATGGCCCCAATGGCAATACCGTAACCATGATCCCCCCAGGTTCGGGCATCGTGCTCCTAGCTGCCAAGGAAGTGGAAATCTTTAATAACCGCATCCTACGAAACAAAACCTATGGTGTGGCTATTTCTAGCTACCAGGTTACTGGATTCCCTGCCGAGGCTCCCAACTGGTCTCCCTACACCACAGACATCTCTCTGCACGACAACGAATACGATCGTGGACCTTGGAGCAGTCTCCCTGATCTTACCCGAGAATTGGGACAGTTGGTCAGCATCTACAACGCCCATGGTTGGTTAAAAACCCAAGACATCATCTACGATGGGATTTGGGACGAGTCCCTCGCCACCTCCATTTATTCCAATCCCATGCGGATCTGCATCCAAGAGCCAAGCATCAAGGACCTTCGCTTTACGCGTTTTTACCTCATGGAAGGGGAAGACAAGATCGATGCATTTGAGGACTATGCACCCTTTCAGAATTGCAAGCCTTCCCCTGCTGGGCTAAGCTCATTGCTTCTCCTTCATTCAAAAGCGCTGTGATTATGAAAGAGTCCGCTCCCAATTTTTCAAAATGGGCAGTTGCCAGCCTTTTCCTTTCCCTGCTCTGGTCCTGCCAACCCGAACAGAAAGAAGAAGTACAGGCCACTGCACCGGAAGAAATTTTGGCTCCTGAAGAAGCTTCAGGGAAGTTTCCCTACCGAAGACTTTCGACCTATGGTTTTTTTGAAGGAGAACTCTCACAATTAGCTCCCAGCGAAGCAGTGATTTCGTACCAGCCTGCCTCTTCCTTGTTTACAGATTATGCCCTCAAAAGTCGATTTGCTTACCTACCTGAAGGCGAAAAGGCCGTCATAGCCGGAGAAGAACTGAATTTGCCGCAGGGCACAATCCTGATAAAAAACTTCTACTACCCCAGCGATTTTCGAAATCCAGAAGGGGAGCGCAGAATCATCGAAACCCGCCTAATGATCCACGAGGAAAACGGCTGGCAAGCCTATCCCTACGTCTGGAATGATTCCCAAACAGATGCTGTCTTGAAGGTGGTGGGCGCTGAGAAGGAAGTTCGCTTTATCAACCAAGCAGGTGAAGACCAGGTCATCAACTACCTCGTTCCCAACAAAAACCAGTGCAAGAGCTGCCACAACAAAAATGAATCCTTAGCACCCTTGGGCGTGCAAACCAGGCACCTCAACCATGCGATCACCTTTGCAGAAGGATCGGAAAACCAATTGGCACATTGGGCCAAACTTGGAAAGCTTGAAGGGTTCTTAGGCAAAGCAGCACATCCTTCCCTAGTCAACTACGAGGATCAAAGCCAAACCCTCAACGATCGGGCCATGGCATACCTAGACATCAACTGCTCCCACTGCCATCGAGCCGAAGGTCCTGCCAGTACTTCTGGACTTTTCCTCACCTATGGACAGCAAGACCCCTTGAAGCTTGGAGTATTCAAAACCCCAGTTGCGGCAGGAAAGGGATCTGGTAAACACACCTACGATATCGTTCCAGGTCAGGCGGATGCATCTATTCTGCTGCATCGTATGAATTCTACAGAAATGGGAGTAGCCATGCCAGAGATTGGGCGAACCAGCATCCATGCGGAAGGGGTAGCCTTGATTCGAGAATGGATCAATCAGATGAACTAAGAATAGAAAACAAACGAAAAAGGGCCAGATAAATCTGACCCTTTTTCGTTTGAAGTGCTTCTGATCTTACATGTTATCGCTACTGACCACAGCAGAGAAATATTCTCGGTTCATGCGTGCAATGTTGGTAATGGAAATGCCTTTTGGACATTCTGCCTCACAAGCACCTGTATTGGTACAAGCACCGAAGCCTTCGGAATCCATCTGAGCCACCATTTTTTCAGCTCTATTTTTGCGCTCCACCTGTCCTTGAGGCAATAAGGCCAACTGAGAAACTTTAGCCGAGGTGAACAGCATTGCAGATGCATTTTTGCAAGCAGCCACACAGGCTCCACAACCGATACACTGGGCTGCGTCCATAGCCAAGTCGGCCACTATCTTTGGGATTGGAATTTCGTTGGCATCAGGAACTCCTCCAGTATTTACAGACACGTAGCCTCCAGCTTGAATGATTCGATCAAAGGCAGAACGGTTGACTACAAGATCTTTTACTACGGGAAAAGCCTTAGCTCTCCAGGGTTCAATGGTGATGGTCTCTCCATCAGAGAAGGAACGCATGTGCAACTGGCAGGTAGTGGTCTGCAGTGGTCCATGAGGTTTGCCATTGATGTAGAGCGAACACATGCCACAGATACCCTCTCTGCAGTCGTGGTCAAAGTGTACTGGATCCTCGCCCTTTTCAGTTAGTTGATCGTTCAATACATCCAACATCTCCAAGAAAGACATGTCTTTGGAAACATGGTCAGCTACATAGGTCACAAATCCACCCTTATCCGCTGTATTTTTCTGTCTCCAGATTTTTAAAGTCAATTTCATCTGTCTACGCTAGTTTATATGAGGTCAATGACTTTGATTTTCGTTTTAATTGAAAAGGACAAAGTCTTTTGAGCTGATTGCCTACAAATTATTTATATGAACGCTGAGTAAGTTTGACATTTTCAAAGACCAGCTCCTCTTTGACAAGTTCCTCCTCTTGGCCTTCTCCTAGGTATTTCCAGGCAGCCACATAGGCATAATTTTCGTCGTCACGAAGGGCTTCCCCATCAGGAGTTTGGTATTCTTCTCTGAAGTGTCCTCCACAAGATTCGTTTCTGCTGAGTGCGTCATCCACCATCAATTCTCCCAGTTCCAAGAAATCCGCTACTCGATTGGCCTTCTCCAAGGATTGATTGAGTTCTTCGTTGGTACCCATAACTTTCACATTGGACCAAAATTCCTTTTTCAAGGCTTGGATTTCCGCTTTAGCACCTTTGAGTCCTTCAGCAGTTCGGGCCATACCGCACTCATTCCACATGATTTTACCCAAACGCTTGTGGAAATAATCCACAGGCTTGGTACCATTGATGGTTAAAAGCGTATTGATACGACCTTGAACTTCTTCCTTAATTCTGGCGAATTCCGGATGCGTATCATCCACTGGCTTTGGAGCAAGCTGCGCTAAATAATCGCCTACAGTGTAAGGAACTACAAAGTATCCATCTGCCAAGCCCTGCATCAACGCAGAAGCACC
>JBILBQ010000137.1:0-5436 GCA_044353615.1 Algoriphagus sp. | reverse complement strand
TTGGTGGCAGTAAAGAACGAAACAGCTATGTTGACCACCTTCAATGAGGTCAATATGAAGCCTATCATGGACCTAAGATCTAAGTTTAAGGATCAGTTCAAGGAAAAGCATGGCGTAGGCCTAGGATTTATGTCCTTCTTTACCAAGGCAGTTTGTGTAGCCTTGAAAGAATGGCCTGCTGTCAATGCGCAAATCGATGGGAATGAAATGGTCTTCCATGACTTCTGTGATATCTCTGTAGCTGTATCGGCTCCTAAAGGCTTGGTAGTACCAGTCATCCGAAATGCGGAAAACCTTTCTTTCGATCAAATTGAAAAAGAGATTGTGCGTTTGGCTGGAAAGGCTCGTGACAACAAGCTTTCCATCGAGGAGATGACAGGAGGAACCTTTACCATCACCAACGGTGGGGTATTTGGATCCATGATGTCTACCCCAATCATCAATGCGCCGCAATCTGCGATTTTGGGTATGCACAACATTGTCGAAAGACCGATTGCTGAAAACGGGCAGGTGGTCATCCGACCGATGATGTATTTGGCCTTGTCTTACGATCACCGCATCATCGATGGACGCGAGTCTGTGAGCTTCCTAGTTCGGGTAAAGCAATTGCTCGAAGACCCGACGAGGTTGATGTTTGGCGTTTAAACAAAGAAGCCTGCCTGCGGTAGGCAGGCAAGAATCAAGAAGCAAGAGCCAAGAAACGAGACGATAGAGTCTTGGTTCTTGGATCTAAACTCTAAACTCTAAAAAAATGTACGACGTAATCGTAATCGGATCGGGCCCAGGGGGCTATGTAGCAGCCATTCGAGCTGCACAGCTAGGGATGAAAACAGCCTTGGTAGAGAAATATTCCACCCTTGGAGGCACCTGCTTGAATGTGGGTTGCATTCCATCCAAGGCCTTGTTGGACTCTTCAGAGCATTACCACAATGCAGCGCATACCTTTGCTACGCACGGCATCGACCTGAAAGGCCTTGCAATCAACCTTCCCCAAATGATTGCCCGCAAAGACGAGGTGGTCACCCAAAATGTGGATGGGATTCAGTTTTTAATGAAGAAAAATAAGGTGGATGTCCACCATGGACTTGGATCTTTTGTCGATGCCCACACCGTCAAAGTGACCAAAGCTGATGGCTCGGCGACCGATATTCAAGGAAAAAATATCATCATTGCCACAGGCTCCAAGCCAGCAAGTCTTCCATTTATTACCATAGATAAGAAGCGAGTAATCACTTCTACGGAGGCGCTTAAGATGAAGGAAATTCCCAAGCACCTCATCGTCATCGGAGGCGGGGTGATTGGCATGGAACTGGGTTCTGTCTATGGACGACTAGGCGCCAAGGTTTCGGTGGTAGAGTACATGGACTCCATCATTCCTACCATGGACAAAAGCTTGGGCAAGGAACTTCAGAAATCGTTGAAAAAAATTGGCTTTGAGTTTTTCCTCAAGCACAAGGTGACTGGGGTAGAAAACCTCGGAAAAGAAGTGGTTGTAAAAGCGGAGAATGCAAAGGGAGAGACCGTAGAAATCAAGGGTGACTATGTGCTTGTATCGATTGGTCGAAAGGCGTATATAGATGGCCTAAATGCTGCTGCTGCGGGAGTTAAGATTACCGAAAGAGGACAAATTGAAGTAAATGACCACCTGCAAACGGCTGTTTCCCATATCTACGCGATTGGCGATGTAGTGAAGGGCGCGATGCTTGCGCACAAGGCGGAAGAGGAAGGCGTATTTGTGGCAGAGACCATCGCTGGGCAAAAGCCACACATTAACTACCTCTTGATCCCTGGAGTGGTGTACACCTGGCCAGAAGTGGCTGCTGTAGGCTATACCGAAGAGCAGCTGAAGGAGCAGGGAAAAGCCTACAAGGTGGGTAAGTTTCCTTTCTTGGCTTCTGGCCGTGCCCGTGCGTCCATGGACACGGATGGGATGGTCAAGGTCTTGGCGGATGCAAGTACAGATGAGATTCTTGGTGTACACATGATTGGTCCAAGAACGGCAGATATGATTGCAGAGGCAGTCGTAGCGATGGAATTTAGAGCTTCTGCGGAGGACATCGCTCGAATGTCCCATGCGCACCCGACCTACACCGAAGTCTTCAAAGAAGCCTGTTTAGCAGCTACGGACAACCGAGCGCTGCACATTTAAAATTCGATAAAAATTAAATTACAGCCATTCCCGTACTAGGGAATGGCTTTTTCTTTTCCTGAAAATTGACTTAATTTCTCCATGAAGTTGAAAATAGCAATCCTTGGTGCAGGCAATTTGGCTTGGAATTTGGCGCCAGCATTGGAAGATGCAGGCCATGAAGTCACGGAAGTCTATGCGCGAGAGTTGCATAAAGCCAAGGAAATCACCGAGCGGATTTACAGTGCCTCGCCGAAGGATGACCTTGATTTTTCGGAAAGTAAAGCGCAACTATTTATTTTAGCCATCAAGGACGATGCGATTGCAGATGTGGCAGATCAGGTAATTCTACCTGAAGGAAGTATCCTTGTACACACCTCTGGAGCCATTTCCTTGGAGGTGCTTTCCCAGAGTTCGGCCAGCTATGTAGGTGTATTTTATCCCTTACAGTCCTTCACCAAGGGCAAGAAAGTTGATTTTGAGGAAGTTCCTTTTCTCTTGGAATCTGAGGATGAGGAAACGTTGCAACTGCTCAAGAAACTGGCAAAAACCCTTTCTCCCTTCGTGTATCCGCTACTGCACAAGGACCGGAAAGCGGTACATGTAGCGGCTGTTTTCGCGAGTAACTTTACGAATCACATGCTTCGAATTGCCGAAGATATCCTCCATCGGCAGGGGCTTGATCCAGAGCTCCTCAAGCCTTTAATCATTGAATCCATCTCCAAAAGCCTTCAGCTGGGGGCCAAGAAGGCACAAACCGGTCCTGCTATTCGGGAGGACTATGAAACGCTAGAAGCGCACCATCATTTTTTGGGATATAACGAGCAGCTTGCTGAACTCTATCGCCTGATTTCGCAGGACATCATCGACAGTTGATTATTGCTTAGCAAGTCGTCTATCCAGTTCCAGGAGGGTCTGCAACAGTACCCTGGCTCCATTGGCGATGGCTTCTGGACTGGAATATTCTTCCGGGGCATGGCTGATACCGTCCTTGCTTGGAATAAAAATCATACCCATGGGCGCAATCCGAGCCATTTCTTGTGCATCATGCCCAGCGCCACTGGGTAGACTAAGTGTGGTCATTCCTAATTTCTCTGCTTCCTGCTTGATAATTTTCCGAATTTCCGGGTCTGCAAGGGCGGGTTTGCTGGCCACTTCGATGTGTTGGATGGCTAGGCTGCTGCCACTTTCCTGCGCAAGCTGCTTGGCAATCGCCTCCAATTCAGCATAGAGTTTCCAGATTTTTTCGGAGGACAAATCCCGAATTTCCAAGTTGAGTTTTACTTCACCAGGAATCACATTGCCTGCGCCAGGAAAGGCTTGAATCTTTCCTACGGTACCCACTTGCCGCCCTGCATCTCGGGTGATGACTTCATTTACGGCCAAGATAAATCGGGCTGCAGGCAGTAGGGGATCTTTCCGTGCATCCATGGGGGTAGTCCCAGCATGGTTGGCCTTGCCCTTGAAGGTGAATTCCCACCATTCGATGGCGACAATGCCTTCTACTACACCAATATCCAATTTTTTGGTATCCAGGTTGCCTCCCTGCTCAATGTGGAGCTCCAAAAATGCAGCGATATCTCCCTTAGCACGAGCTACACTGGAAATTTTGCTTGGGTCTCCACCCAAGAGCCGAATGCCTTCCGCATGAGTCATGCCTGCATTGCTTTTTGCTTGAAGTGCAGCATCGCTTAAGCCTCCAACGACTGCCCGGCTGCCTATGACTCCACCTTCCTCATTGGTGAATACAATCACTTCTAGTGGGTGCTCCGTTTGGATTCCCGCTTCCTGTAGTGTTCGCACCACCTCTATGGCACCGAGTACACCTACAGGGCCATCGTAGTCCCCTCCATTGGGAACTTCATCGATGTGCGAGCCCATGCTGATGGGCTTTAGCGTAGGATTTTTTCCTGCTTTTCGGCCGATGATATTCCCTGCATAATCGACAGACACCTCCAAGCCTGCATCTGCGAGCAATTGCTTGATAAAGGGTCGAGCAGCAATGTCGTGGATGGAGTAGGCGATCCGGTCTGATCCGCCCTTCTCATTTTTGCCATAGCTGGCAAGGGTGCTGAGCGATTTTTGCAGCCGTTCGGAATTAATTTGGGTATTTTGGGCCAAGGAAGTACCAAGGCAAGCAAACACCAGTGCAGGAAGTAGTAGGAAATATTTCATTCAAAATGGGGAGGAAACAATGGAAATATGCAAAAAAAAGTCCTTCGCAGGGAAGGACTTGGTGTTTTATTTTAGCCAGGCTAGGCTGACTTCATCTGGTGCTTTGATTCGATCCGCTAGTCTCATGTAGCGATCCGCTAAGTTGGCTAGGTAGTCTTGCGCCTTGGCTGCAGCAGAATCTAGTCCAGTTAGGGATTCTATTTTCCAGAAATCTACCAGGTGCTCGATGATGCGTGCATAATCCCAGCCAGTATAAACGCCTATTTTTTGGGTGATTTCTGAAAAGTCTTTGTAGATGCTTGGGCGGCTACTTCCTTCGCCCATGAGGACAGCAGGCATGACGATATTTTTCCGCATCATTTTTTCAAATGCAGTTATTGCTCCACTTGGATCGATTTCGAAAATTTTTGACATAAAGCTTTTGTAAGCCTTTTCATGTCTCGCCTCGTCCCCAGCAATGGTTTTACAGATTTTTGACAGGACATGATCTCCTGCTTTGTCTGCAAGTTTGCCGGTATTCACGTGTGAAATCTTAGTGGCTCGCTCCTGGAAGGAGGTGTAAATCATGGCCTGATAGGGGTCGGAATCCGACTTAGGGTCAAAGCCGTTGGTGATCAATCGGTGAATAGTCTGCTCTACAGCACGCATATCTACTCTGCCAGTCAGGTACAGGTACTTGTTCAGTAGGTCACCATGGCGATTTTCTTCTGCAGTCCAAGCTTTGGACCAACGTACCCATCCGGATGGGGAGAGCAAGCTTCGCTCTACATTGATTCCTTCCAACAGGTTGAAATAGGTTTGGTAGGAAGGTAAGGCTTCCTCCGTAACTAGGTTGCCCACCAAAGAAGTTAAGACCGTATCTGGTATGCCTGCAGCTCGTTGCTGGAGAAGCTTGACATCTTCCATCGCCTCTGGATTGGCAAAGTCGGGCAAAAAGTCAGACGGCTGCCAGCAGTCTTCCGGATCCACAAGGACGGTATCTACGGCATGGCCAACGAAATCATCCAATTGCGAGATGACCTCCATGTTTTTTTCCAGTTCGTAATTTATTTCTTTAGCGTTCATCGAATGGGTTTTTATTCTAGGTTGAAAGCGTGAATGCAGTGAAGATAATTGAATTAATATCGAAAATT
>JBILBQ010000136.1:0-5484 GCA_044353615.1 Algoriphagus sp. | reverse complement strand
CACTTGCTGTCGGAGCACCTGCTGTCCTTTAGCATCAAAAAGAAAAATCTCCATTGCGGTTTCCGAGCTGTAATTTTTTATCTCGACAGTGAGGTAGTTGGATGTCGGATTGGGAAAAACAGTAGCTGCCAAACCAACCCTGTCCTCATCTTCAATTCCAGTAACAAGGAAGATTTCGAAGCCTTGCTGCACCCCTTTGGAAAAGGAGGTTGTGCTATTCGATTGAGCGGTGTATACAGTTTGTCCAACGCTGTAAGCAAAGGAACCACCAGTTCCGTTGCCATTACCTCCTGAGGAAAGGGTAGCCTGTTGTGCTTGCAGCTGCTGGGTAAAGAAAAATGTTCCCACAAAAAATACGGCTGCCGAAGCCTTTTGAATTATGCAAAAGCTGAATTTGGAAATCATTTCCAAAAGTAACTCTCTAGACTGCTAAGGTAGGGCTAAATCAAAGAGAAATAACTCTCATGTTCCGTAGTTGAGACAAAAAACAGGCCGTGGAAGCTATTCCTTGGCTACATTGCCTCGCAGATAGTCAGAAGGAGTGCAGCCGTAAAACCGATTAAACGCACGGTAAAAGGAACTTCGTGAAGAAAATCCAGCTGACAAGGCTAAGGATTCAATCGTAAAATTGTCTAGCGTGGAAGCATCTACCTGGGTAAGAAAATGGGCAATACGCATTTCATTCAAATAGTCACTGAATCGTTTTTTGTGATATGCATTGATGAGGTAAGAGAGTTCCCGCACCGGAAGTCCTGTGGCCACTGCCACTTCACTTATGGTCAGGTTGGGCTGAAGATAGGCCTTGCTGGAGACAAAATAATGGTCCAAAATAACAATCTCTTGCGCATAATTTTCTACACAAAAAGGAGTCTTAGCATCTTCCTGATCCACTATTTCTAAGTTTGACTCAGCCTGACGTACAAAGGGCAATCCAATCAAAACTTGGGGATGAATCAGCAAATAAGCGCCAATCAGGAAAAAAGAAAAACCTAGCAAAACTGTAGGAAGCAAGTTGAGTAGGCTCTCCTCAAAAATATTTAATCCAAGAAGGTACAACGAAATAACCAAGAGAAAACCCATCCAATTGAGCGTATTGGCACCTGTAAAAATCTTTAACCACCGAAGGACCACCTGGATTTGACTTTCCATGGCCTGATCTTTCATCCGCTTATGAACCGTGAAGATCAGCCACCATTGTGCACTCAAATAGAGAATAGTTTGTCCAGCACGGGAAAAATGGAAGATTGGTTCTGGAATTAGGCCAAGAGAACGGGTTACCGCCGAGTTTTGATCCCGCAAGTACTCTGCAATGACTTCCACTTTGAATGCAGAAGTGCTCAAGAAAAAGGGCAGGTAGCTGACCAAAAAGATTGCGAAGGGCAAGAGGTGAAGTAGGTCTAGGCTTGTCCATTTCCTCTCGTTGAATAACACCGAGCGAACATACAAGTAGCCCAAGGGGGGAATTAAGAAGTTGATGGGCGCGGCCGTTTTGTAAAAAAAAGGAACCTCAAGAACAGCCCCTGTGATGATCAACACATAGGCTCCTGCAGTCCAGCATTGAAAAAAAATAAAGGTGGCTAGCAGGTAGTCCGAATAGGAACGCAAGGCATTTTTCTTGAGAAGCAAGACATAAATGGAAAGCAACCCACAGAGAATCCCTGCTTGGGATAAATCGATTAAATCAAGCATTACTTTTGAAAGGCATCACGATTTCAAAGATAGTGGATTGACTGGTAGAAATAAATTAGGAATGCAATGGAAATGGGGTAGAAATTTGTTGGAAATACAGTAGAAATAAATTACAAATACGATGGAAATACAATAGAAATAGCCTGAGCAAGCTCAGGGAAATAGGGGATTCAATCTGTATTTCGATGGTATTTCACGAAGCCTGCCTGCGGCAGGCAGGATTCACTTCCTAATTAGAATCCCTACCTTGTACTTAGTACTAGGTACCTAGTACAATTCATCCTCACAATCTTGTCACATCCTCTTTTTTGATGTAGGCAATCTGTTCCTTCCATTCGATTTCGTACCAGATATCCTTGGAGGATTTGATGGTAACCCGGTGGCCTGGCTCTACTAGCTCTACAAAATCACCACCGGCAGAAGGCTTAGAGCGAATGAGCGTAGGACTTGAAGTAACCAACCCTGTGGAGGGGCCATTCAGAAAATTATTAGTGGCAAATATTAACCCTATCAGTAGTATGGAGGGACCATAAAATCTGCCCTCATTCAATTTTTTTCTTGGGGACCAAAGTCCAATCAAGGACATGATGAGAAATAAAGTGAGCCCTCCGACGATGATCTCTTTGTACTCTACCAGAAAAAGGATAAAGCGCATGCCATCACTCACTTCATAACCCGCCAATTCGGCTTGTCCTGTGAGTGTTTTGATCTTTGAAATCGTCTGTGGATTGGGGCTTAAATCATAGTACTTACTCAAGTACAAGGTTGCCCGTTCGCTGTCTCCAATTCCTTCTGCGATGAAGGCCATTTTGAGTATCATGGAGGTAGAATAGATCCCAGATTTGAAGTTTACCTCGTAAATCTCCATTGCTTCCTTGTAACTTCTCTGGTTAAACAAGGAATCTGCGATCATAAGTCGAGGCACATCCGCTTGACAATGAATGCTTTGCAAGAGGAGAAGGAAAAATATGGAAACTTTTATGAGAAAGATGGAATTGATTCTTGGCATTTAGAATTCAGAGTCTTAAATTTGCAGTCCAATTACGGCATTGAACTCTCAAAAAGCAAGTTCAATTAACCGAAATTAAGTAACCGATTCTGTAGCTCAGCTGGTAGAGCAATACACTTTTAATGTATGGGTCCTGGGTTCGAATCCCAGCGGGATCACCAAGTTAACTTTAACGGAGTTAATTAAAATTTTGTGAAGAGCTCAGCTGGTGGAGCATCCCGATGTAAATCGGGAGGGTCCTGGGTTCGAATCCCAGCGGGATCACAAGACTAACTCAGAAGGAGTTAGCAACAAAAGTTTCGGGGTGTAGCGTAGCCCGGTATCGCGCCACATTTGGGATGTGGAGGTCGTAGGTTCGAATCCTGCCACCCCGACTTTATTTGACTAGAAGTAGTCACCAGGTCCTGTAGCTCAACTGGACAGAGCAACTGCCTTCTAAGCAGTAGGTTTCAGGTTCGAGTCCTGACAGGATCACGATAAAAAGCGGAATGACCTTCCGCTTTTTATTTTAAATACAAAGTAGTTCGATTCTGTAGCTCAGCTGGTAGAGCAATACACTTTTAATGTATGGGTCCTGGGTTCGAATCCCAGCGGGATCACTTGAAAAGCGGAAAATTCTTCCGCTTTTTTTATGCTTTTTATCGTAGGGGACCCCGATTTATATCGGGAGGGGGGTCACAAAATAAATTTGCAAGGAACTCTGATAACAAAAGTTTGGGGACCAGTATCGCGTCCCGCAAGGGTGCGGGAAGTCCGTAGGTTCGAATCCTGCCACCCCGACTTTATTTGACTAGAAGTAGTCACCAGGTCCTGTAGCTCAACTGGACAGAGCAACTGCCTTCTAAGCAGTAGGTTTCAGGTTCGAGTCCTGACAGGATCACGATAAAAAGCGGAATGACCTTCCGCTTTTTATTTTAAATAAAAAGTAGTTCGATTCTGTAGCTCAGCTGGTAAGCCTGTCCCGAAGAATTTCGGGAAGCATCCCGATTTAAATCAGGAGGGTCCTGGGTTCGAATCCCAGCGGGATCAAAAAAAAAGTAGGCTTTCGGCCTGCTTTTTTTATTCCAATCAGTTTATCGGGCTTCTAAAAAAACTTAGATGTGTCTAATATCTTGGTTCTCGCATCTTGTCTCTCTAAAACTAAAAACCACATAGACACATAGAAAATAAAACCCTATGTGCCTATGTGGCTAACTAAAAGACTCTAATACATTGTACCTGGTACATGGTACTAAGTACATTGTACTTCGCCTGCCTGCCGCAGGCGGGTACTTCCTAAAGCTTCTTAATCATCAAATTACGAAAGTGCACCACATCGCCATGGTCTTGAAGGGAAATTTTGCCCTTCTTGAATTTGCCAAATCCAGGCATGCTCTTGAATTTGCTCTTTGCAATCAATGCTTCCCACTCCGGGGTAAACAGCTGCGTAGAGACGATATTCACCCCATTCAAAAAGAAATCCAATTTGCCTTTATTGATTCGAATCTCGGCCTGATTCCACTCTCCTGCTGGCTTCACCGTCTCCTTACTACTCACGATCAAATCGTAAAGATCTCCCGCTCTGTGGCTGATGATTTTGGCATCTGGGTGACCGGCATTGTCAAGCACCTGCATCTCAGGACCAGTCTGCCAAGGATACGTATATTCTTTGGCTTCATGCACTAGAAAAATCACCCCACTATTTCCGTTAGGAGCAATCTTCCACTCGTACTTGAAATGAAAATTCTCATACTCCTCCGCAGTGACAATATCCCCTGCGTCACCTTTTTGCCAAGTTGCCTTGTTGGCAGCATCGAGGTACAATTCACCGTTTTCAATCTTCCAGGCCTTGCCTACTGCACCTCCCCCATACTTGGACCAACCTGCAAAGGTCTTTCCATCAAAGAGAGGAGTCCAGTCGGCTGCTAAGTTTTCTTGGGCAGGCTTAATAGGCTTTTCTTCTTTACCAACCTGAACGAAAGCCATTCCGATGGCAGCACTGGCGAGAAGCGCTATGATTTTAAATTTCATGACTTATTTTTTCAATAGTAAAATATAACGCACCATGTCGGTTGCATCCTCTTCAGTCAAATTTGGATGGGCAGCCATTGGAATTTCACCCCACACACCTACACCGCCAGCAATTACTTTCTTGGCAAGCATGGCCACATTTGCCTCTGTATTTTCATATTTGGCAGCAACATCGGCATAAGCCGGGCCGATTAGTTTGCGGTCTACCTGGTGGCAACCTGTACAATCAGATCCTTTTACTTTTTCCAATCCCTTGATGTACACAGGATCGTCTTTGTATTTGTCTTCTAGAGAAACCTCCACAGGGGCTGCTTCGGCAGTAGCAGTTTCAGTGCTCGCTTCTGCTGTTTTTTCACCACCTCCACACGAAAAGGCAAAACCTGCCAGAAGGACTACTACACTTGATGTTAGAAAATTTAGTTTCATTGGTTTGATTTGGTTATCGATTTAAATTCCTAATACTCTTCTATTAAATGCCTCATCCGCACCTGTACCGGCAAAGTCATCAAAGGCTTTTTCTGTAACTCGGATGAGGTGTGAGTCGATGAATGGTGCACCTTCTGCAGCACCCTGCTCCGGATGCTTGATCGCACACTCCCATTCCAACACAGCCCATCCACTGTAATTGTACTGCGAAAGTTTGCTAAATATTCCTGCAAAATCAACCTGGCCATCGCCTAAAGATCTAAATCTGCCTGCACGCTCCACCCATCCTTGGAATCCGCCATAGACGCCCTGCTTTCCAGTTGGATTAAATTCCGCATCCTTCACATGGA
>JBILBQ010000005.1:0-54931 GCA_044353615.1 Algoriphagus sp. | reverse complement strand
GTGTCATTTTGATTATAACCTTCTGGAAGATAAATATTCAAAACTCTTTTTTCTGTAAGTTCTTTTGATTGAATTTCGTCAATAACACCAAGAACAAAAGGTTTCGTAGTTTCTACAGGTTTCACTTTCGGTTTCTGTCCAAATGCGAAAAACGAAATGAAAGTCAAGGTAAAAAGTATAATATTATTTTTCATTTTTTCTGTCAGTTTCTTTTCTATTATGGGGTTCGTTACAATGACGCACAACTTGTTTATTGATTCACTTTTATCTCTTGTATTTTGCTTTTTTAGCCGAATAGACGAATGTTTGTCTCGCTTATTTTTTAAAGGTCGTCGAAGGGGCTCCGGATTTTTTGAAGACTTTTTTGACTTACATGGGTATAGATCTCTGTGGTTTTACTTGAATTGTGTCCCAGTAATTCTTGAATATACCGAAGATCTGTCCCATTTTCCAATAGGTGAGTAGCATAGGAATGTCGGAGCCAATGCAAGGTTACAGGCTTCTTGATCTTTGTCTTTTCCAATGCCTGTTTTAATACTTGTTGAAGACTTCGCTCATTGTATTTTTCTCCCCGATGTTGCCCTTCAAATAAATACACGCCAGGTTTCTCGTATCGGTAATATTCTCGAAGTAGCTCTAGGACTTTTTCACTGATTGGCACCATTCGATCTTTCGCTCCTTTACCTTGATTGATGCGTACCATTCCTCTGTGTGAATCGATGTCTATAAGTTTGAGATTCAATAGTTCCCCTCGCCTCAATCCGCATGCATAGATCAAACTCAACATGGCACGATGCTTGATATTTTGATGGGCTTGGAGGATCAGCTTCACTTCTTCTTTAGGTAGTACATGAGGTAAAATTCTTGGTTGTTTCGGTCGTTCAATTAGTTCGAGTTCCAGTTTTCGCTTCAGTCGATTTGAAAAGAAAAGCTTCACCGCATTGATCACTCCAGACTGAAACGATGCCGAGTATCCATTTCTTATTATATACTCTTTTTGAAATAGTTCCAAGTCCTCGTTGGTAATTAGTTCAGGATTTCTATTGCCCATAAATCGGAAAAATAGTCCAACTCCTTGGCTATAATTTTTTATCGTGGACTCAGAATATCTTCGGTTTCGCATCCAGTCAGTAAACTTTTGGATCTCCAGGGCCAATTCCGCACCCAATGCTGGTAATCCCTTTGGCTTGGCCTCGATTTTTACTTTTTTGAATCCAGAATAGTCCAGCCAAACCTTTCCTTCGAAAATAGACAGTAAATTGGGAATTACACCATCAGAATAGGGGATTGTCCAAGCTTTCAGTGCCGGCTCCCAGTCCGCTGCTGCAAGGGTCTTTACCATCTCTTTCAATTCAAAATCAAAAGGGAATGTTAACAGTACAAAATGTTTTTTTTGAAACTCAGCAAATTTTATAAAAATAGTTTTCATAGCGTTGGAAAAATGGAATCAAGAACAAAAAAATAAGGCGATAAACCAGCTCCGTAAGAGCCTAAAAAGTTAAATTTAAATTAAGAGCTTTTTCTAAAGATCCAAACCAAAAAAAGCTAAATCTGTAGTTAAAGTAACAAAAAAGAGGTCTATTCCCGTAAATCTCCTTCTAGGACAACCCCGCTATTACCAGCTTTTACTTTTCCAATTTCAAGCTTCTACATTTACAACAACCCCTCAATCACTGCCGCAAAGTACTTGTGCTCCAAGGCTAGGACCTTTGCTGCGATGGTCTCTGCGCTGTCTTTGGGAGCGATGGCTGTGGCCGCCTGAAAAATAATCTTTCCTTCGTCGTAATGCTCGTTGACCAAATGGATGGTAATCCCAGAAACCGGGTCTCCCGCTGCTTTCACTGCCTCGTGTACGTGGTGGCCATACATGCCCTTGCCTCCGTAATTCGGGAGTAGGGCAGGATGGATGTTGACCATCCGCTCCGGAAAGGCTCGGATCAATTCATCCGGTACCTTCATTAAAAATCCTGCTAGAATTACCCAATCAATTTGCTCCTGCTGCAACTTGGCCAAAAGCACCCCAGCTTCCATTTCCTTTCGGGAAAAGGTAAACGTGGGCACGCCAAACTTTTCCGCTCGCGCCAAAACCCCTGCATCTGCCTTGTTGCTGGCCACCAAAGCAATCTCCCCCTTGGAAGAATGCGCAAAGTGTTCCATGATTTTTTCAGCATTGCTGCCAGAGCCGGAAGCGAGAATTGCGAGTCGCATCATTTTAATGCTAGTTTGAACTCGCAAGATAGGAGGAAGGGGGCATTTTTAAATCGAGAAAGTGGATAAATTGCCTTTAGTTTGCTCTAGGTTGCAGGGCAAATTAGCCTGTATCCATTCGGAGAATTTCCCAAGACATACCAAATTGAATTGCAATTTACACCACGTTAATAGTCCCTAATCAGGACCTCGGAAGGGATTCCCAGCGTTTCGTGAAGTTTGCGAATCATTTCTATGGAAAGCTTTCTCTTTTTATTGAGCACCTCACTTACTCTACTTTTCTGTCCCAAAGCCTTCGCTAAATCTTTTTGTTTGTAGCCCAATTGATCCATTCGGAACTTGATGGCTTCAATAGGGTCTGGTAAGTCCACAACAAAGTGCTGATTTTCGTAATTTTCAATGAGTAGGGATAGTAACTCTAGTTCATCCGCAGTATCATCGCCTTTTTTACTATCAAAAATTGCTTCAAGCCGATTCAAGGCTGCCTCGTATTCTTCGGCTGTTTTTAGAATTTTAAGGATCATGTGATTAGCTAGTTGCTGCGTTTATTTTGTCGTAAGCGGCGTGAGTTCCTATAAATCGTATCCAGATTAGAGAAAAATCATAGTTGACCTTCACAATCAACCTGTATTTGTTTCCCTTAATATTGAATACCACTCGATTCTCTGGAAGAAAACTCGCTGATGGGTACTTGTTCTTTATATCTCGAGGAGATGTCCAGTTTGCCTCAGAAGCCTCCTTATACCAAGACTTCAGCGGTTGTTCACAATCATTATGAATTTGCCAAAAATCTCTAAGCGTCTTTTTTGCGATTATTCTCACCTGTAAAAATATAAAAAGTTCCCAATAAGGGAACATTAAAGATTAACTTTTTAGTTCCCCTTAAAAAATTGATTTAATCCAAATTCACCTGACTTAACTCCTTCGGGCCAACAAGGTCTGTTTTTTACCCTCCAATGAAAGTAATCAAATTGTGCGACGAATCAGGCTGATTTTATCTTTTAATTCTTGCTTAAACGCTCTTTGATTAATTCCTCAATCGAACTAAAAGTTTGGTCTCCAAGCCTCAACCCAAAAGGTGTTGAAACAACCAGCGTTTGATCCAGCTTTCATTTAAGCCTTTTTTACACAAAAGTCCGGTTCGGCCGATTCAGTCAATTGTTAACCAATGGTAAAGTCAGTCAGTTGATTTATCCTTGCTCAGCGCCTCTTAATGCTGTTTTTTAATTTTTTGGACACGGTGGGCACTACATAGATTACCTCAAGTTTAGAGAATTCCAAACGAGTTCAACTAATCGTAAAGATTTAGTAATTCTAGGTTTCCGCCTAAGACTTATGGGTAGCATAAACTTGTGCTTTAATTCCTATCCATGTTTCCTCGCATTCTATTCTTTTTTCTAGTTGCTGGTATCTTTTCATGTTCCGCTCCTAAGCAGGAGACGATTGGAAAAATACCTCCCTCTTTTGTGACGGATACCGTCAACTTTGACTCGGATGATCCCGCCATCTGGGTACATCCGACCGATCCAAGTCAAAGTTTGATCCTGGGCACTGACAAGGATTCCATTGGTGCCCTCTACGTGTTCAACCTGCAAGGAAAAGTCATTGATTCCCTTGTACGAAGAGGCATTCAGCGTCCCAATAATGTGGACGTGGGCTATGGACTTGCCTTGGGTGCGACCAAAATTGATTTTGCGGTAACTGGAGAGCGCCTCACCTCCAACCTTCGCTTTTTTTCTCTTCCTGACATGAAGGAATTGGTGCCAGGGGGTATCGAAATTTTTGAAGGAGAAGTTGGTCCCGAATTCCGGGATTTGATGGGCATTGCACTTTACAAAAGCCCAATCTCAGGTAAACAATATGTGATCGCAGGGCGAAAAAATGGCCCAACAGATGGAACCTACCTCTGGCAGTACGAGCTGCAGCTCACCGATACGGGGCTTCAACTGAGTCTGGTTCGAAAATTTGGAAATTTCTCTGGCAAAAATGAAATCGAAGCAATTGCAGTAGATGCAGAGCTTGGCCATGTCTATTACTCGGATGAAGGGGTTGGAATTCGAAAGTACTACGCTGAACCCAGTCAAGGCAATGCAGAATTGGCTCTTTTTGGGACCACCGGATTTACCGAAGACCACGAAGGAATCTCCATCTACACCCTTGACGGAAAGACTGGATACATTTTAGTATCTGACCAACAGGCAAATCTATTTCAGGTTTTCCCTCGAGAGGGTACCGCCGAAAACCCGCACGACCATCCCTTACTTACAAAAATTGCGCTCAGTACCAACCAAAGCGATGGCTCTGAAGTGAGTAGCAGATCTTTGGGGAGCCTATTCCCGAAAGGGATTTTTGTAGCCATGTCTGACAACAAAACCTTCCAAATCTACCGATGGGAAGATGTGGCAGGGAAACAACTTAAATCTAGAAACAATTCAAACGACTAATACATGAAAAAAACAGTACAATTCTCTCTTTCTTTTGTCTTCCTGTTGCTTTTCAGTGCACAGGTTTTTGCACAAGGTGTGCTTAAAGGCAAAGTGATTGACTCCCAAAATCTCTCCTTGCCAGGTGCAAGTGTGGTGTTGAAGGGAACAGCTAATGGAACGGTTACCAACCAAAAAGGTGAATTTTCATTTATCAATTTGGCATCTGGATCGTATGAAGTAGAAGTTTCATACCTCGGGTATGCTTCTACTGCTCAAAGTGTTGAGGTGAATGCAGGACAAACCATTTCGGTTAAATTCACAATGAGTGAAACGGCGATTGAAGGTCAGGAAGTAGTGATCTTTGGAGATCGTTTGAAAGGTCAGGCAAAGGCGCTGAACCAACAAAAAAATAATGCCAACATCACCAACGTGGTTTCTTCAGATCAAATCGGTCGATTCCCAGATGCCAATATTGGCGATGCACTAAAGCGAATTCCGGGCATCACCATGCAGAATGACCAGGGCGAAGCGAGAAACATCATCATCCGAGGCATTGCGCCACAATTGAACTCAGTTACACTCAATGGAGAGCGTCTTCCTTCTGCTGAAGGAGATAATAGAAACGTGCAGATGGACTTGATTCCTTCGGATATGATTCAAACCATAGAGGTGAACAAAGCTGTACTTCCAAATATGGATGCCGATGCGATCGGTGGATCTGTAAACTTGGTTACTAGACAGGCTCCAAATGCACTTCGTATATCCGGTACTGCAGCCTCTGGGGTAAACATGCTTTCCAACAAACCTATTTGGACGGGTGGTTTGGTCATCGGTAATCGAATCGCAAATGATAAGTTGGGAATCATTTTCTCTGGTTCCTACAACAACCACAACTTTGGATCAGACAACGTAGAAGCTGTTTGGTACGAATCAACAAATGGAGTGGTGTTGGAAGAATTTGATATCCGGGAGTACCGCGTACAGCGCGTGAGACGCTCTGCTAGCTTGGCTTTGGATTACCAGATTAACGCCAATCATACCTTATTCCTTTCGGGGATGTACAACCATAGAGATGATTGGGAAAACCGTTTTAGAATGCGTGTAAGTAGCTTGACCAGCCCTTTTGATAATGGAAGGTTTACCCAAACTAGCCCAGGAGTGTACGCACTAAAAGGCCGTGTAGAAGTTCAAACAAAAGGTGGTATTGATAACGACCGAGTGAAAGCAGGACGATTGGAAGATCAGCGCGTATATAACACCACTCTTGGGGGTAGCCACCTCTTCAATAAATTGAAAATGGATTGGAGCTTGACTTATGCCAAGGCTTCTGAAGAAAGACCCAACGAGCGTTACATTTCTTACCGATCTTCCAACCGTGATGTGAAAGTGGATGTTTCCAATCCAGAAGAGCCATTGGCTATCCTTACAAAATTGTCAGATGCTCAGGGTTTGGGATTGAATGCGATTTCCGAACAATATAGCTATACTTTTGACCAAGATTTGAATGCCAAAATGGATTTCAAGCTTCCTTATTCTGAAAAAGGATTGTTGCAATTCGGTCTTCGTTACAGAGGAAAAAACAAAGAAAGAGACAACAATTTGTTTGAATACGAACCACTAGACAAAAATGCATTTGGAGCAACCCTTGGAGCCGTACAAAATCGAAACTACTCTGATCCCAACTTCCTTGCAGGTGCTCAGTATGCAGCAGGTAATTTTGTGACTCCTGAGTTTTTGGGAGGATTAAACCTTAAAAATACAGCACAATTTGAAGAGACGGATGTCTTGGAAGATTATGTTCCAGGTAACTTCCTCGCGAAAGAATCCATCGTTGGGGCTTATGTAATGGCAGATCATCAGCTTTCTGAAAAATTCTCTGCCATTGCTGGTTTGAGATTGGAGTCTACCTCCATTGACTACACTGGAAATCTTTACGATGTGGATAATGAAGAAGTGTCTTCTGACAAAGGAGATCAGAGCTATTCCAATTTTATGCCAGGATTACACTTGAAATACGATGCCAATGCCAACTCTGTGATTCGATTTGCTTGGACCAATACCATCGCAAGACCAAACTATTTTGATTTGGTTCCTTATGCCCTATTCAGTGCAGAAGATGCGGTATTGGAGCGTGGTAATCCCAACTTGAAAGCAACCACAGCCATGAACTTTGATTTGATGGCGGAGCGCTACTATGAGAATGTAGGCCTACTTTCTTTAGGAGGTTTCTACAAGGATCTTGACAACTTTGTCTATACCATCACTACCCAAGGGTATTCGGAGCCACAGTTTGGGTCAAATCTAGAGTACACCAGACCAGATAATGGAGGTACTGCTTCTGTCTATGGATTTGAAACTTCCATTCAAAGACAGTTAGGTAAATACTTCGGTATCTACTTGAACCATACCTTCACCAAATCTTCCACTACAGGTATTGAAGGAAGAGAAGGAGATGATCTGCAACTACCAGGAACTGCTGAGAACATGTTTAATGCCTCCCTTTCTTTTGAAAATAAGAAATTGGTCATTCGCGTTTCCCTAAACTATGCTTCGGATTACCTAGACGAAATCGGCGGAGAGAATTTTGAGGATCGCTATTACGATACCCAAACCTTCCTTGATGTAAATGCTTCTTATGCATTTACTTCCAAATGGAGATTCTTCATGGAAGCAAACAACTTAACCAATCAGCCTTTGAGGTATTACCAAGGGATTCAGTCGCGAACCATGCAATCTGAATTCTACAATGCACGATTTAACTTTGGATTGAAGTTTGACTTATTCGATTAAAAAATTAGTGAGTTTAGCTGTTAAAAACTGCCTCCGAAAGGAGGCAGTTTTTTTGCATTAAATCTAGAAGAGTTTTGGGAGGTGCAAACAACCCATTTTTGATTAGAGCCTTGAGCCCATTGGGAGATTTTTGCGAGGAATGAGTTTAGTTTTTTTCAGCCTGGATTGCTTGCAAAAGCGCATCGATTGAAGTAAACGTTTTTTCTCGATAGGCCAACCTAAAATCAGGATCAATGACGATTGGCTCAGGCAACTCCCGTACCCCAGCTTTTTGGAGCGCTTTTTTCACCCAATACACCCCCGCAGCAGGGCCCTCGATGGAGAGGTCGTTCGGGTCTTGCACCAGTTCCACCTTGCCTCGCTCCAACTCAAAACGGTACTTTTCTCCTGGAAAAAGGTCCTGAATTTTCCCCGAAAGAAGGATGTCCTCTGGCCTGCCCATGTGCAAGGGGCTGCCACAATTCATCAGCCAAAACCGGTCTGCAGTTTCCAAAGCAATGTCCAAGTCATGCGTCACGACCAACACGGCCTTCTCCTTCTTTTGGCTGATCTCTCTCAAGAGCGTCATGATTTCCAGACGGTTGATCAGGTCCAAATGGGCAGTAGGCTCATCCAAGACGAGTACCTTTCCATCCTGAGCCAGTGCTCGTGCAATCATGGCCTTCTGCCGCTGTCCATCACTCAGTTCCCCCAGCCGCTCGTCCTGCAGCGCAGTCAGCCGCGTGTCGGATAGCGCTTTGTCTACCCAGGTTCGGTCTTCGGTGCTGAGCTTCCCACCCCAACTCGTATGTGGCGTACGGCCCAGCGTCACCAGCTGCCCTACGGTCAGGTTGCCGGGGTAACTCGGTTCGCTGAGCACCACGGCAATGCGTTTGGCGCGCTCCTCCAGACTGTAGGTATGGAGTTCTTGTTGGTCCAAAATCAGCCTGCCTTCCCAGGGTTTGAGGTCGCCTAAGATCGCTTTGATCAGCGTGGATTTGCCGACTCCATTGGGGCCCAATAGGCAGGTGAGTTCGCCCGAGTATAACTGGAAGGAAAGATCACGAAGGAGCTCCTTCCGCTTGCCCTGCTGACTGTAGCCCAAACTCAGCCCGATTCCTTCTAAGGTGATGTGTTGGTTCGCCATGGCTAAAAATCCTTGCTTAAATTTTTCCGTAGGATCAAAGAAATCACCAAAGGTGCCCCCACCAAGGAGGTGACGGCATTGATGGGAAGGGTGCTGGACCAATCCGGAAGATGGCCCAAAGCATCGCAAAGCAACAGTAAAATCGCTCCTAACAGCGCGGAGCCAGGGAATAAAATACGGTGGTCGGCAGTTTTCCAAAGCATGCGTGCCAGATGCGGTACGGCGATGCCCAAAAAGGCAATGGGGCCACAGAAAGCGGTAATTCCTCCAGCTAAAATCCCTGTACTGCCAATCATGATCCAGCGCAAACGCTCGGTGCGAATGCCCATGCTGCGGGCGTAACTTTCACCCAACAGGAGAGCGTTGTAGGATTTGATGGAAAAAACCACAGGCACCAATCCGATTCCTAGCACCAGCCCCAGCAGGCCTACCTGGGACCAGTTCAAGGCACCAAGGCTACCCATGGACCAGACGGTATATAATTTCAAGGCTTCCGAACCGGAGAAAAAGGAGAGTACGGCGACCAAGGCAGAGACGGCGCTTCCCACCATCAAGCCTACGATCAAGAGGGTCATCGAATCCCGAACCCGCCAGGCCACCAAGCTTACGAGCAGAAGCATGGCTCCAGCGCCCAGGATGCCTGCCAATGCCACCATCCATGAGTTGAGACTTAAGGCAGAAATTCCCAAGGCGGTTCCCGATAGCATCAGCAAGGCCACACCCAAACCGGCTCCCGAACTGACTCCCAGCACGTAAGGCCCTGCAAGTGGGTTTCTGAAAAAGGTCTGCATCTGCAAGCCGCTTACACTCAGTCCCATGCCGGCAAAAATCGCCACCAAGGCTTTGGGGGCGCGGTAGTGGAGGATAATCTGCTCCCAGGAATCCTTCCCCCATGCACCAGTCCACAAGCCCGACAGGATCTCGCTTGGCGGGATCCAAACGGAACCCATGCTCAGGTTGAGCAAAACGCTCAAGCCAAGGGCGAGGAGGACGAATGGAAAAAGAAAGGACCTAGAGGACATGAAGAAGGGTACTGGTTTTTGGGGAACTGCAATGGGCTAAAATTAAGGGAGGAAAAGGCATTCTGGACTTTTCACTTCTTTAATTTTTGGTAAAAATAAGGTTCGTATCCCGGCAATAGCTCGGGGTGAAGAATTTTAATCAAGTCTTTGAGAATGAGGTCGGGGCGCAAATACCCCAATTCAAAGTATTCCAAGCCCCCAGTTTTGCCTTTTTTGGCGGTGTAGGTATAGACTTCCCCAGTTTTCCAAGCGGCAAAGGCCTGGTAGCGAGGTTCGACTTTTCCCATTTCCTCGAGGGAGGCAAAGTCTGCGGCTCCAATCCAAAGCGGAGCGGCAGTGCCTTGATCAAGTACCACCTCGTAGTTGAGCTGTAGGCTACCAGCTGCGCCTTCTTTCCCAAAAACATAACTTCCTCCCGCTTTTTCTAGGAGTTGTGCCGCCCAACTTTCTCCTCCTGGAGCATACCAGATGTCCTGGTACATCACCCCGCTGAGAACTTTGGGTTTGTCTTTTTCTGGGATTGAACTCGCCAGAACTTCGGCTTCCAGGTAGTCTTTTTTGATTTGTTCAAACTGGGCCAATGCTTCCGAGTATTTTCCCAAAAGGACCCCGGTAAACTTGATCCATTCGGCTCTCCCCAGTGGGTTTTGCTCCACATATTCCCCATTGATGAGCGCAGGGATGCCTGCTTGCTTGAATATATCCAAGTAGCGCAGGTCTTCACCCAAGGTGGAGATCATGATCCAGTCGGGCTGCAGTTCGAGCACCAGCTCTGGGTTGGCCGATGGGCCCGAACCTAATTCCTTCACCTTTCCTGCAGCAATTCGCGCTCGAGTCGTGGTAGAGGAGATCAAGTCAGTTTGGGGAAAGCCCATCAGCAGATCGGTTTGCCCCAAGGCATCCAAGTGGGGGACCTGGGTGGTGGAAGTGAGGACCAACGCATCTATGGGGAGTTGCACCACGGCATCGTAGCCGGTGGTATTGAGGTGCACGCCAGAGTCCAGGACCAGGTAGCGGTAGGTGTCCGAGGAACCCGCATAGCCTTGGCTGACTTCGATTTCCCAAAATCCTTCACCTTGGTACAATTGAAAACCTGTGGCGAAATCAAGGGGCACCGATTTTTTGAGGAGGTTTTCGGTTTTCGTTTCTCCGCAGGAAAATAGCAGCAGCACCCATCCCAAACACAGCAAGCAAGTAAGCCGGTAGGGTAGGAATTGGTTGGTGCTTGGAAACAAATGCATGCAGGCCTAGGAGAAATTTTTACACAAGGTAAGCGGGACGGCTGGACTCTCAAAAAAAATAGGGAGACCTTCTTTTTTTACCCGCCATTTTGCGCGTCATTTGTTCAGATTTTGGTTTCCAACCCGAGCGTTTCGGATCTTGGAATTAAAAGGGAATCCGGTGCAATACCGGAGCTGTCCCCGCAACTGTAAGTTTGAATTTCGCTGCACTGCAGTGAAACAACTTTTGCAAATCCCCGCCATTGGTTCCTCGGAACTGAGAAGGCCTGCAAAAGTCAAACGAGCCAGGAGACCTGCCTCAATCTTTGATTCTGAGCTTTCGGAGGAAAAGCAGATAGAAGCGTATCGTGGCTGTATCCCTTTTTGGGTGGAGCTGTTTTTCATTTCTATTTTTTCTTCACAAGCCGGATTCGACTAGAACATCTAATCGGAACCAAATGACTTTTGCCCTGTGGTTTGTATCCCTACTTTCATTTGCCGCTCCCCAAGATACGGTGGTGCTCGCAGAGGTGGGCGTGTATGCAGCAGCGCTGGATCGGTTTTCGGCAGGGCAAACCCTCGTTTCCTACGATAAAAATACCCTAGCGCGGTACAATGCCCGTTCCTTGGGAGACTTGCTTCAAGAAACCTCCCCAATTTTTGTGCGCCAATACGGTGCGGGCATGCTTGCCTCGCCCTCCTTTCGTGGCACTTCTCCAGGACATACTGCTCTGTTTTGGAACGGCATCCCCCTCAATAGCATTTCCCTCGGCCAAAGTGATCTGAGTATTTTGCCGGTACAGGCTATCGATCGGGTGGAGGTGCATTTTGGAAGTGCGGCTGCCCTTTTTGGGAACGAGGCCATTGGGGGATCGGTGCACCTATCCACTATACCTCAAGAGAGAGAAGTGGTTTCTGGGAGCTTGAGCCAGACGGTGGGCAGTTTTGGCCTAGCACAAACTTCCTTGACAGCTGGTTATGGTGCGAATAAGGTTCGGTTTCAAAGCAAGTTGTACCGCCAAAACCAACCCAATACCTTCCGCTATCGGGATATTTCGAGGGCAGGAGCGCCCTGGGAACAGCAGGATCATGCACACTTTAGACAGCAGGGAGTCCTACAGGAACTCTGGTGGCAGCCTTCTTCACGTGCTCAGGTAAAAGCCTCGGCATGGTACAATCAAGCCGATCGGGAGATCCAGCCTTTACTTGGCAGCAACACGGAAGATATGCAGGAGGACGAGAGTTTCCGCGCTGTAGTGGACTACCAATACCAGCAACGAAATGCAATCTGGAAGCTCAAGGGGGCCTTCATTCAAGACCGCTTGCAGTTTAATGCGCAGGATAATCAAACCCAGCAGGGCATACTGGGTCTGGATTGGGAGCGCCCTTCGGCAGGGAATTGGGCCTTTCGTGCTGGCCTTCGCGGAACTTGGATGGGCGCAAATCTAATTACTTACTCCGTCACGGAAGAGCGTCTAGAGGCTTACCAAAGCATGGGCTGGGAGCCAGATGATCGAATTTCTGTTTCATTCAATCTCCGACAGCTAGCCTTTGGAGATGAACTAGTCCCTTTTCTACCTGGCCTGGGTCTGGATTGGAAGTTGGTGCAAGGAGAAAAAACAGAACTGCTATTCAAAACAGCGGTTGGCCTCGGCGTCAAACTCCCCACACTGAATGATCGCTTTTGGAGTCCGGGAGGAAATTCCAACCTGCGGCCCGAAAAAAGCCAGAATGGAGAAATTGGGTTTCAACTCAAGCAAAAGGGAGCTTTTTCTTGGGAACAGCGCTTGACTTATTACCAAATGCTTGTGGAGGATTGGATCATTTGGCTTCCAAAGGGAGCCATTTGGAGTCCAGAAAATATCCGAGAGGTGCACAATCGAGGATTGGAATACCAAGCGAATAGTACCTGGACTACTGGCGCCTGGAACTGGAAAGTCAATCTCGGCTATACCTATTCCCGAACGCGCGAACGAACAGAAGGAGAAGGACAGCAGCTGCCCTACAGCCCCGAGCACCAGGGCAATGCAGGGCTGCAACTCTCCCGAGGGGAGCTAGCGATGGACCTCTCTGGATTTTATGTGGGGTCTCGAAGTATAGCGATGGGTGCCTCCCGAGTCATGGAAGGATATGCCCTCTGCAACCTGGGCTTTTCCTTTTCAGGTGTCCACTGGAAATCCGTCGAGTTGCCGCTCCGATTTCAAGTCCTCAATGTATTCAATCAATCCTACGAAGTGCTCTACCTGCGCGCCATGCCTGGACGGTCCTACCAACTTAATTTGACCCTTACCCTATGAACAACTTTAGCAAGTCACTTTGCATACTGTCTTTCGTTACCCTTTTCTTAGCCGCCTGTGACCCGACTGGGGATGAGCGCCCCCTTGGAGCATTCGATACGGGCGTTTTAATCTTGAACGAAGGTGCTTTTGGGGCCAACGATGGGGAGGTGACCCACCTCAATACAAGTACAGGAGCCCTCACTTCCGATTTATTCGAAGCTGCAAATGCTCGCCCATTTGCGGGTCTACTCGAGGACTTGGTGCTGGAAGAGGACCGACTCTACCTGGTTGCCAACACGGGAAAGGTGGAGGTGGTGCAGCCGGGTGATTTCAAGTCGATTGGCGCGGTGGACAATAGCTTGGACCAGCCTCGATCGCTTGTAACTGCTCGCGGCAAGCTATTTATTTCGGATTATGGGCCTTACGATGCCAACTACAATACGCCTTCTTCCTACGTGGCGGTGGTGCAAGGACTAGATGGTGGGGTAGTGAAGAAAAAAATCCCTGTTTCCAGCAAGCCCGAAGACCTCTATGCCTTTGGTTCCTACGTCTTTGTAGCGGGCTCCCAAGGCAAAAAGGTGGAGATCCTCGATGCCAATGCAGAACTCCCAGTCAAATCCTTGGATATGCCGGGTCAACCGGTTCAGTTTTTTGAAAAGGACGGGGACTTGTTGGTGTTTTGTTACGATGCCCAAAAGGTCTATTTCGTTTCCATTTCCAAAAGCGGCTTGAGTCAAAAGGGCATCCGTACCTTTCCTGTTGCACAGGCCACAGGCCGCATTGCTCAAGGGGATAACGACACCTTTTATCTGCTTACCAGTTCGGGATGGCCGGATTATAAGGATGGAATTTCGATAGTTTCCCTTGAATCTGGTATCGTTACGACCAACTGGAAACAGGGTACTGGGTTCTATGGTATTGGCTTTGACTCCCAAAAGCAGCAAATCTATTTGGCCAATGCCAAGGGATTTCAAGGAAATGGAGAAGTGACCGTCTTCCAAAAATCAGGGGCTGAAGTCAACAAACTGACGGTTGGCAGAGGGCCTTCTGGATTTCTATTCCGGTAACTACTTTTTTCCACGCTCCGCCGGCGGAGCGTGGAAAAATTTGGTGATTTATTTTTTAATTAATATGTTGGTGATCAGCCAATTATATGTTTGAAGTTCAATTCAATGAGCTGTGGACAGTGGACCGTTAGCCATGGACATCTTTACCTCACCTGATAGCTTTGCGTGAAGGGTTGCCCAGTCGGCCCCACACCCTCCAAAAGCAAGCGGCCACTAAATTTTTCCAAATAAGGTCCCAGCACTTTTGGGTCTTTGGCAGGCATCTCGTTGACATGTGTGATCACGTAGCCTGCACGGAAGCCAAGGTCCTGTAAATAGCCGCTAGTTAGCGAAGTGATTTTTACCCCATAGGTAAGTTTAAATCGATCCTTGTCCAGTGCATTGATGCTTTCGAGTCTCGCTCCAAGGATTTCTGAACTGTAAAAGATTCGTTTGGTGATTCCTGTGCCTCCCTCGATATTTTGTAGCGTGAGGGAAACCACGTCCAATGAACCGCCACGTAGGTAGCCAAACGTCACCTGGTCCCCAGGGTAGTAGTAGGAAAGCGCTTCTTCAAAGCTTCCTTTGCCCGTGATGGTCCAATCACCAATTTGCGTAATCACGTCATTTTTTTGGAGCCCTGCTTTCTCTGCTGCACCCTTTTGGATGAGCCGAGTGATTACCACACCTTCCAAACTCTTCAAATTCATCTCTTTCGCGAGTTCAGGCGTGATCTCCGCTGCTTCGACCCCAGGGATGGCTTTCTGAACTTCCCCATGCTGAATCAAGTCCTTGGCCACCTTGACTGCCACGTCTACCGGTACCGCAAATCCGTAACCGGTGTACGACCCAGTTCGGGAGAGAATGGCTGTATTGATGCCTACCAATTCACCGCGAACATTCACCAGCGCACCACCCGAGTTGCCCGGATTGATGGGTGCATCCGTTTGGATAAAGCTTTCTAGTGGAAAATCTCCCCCCAAAATATTGATTTGTCGTTCCTTTGCCGAAACGATGCCCGCGGTGACGGTGGAGGTTAAGTTAAAGGGATTGCCTACTGCAAGTACCCATTCGCCGATCTGGAGGCTACGACTAGATCCCAATTTGATTTCGGGTAGGTTTTCTGCGTCAATTTTGAGGACAGCGATGTCGGTGTTTTTATCGATGCCCACCAATTTGGCTTTGTAGGTTTGCTTTTGATGAACTACCTCTATCGTCTCTGCTCGGTCGATCACATGTGCATTGGTCAGGATGTAGCCATCTTTGGAGTAAATCACCCCAGAACCTGTACTCACCTGCTGGCTTGGCGTAGTCCCAAAGAAGTAGTCAAACATGCTGTAGCGACGGTAGTCCGTGCCACTGAAGTTTTTGATAAATACCACCGAGCCTGTACTGCTTTGCGAAGCTTCCACAAAGGATTCTGGTGGTAGGGTCATGCCGGCTGGGGCAAGGGAAGCAAACTGCGAAGGCAAACTTTGTTCAACTACCGCTGTGGTAGGGGATACTGGATTCATAAAAAAAGTAGACCAGAGGGCTGCACCAGCGAGACCTGCTAGAAATGGAATTCCGATGGATTGAATTTTGGAGTGAAGCATATCCTAACTGTGTTTTCGGTATAAACGAGTGATTCTTAGTTTGCTGCTGCTATTTTCAGAAAATTTCACAAAAAATAACCAAACAAAAATCAGCCCAAGCGCTAAATTCTGACGAGATGTACCTAGAAATTCAGTCCAATTGGTAATTTTGTCAGTTCACACCCGAACCTTCTTCTCTGAACTGGGTTTTTAATTTTTATTAGTTTATCTAAATGACAGTAGCCAAGCGCGTAGCACTTTTGGGAAGCACCGGGAGTATTGGAACCCAGACGCTGGATGTAATCCGGCAGCACCCAGAAAATTTTAGCGTAGAGGTCCTTACTGCCCAGAACAATTCCGAGCTACTCATTCAACAAGCCTTGGAGTTTGTACCCAATGCAGTAGTCATCGGAAATGAAGAAAAGTACAGCCAGGTAAAGGAAGCTTTGGCCTCCTTGCCCATCAAGGTGTATGCAGGTCAAAAAGCCATCGCTCAAGTGGTGGAGATGGATACCATCGATGTGGTGCTCACTGCTTTGGTTGGGTACTCAGGCCTGATTCCTACTGTTCATGCCATCCGTTCAGGCAAGCAAATTGCCCTAGCCAATAAGGAGACCTTGGTCGTAGCTGGAGAGCTGATTACGGCACTTGCCAAGCAGCATGGCGTCAATATTTATCCTGTAGATTCTGAGCATTCGGCGATTTTCCAATGCCTTGTAGGGGAGTTTCATAATCCCATCGAAAAAATAATTTTGACTGCATCAGGTGGGCCTTTCCGAGGAAAGGACAAGGCCTATTTAGAGACAGTGACCCGGGAGCAAGCCCTCAAGCACCCCAACTGGGATATGGGTGCCAAAATCACCATCGACTCTGCCTCTCTGATGAATAAAGGGCTGGAAGTCATTGAAGCCAAATGGCTTTTTGGACTCAAGACGGAGCAGATTGACGTAGTCGTGCATCCCCAAAGTATTGTGCACTCCTTGGTTCAATTTGAAGATGGATCCATCAAAGCGCAACTTGGCCTGCCCGATATGCGTATCCCTATCCAATTTGCATTAAGCTATCCCGATCGATTGAAAAGTAATTTTGAGCGATTCAACTTTGCTAATTACCCACAATTGACCTTTGAGCAACCTGATTTGAAGACCTTTCGAAACCTACAGCTCGCCTTTGATGCCCTTGCGGCAGGAGGCAATGCGCCCTGTGTGTTGAATGCAGCCAACGAAATTGCCGTTGCTGCCTTCCTCAACAAGCAGGTAGGATTTTTGGAAATGTCTGATTTGATCGAAGAAACCTTAACCCGATCCGAGTTTATCGCCCGTCCTCAGCTTGAGGATTACATCGAAACCGATCGAAAAGCTAGAGAATTCACTGAAAATTTACTTAAGTCAAAAAACTAAATGGAAACCTTAATTATGGTGGGCCAGCTCCTCCTAGGATTGTCAATCCTAGTGGGACTACATGAGCTGGGACACTTACTTACCGCCAAACTTTTTGGCATGCGCGTTGAAAAATTCTCCATTGGCTTTCCGCCAAAAATCATTGGTTTCCAATGGGGCGAAACTGAATATTCCATTGGAGCGATTCCGCTTGGTGGATTTGTGAAGATCTCTGGCATGGTGGATGAATCCATGGACACCGCCCAGTTGGCTTCCGAACCACAGCCTTGGGAGTTTCGTGCCAAGCCAGCCTGGCAACGACTCATCGTCATGCTGGGAGGTATTATCGTCAACGTGATCACCGGTATCATCATTTTCGTGACTTTGGTTTATTCCAATGGCGAAACCTATTTCTCTAGAGATCAGGTCATTGAAAATGGAATTGTCGCTTACGAATACGCGGATGCCATTGGTTTCAAGACAGGCGATAAGGTGCTGGATATCAATGGTCAACCTTACCAAAGTATCTCTGAACTGAGCAGCGGATCTGCCTTGCTTAGCGAAAATGGGTACTACACCGTGGATCGTCAGGGCGAAAAAGTTAAAGTCAGCATTCCCAAAGGCTTTATCAATACCTTCAATTCGGAGGAGGCCTTCAGTAAATTTATTGCCATCCGCTTTCCATTTGAAGTGGGTGCTGTAGATCCAGGTAGTGGAGCAGAAGCTGTAGGCATTGCCACAGGGGATCAAATTCTAGCCGTCAATGGCCTGCCGATCACCTATTTTGATGAGATGCAGACGGCCTTGCAGCAGGTGAAAAATCAAACTGTTTCCCTCGTTCGTAAAAAAGGAACCACAATAGATACGCTAAGCGTAGCTGTGACAGAGGATGCACGGATAGGGATTGCTGTCAATCCTTTGATTGAACCGGTCAAGCGGGACTATGGCTTTGCGGAATCCTTCTCTAAAGGAACGAGCCGCGCATTTGGTGCTGTCATCATCAATGCCAAGGCCTTGGGGAAAATGTTTACCGGTGAAGTGTCTACTAAAAATGTCAGTGGACCCATTGGCATGGCCAAGATTTACGGCGATCGTTGGGATTGGGTTAAATTCTGGAGCATTACCGGTTTGATTTCCATGATTTTGGCTTTTATGAACCTGCTTCCGATTCCAGCTTTGGATGGTGGACATGTGGTGTTTCTTTTGTACGAAATGGTCTCTGGTCGAGCGCCTTCAGACAAATTTTTGGAAGTTGCACAGAAGGTGGGCATGGTCATTTTGCTCGGCTTGATGGTCTTTGCCATCGGAAATGATATCCTCAAATTGATCTTCTAACCTTTCTGTCAATTTGGCCAATTCTCTGTTTGGCATTTCTATTGAATCTTTTGGAAGAACTTGGATCTAGTCCGAGTTCTTCCTTTATTTTAGCTTTATCCTGACAGCACGCTGTCATTCTGTCTATATGAGCCAATTTGAAAACTCTTTATTCCATAATTTAATGAACGGCGAGTTTGCCGCTGAAGGTGACTTGATTCAATTGATCACGGATGAAGACGATGATGCCACCTCCAAGGAGGCGTATGGGGAGGAGATTCCTATTCTTTCCGTGCGAAATACTGTACTTTTTCCCGGGGTAGTTATCCCAATCACTGTAGGTCGGCAGCGCTCCATTCGCTTGGTCAAAAAGGCACAAAAAGGAAACAAATACATTGGGGTCTGCTCGCAGATTCAACCTAACCAGGACGATCCCAACTGGGAAGACCTGTACCAGGTGGGTACACTCGCCAAAATCATCAAAATGATTGTTTTGCCAGATGGCAATACCACGATCATCATTCAAGGGAAGAAGCGCTTTGCCATTCGAGAGCAGGTGACTGACGATCCTTATTTCATCGCCAAAGTGGATTATTTAGAGGAAAACTTCCCTAAAAACTCCAAAAAAATCAAAGCGCTTGAAGAGTCGCTCAAAGATGCAGCCACCAAAATCCTTCACCTCAATCCTGAGATTCCCCGTGAAGCGCAGGTAGCCCTGGACAACATTGACAATACTGCTTTTCTCACCCACTTTTTATCCTCCAACATTAATGCGCCTGTAGAATCCAAGCAGCGACTATTGGAAATCAACGATGGGGTGGAGCGCGCTACCTTGTTGCTGGAGTTTATGATGAAAGACATACAGATGCTGGAGCTGAAATCTGAAATCCACAAAAAAGTACATACCGACATCGACCAGCAGCAGCGAGATTATTTCTTGCGGCAGCAGATGCGGGTGCTCCAAACTGAACTTGGAGAGGAAGGACCAGAAAAAGAAGTAGAAGACCTTCGGGCTAAGGGGGCACAAAAAGCTTGGCCTGCAGCCGTGAAAAAGCATTTCGAAAAAGAACTGGATAAAATCCTTCGTGTCAACCCTTCTGCGGCAGAGTATCCCATCGCATTGAACTATGCAGAGACCCTCGTGGAACTGCCATGGAATGAGTTTACGCAGGATAATTTTGACCTGAAGCATGCCCGCACCATCCTGGATGCAGACCACTTTGGGCTGGAAAAAGTCAAAGACAGGATCATTGAATACCTGGCAGTATTGAAACTGAAGAATGACTTGAAAGGTCCAATTCTTTGTTTGTATGGCCCTCCAGGTGTGGGTAAAACCTCCCTTGGAAAATCCATTGCTTCGGCTTTGGGACGGAAATACATCCGCATGTCTCTTGGAGGCTTGCACGATGAAGCAGAGATCCGTGGCCATCGCAAAACCTATGTGGGCGCCATGCCAGGCAAGGTGATTCAAAACATGAAAAAGGTCAAAATTTCCAATCCAGTTTTTGTGTTGGATGAGATCGACAAGCTTTCTTCTGACTTCAGAGGGGATCCTTCCTCAGCCTTTTTGGAGGTCTTGGATCCCGAGCAAAACAATGCGTTTTTGGACAACTACCTCGAGGTGGAGTACGACTTGAGCAAAGTGCTTTTTGTCGCTACGGCCAACTCCCTAGATTCCATTCAACCCGCACTTCGCGATCGTATGGAGATCATCGAGGTGACCGGCTACACGCAGGAGGAAAAATTGGAAATTGCCAAGCGCCACCTCGTTCCCAAGCAGCGGACCGAGCATGGTTTGAAGCCTAAAGAAATCACTTTTGAAAAGGCATCTCTTCAAAAGATGATCGAAGAATACACCCGTGAGTCGGGCGTGAGAAGTTTGGAGCGTGTCATTGGAAAAGTGGTGCGCAACATCGCCAAATCCATTGCGATGGAAGAACCTTACGAATCCAAGATCACCCCTGAGGCGGTTCGAAAGATTTTGGGAGCCCCGATTTTTGACAAAGAAATATACCAGGACAACAGCATTGCTGGGGTCGTAACGGGCTTGGCCTGGACAAGTGTAGGAGGTGAAATCCTATTTATTGAATCCAGTTTGAGTAGGGGCAAGGGCAAGTTGACGCTTTCGGGTCAGCTGGGCGACGTGATGAAGGAGTCTGCCATGACAGCCTTGTCCTACCTGAAGTCTAAAGCGGAGCAGTTTGGCATCGATCACCGCATTTTTGAACAATACGATCTCCATATTCACGTGCCTGCTGGAGCAGTTCCAAAGGATGGCCCTTCTGCAGGCATCACCATGTTGACTGCCATGGCCTCTGTCTTTACGCAGCGAAAAGTAAAGGCAAAAGTAGCCATGACTGGAGAAATCAGTTTGATTGGTAAAGTGATGCCAGTGGGTGGAATCAAGGAGAAAATCTTGGCGGCCAAGCGTGCAGGCATCAAAGAGATCATTCTCTGTCACAAGAACCGACGGGATATTGAAGAGATTGATGCGCATTACCTCAAAGGCATCCAATTCCATTACGTGACCCAAGTAGATGAAGTACTTGCTATCGCGTTGACGGCCACCCAAGTGGATCGTCCCTTAAAATTTAATTTGACTCCGGAGACTACTCCTTCCGCCTAATTCGCGGCAGCGTGCTAGATTTCCGATTGTATTGATACCCTACTACTCGTTCAAGCAGATGCTTAATCCCCTTAACCTCACCCCCAGACAGATTGTCGAAGAGCTTGACAAGTACATCATAGGTCAGCAGGATGCCAAGCGCAATGTGGCCATTGCTTTGCGCAATCGCATTCGACGCATGATGGTCACATCGGATATCCAAAAAGACATTGTGCCCAACAATATCTTGCTTATTGGGAGCACGGGCGTAGGAAAAACGGAGATCGCACGCCGCTTGGCCAAGATCGCTAATGCACCTTTCACCAAGGTGGAGGCATCCAAGTTTACCGAAGTAGGCTATGTAGGCAGAGATGTGGAAAGCATGGTTCGTGACCTAGTTGAGCAGAGTGTTCACCTCGTTCGGGATGCCAAAAAGGAAGAAGTTAAGGTGAAGGCAGCAGAAGCTGTGGAGGAAATCCTCTTGGATATTTTAATTCCTCCGGTAAAAGGGATGGGATTTACAAGCGGCAATTCCTATTCTGCTGATGGCAGTTCAGTACCTTCTTCCGATGAGGAACTCAACGAACGCACTCGTGACCGCTTCCGAGAGAAGCTTCGTCAGGGAGAATTGGAGGATCGGAAGATCGAAATTCAAGTCAAGGCAGCAGCCCCCATGGGAATTGGAATGGTGGGCAATGGCATGATGGACGATGCGAGCATGGCCGGTCTTCAAGACATGATTTCGGGAATGATGCCCAAGAAAACGAAAAAGAGGAAGCTCTCCATTTCAGAAGCTAGAAAAGTACTTTTGGAGGAGGAGGTTTCCAAGTTGATTGACTTTGATGAAGTCAAAGAGGAGGCGATTCGATTGGCAGAAAACAATGGAATCATTTTCATCGACGAGATTGATAAAATTGCTTCCAAATCCGGAAAAGGAGGGGGAGGACCGGATGTGAGCCGTGAAGGTGTACAGCGTGATTTGCTACCCATCGTGGAGGGTTCCTCTGTGACCACCAAGTATGGAGTCATCCAAACCGACCATGTGTTATTTATTGCTGCCGGAGCTTTTCACGTGAGTAAGCCTTCTGACCTCATTCCTGAATTGCAGGGCCGTTTCCCCATTCGCGTTGAACTCCAAGCCTTGACCAAGGAGGATTTTACTCGCATCTTGAAGGAGCCTAAGAATGCCTTGACCAAACAGTACCAAGCGCTTTTTGAAGCGGAGGAAGTATACCTGGATTTTACCGATGATGCCATAGAAGAGATTGCCAATCTTGCATTTGTGATCAATCAGGAAGTAGAAAATATCGGTGCCCGTAGACTCCACACCGTGATGAGTCACCTGCTCAATGATTTTCTGTTTGAGGTTCCAGATCTGATTGGCCCAAACTCAAAGATCCGCATCACGAGAGAGATGGTTCAGGAACGGCTAAGTTCCTTGGTGAAAAACCGAGACTTGTCTCAATACATTCTTTAATTTTTTACCTCACCCCCAGCACTGCTGATGAAAACGCTCCTCGTCCTCACCGGACATAGCAAAGGCATTGGTCAGGCCCTGTTGCAGCTCTTTCTTGGTAAAGACGGGATACAGGTTCATGCTCTTTCCCGTACCAAAGGGCAGCTTTCTCATCCCCAATTGACGGAGTGGGCGGTTGACCTTTCCGATGCGGCTGCGGTGGAGGAGATTCTTCCGGACCTCTTTCCTCGCATCGCTGCCGATCGCTACCTACTCATCAACAATGCCGGCTGGATTGGCGAGATCAAACCTACCGGAAAGTTGCAGCCGGCTTCCTTGCAGCGCGCTTTGCAACTCAACTTACTTACACCGATGCTGTTGAGCAATGCATTTGCGCAAGCGTATGGGAATAGCTCGGGGCAAAAACTGATTTGCAACTTGAGTTCGGGGGCTGCATCCAAGCCGCTACCTGGCTGGGCAAGCTATTGCAGCAGCAAGGCAGGTTTGGAAATGTTTTCCAGGGTAATGGATGCCGAGTGGCGCAGTGAGGCGTTTCGTGTGTTTTCCGTGGCACCAGGCATCGTGGATACTGAGATGCAAGAAGAGATTAGAGCTGCTCAGCCAGCAGAATTTCCTGCCCTAGATCGGTTTAGGGGCTATCATAGTGAGGGCATGCTTTCTCCTGCAGCTGCTGTCGCGGAAAAAATCGGTTTTATGCTCGCCCATCCCGACCAATTCCCAGAGGTGGTACAGGATGTGCGCCAGTTTTAACCCAGCTTTTTGGGGTAGTCAATCCATTCGGTACTGATTTTTTCAGAAGCAAAATCTACCCAAAGCGTATCGGAAAGCGTGCATCCGTACTGTCCAGCCGTTGGCAAGTTGTCCAATCGGCAGCCCAACTCCTGTATCAGTTCGGTTAGCCCCGGGTTATGGCCTACCAAAACTAGGGTTTGAACGGCCTCGGATTGGCTACGAATTACCTCCAATAGCAGCTCAGGAGAAGCGTGGTAAAGGGATTTTTCCAAGACGATAGCTGATTCCGGATAGCCAAATACTGCTGCGGTGAGTCGAGCCGTATCGGCGGCACGAAGTGCGGTGGAACTTACGATTAAGTCGGGCACAAGGCCTCTTTTTTGTAGCCTAAGTGCCATATGGGGCACATCAATAATTCCCCGCTCCGCAAGTGGGCGGTCGTGGTCACTGAGCCAGGGGCTGTCCCAACCAGATTTCCCGTGGCGGATAAAAATTATTTTTTTCATTTTTGTATAAAAAAAACGATTATTTTGTTTTTTTTAATTGAATAGTTATTTTTAAGCCTCTTTTATTTCCAATTTATCACAATTTATTATGTTTACCGGGACAGTAAAATTTTACAATGAAGCCAAGGGTTTTGGATTTATCGTTGATGACGAAACTCAAAATGACGTGTTTTTGCACGCTACAGGCTTAGTAGACAAAGTTGCTCAAAACGACAAAGTCACTTTCGACATTAAGGAGGGTAAAAAAGGACCCAACGCAATCAACGTGAAAAAGGCCTAAGTTTTTCTAAGAATAGCTTGGTTCATGAAATCCTCCAAATCAAATTTGGAGGATTTTTTTTTATGATTTTTGGCTGCAGTTCGGTTTTTTGCTGACAATTAGTCAGTTTGTATCGGAAATATTTTTAATGCAGCAACCGAAACTTCTAGTCGTTTGGATGGTTAAATTAGTCAGCCTAAAAGAGCTTGGTTAATTCTTGTTAAGGAAACTTACCTAACATGAAAATCGGCGTAAAAATTGAAATAAAAAATTCAAGTAAATCAACTTATTTAAAAAGCGATAACAATGAGTAAAAAACAATTCTTTCTCGGGGTCCTAGTGGCCGCATTGGTGGGTGGATTCGTGGCAGTTGCGGGAGTGAGTTTTTTGATGAGACCGCAAAACGCCAGCACCTTTGATGAAAAACAAAAATCTAGTTTTGTCAATTTGCTTGGAGGTAAGGAGTTTACAGTTCCTGATGGAATCAACTTTATCGCATCTGCAGAGCTAGTTACTCCTGCAGTAGTGCATGTCAAAAGCCAAGTAGCCTATTCTCCACGTTCAAGTGGACGGCAGCGGGATCCTTTTCAGGATTTTTTTGGAATTCCCCAGCCTGAAGCCGGCCCAAGAGATCCAAGACAAGAAATGCCGATGAGCTCTGGTTCGGGAGTGATCATTTCTGCGGATGGCTACATCGTCACCAACAATCACGTGATCGAAGGAGCTACGCGCGTGGACATTTCCTTGGACAACAACAAGCGTTACGAAGCTACGGTGGTGGGTACTGATCCTACTACCGATTTGGCCTTGTTGAAAATTGAAGGGGAGAATTTCCCGTTCATTAAGTTTGGGGATTCAGACCAAACCAAAATTGGAGAGTGGGTTCTAGCCGTAGGCAACCCATTTGATCTTAACTCAACCGTAACTGCTGGCATCATCTCCGCCAAGGCGAGAAACATAGGGATTCTCCAGGGTGTTGAAAACAACCTGCAGATTGAATCCTTCCTTCAAACCGACGCCGTGGTCAATCCAGGTAACTCGGGAGGAGCATTGGTGAATTTAGCGGGCGAATTGATCGGTATCAATACGGCCATCGCCTCCAGTACGGGCACATTTAATGGCTATTCATTTGCTGTTCCTAGTTCTTTGGTCAAAAAGGTGATGGATGATTTGTTGAATCATGGAGCCGTGCAACGTGGCCTTTTGGGAGTGCAGATCCAAGACGTGAGTCCTGAACTGGCTGACTACTTGGGTAAAAAGTTCCCGGTAGAACAAGGGGTCTATGTAGGTGGAGTAAATGAGAATTCCGCTGGCAAAGCAGCAGGTCTGAAAGAAGGAGACATCATCATCGCCTTGGATGGCAAGCCAGTGAATACAGTAGCCAACCTGCAGGAATTTGTAGCTAGAAAACGACCAGGGGATAAAGTGGAAGTGAGCTACTTGAGAGATGGAAAAACCCTCAAAGCAACCGCTACGCTCAAAAATTTCTCCGGAGACACAAATATTGTTAAGAAAGAAGCGCCAAAAGTATTGTCCTTTGAAGGGCTCCAGTTGGAAGATGTAAAGCAGCAAACCAAGGATCAACTCCAGATTACTGGGGGAGCAGTCATCAAGTCCAACGCCAACGAAGCTTGGAGAGCCGCAGGTGCTCGAAATGGATTTATCATCACTTCGGTCATCTCAGATAAGGGTCGCAAGCGTGTTGCAAGTGCAGCAGAAATGATCGATTTCTTGGAGGATTCCAAAGGGGAAGAGATTGTGGTTTTGGGCATGTTCCCAGATGGTACGGAATACTACTTTGAAATCAAGCCAGAATAAAGATTTTCCTTTTGTATTTGGGAATCTAGAAAACCGGAGAAATCCGGTTTTTTTTGTTTCTTATTTTGCTTACTTTTTAGTGTTCAAACCCAAAAACACCATGAAAAAAATTCTAAGTTATGCCCTTCTCTTCCTTTTTTTAGGGGTAGGAGCTACCGCTCAAACAATCAGTGCTGCAGGGAATAACCCTGTCCCTGGCATTTCAAAGGACCGAATTGCCAAGATCGATGCGATGCTCGAAGAGGCCATCAATGCAGATGAGGTACCCGGCTTAGTCGCCATGGTTGTCAAAGATGGAAAGATTGTTTACCACTCAGCAAAAGGATTTGCAGGTGTGGCCGAAGGAAAAAAGATGGAGAAAAATTCCATTTTCCGAATCGCCTCCCAAACCAAGGCAATCACCTCTACGGCAATTCTCATGTTATATGAGGAGGGAAAGATTCAATTAGACGATCCCATTTCCAAATACCTTCCTGAATTTGCCAATCCTCAGGTTTTGGCTTCTTTTCGCTATGCAGACACCAGCTACACGAGTAAGCCTAGCAGCAAGGTCATTACGATTCGGCACCTCCTGACCCATACTTCAGGCCTAGGCTATGGGGTGATTGATGGAGATGAACGCATGAAAATGATCTACCACAAGGCTGGCGTTATGGACTTGTTTACTACGGATAAAATCACAATTGGCGAAAGTGTGAAGCGCTTAGCCAAACTGCCTTTACACCATGAGCCAGGTGCCAAATTTACCTACAGCGAAGGCTTAGATGTGTTGGGCTATTTGGTGGAAATTATTTCCGGCAAGCCCTTCGATGTGTTCTTGAAGGAACGAATTTTTGATCCACTTGGCATGAACGACACCCGTTTTTACCTCAATGATGCCCAAGGGGCTCGTTTAGTAGAGGTCCATACCTACCAAGGAGGCAAATGGAAAGCCTATCCAGTCACGTTTTATGACCCAGCTTACCCCAAATCAGGAGCCAAGACGTTCTTTTCTGGAGGTGCAGGACTGTCTAGCACGGCAGAGGATTATGCCAAATTCCTTCAAATGTACCTGAATGGAGGAATCTACAATGGCGTACGCTTGTTGAGCCCGCTTACCATTCAAACTGCTATGAAAAATCAGGTGGGCGACCTCTGGAATGGCGATAAGCACTATGGTCTAGCTTTTGGCGTAGTGACCGCCAAAGGGGTAGCACAAGGGGGGCAAGGAAGTGAAGGCACCTTTGACTGGGGAGGATACTTCAATACCCAGTACTTTGCAGATCCCAACCACAAGGTGATTGGATTGCTATTCAAGCAGACTTCCGGTGCTGGAAAGGGCGATCAGACGGCCTGGAAATTCAGACAAATGCTCTTTAGCGCGGTAGAATAGCAACTACTTGCTCTTTTTTCAAACCCCTTGTCTGCTTTTTAGGAGTCAAGGGGTTTCTTTTTGATTTCTACCCTGCAGGCGATTGGGTGAAAGTTAGCCACAAAAGCCTACTCCAAATGTCAGAAGTAGGGATACAACCCGTACCTTTAAGGATCTAATGGATTTCATGTAATTTTGCCCAATGAGTAAGCAAAGAGAAGAATTAGAACACCGACTTCGACTACGAAATATCAAGCTTTCGGATTACGAGGATATTCGTGAGATCATGGTGTCTATCTACAAAAACCAAGGTGGAGCCTGGACCAAAGCAGAGCTCAAAAATCAACTCCGCATCTTTCCCGAAGGTCAAATCTGTATTGAGGACAATGGAAAAGTCATCGCAGCAGCTTTGAGTATTATCGTGGACTACTACAAGTTTGGGGACAACCACTCCTACCATGAGATCACGGGTTATGGAAAGTTTGATACCCATGATCCGGATGGAGATACCTTGTACGCAACCGATATTTTTGTACACTCCGACTATCGGGGCATGCGACTAGGTCGACGCCTCTACGATGCCAGAAAAGAACTTTGCGAGAACCTCAACCTACGCTCCATCATCGCAGGAGGACGTATTCCCGGCTACTCCAAGTATGCCGATGAGATGACCCCGCGCAAATACATCGACTTGGTGAAGAACCGAGAAATTTTTGATCCCGTGCTTTCCTTCCAGCTCGCCAACGAATTTCACGTTCGGAAAGTAATTACCAAATACCTACCTGAAGACACGGATTCCCGTGCCTACGCCACCTTGTTGGAATGGATCAACATCTACTACGAAAAGGATGAAAAGCTGATCGGCAACAAGAAATCCATCGTCCGCCTCGGCTTGGTGCAGTGGAAAATGCGCCGATTCTCCAATGTAGACGACCTCATGCAGCAGGTGGAGTTTTATGTGGATACCGTATCGGGCTATAAATCAGACTTTTGTTTGCTGCCCGAATTCTTCAATGCCCCCATGTTGGCGGAGTTCAATGACATGGATGCCTCCGAGGCGATCCGAAACTTGGCGGACTACACGACCGAAATTGTGAACCGGATGAGTGACCTGGCAGTCTCCTACAACGTGAACATTATCGCGGGTTCCATGCCCGAGTACGATGGCAAAAAACTGCGCAACGTGAGTTACCTCTGTCGGCGAGACGGTACCCAGGACAAGCAATACAAATTACACATCACTCCAGACGAACAGGCCTATTGGGGCTTGCAGGGAGGCAATGGAATTAACGTATTCGAAACTGATGCTGGCCGAATAGGCATCTTGATTTGCTACGATGTGGAATTCCCTGAACTGGGACGAATCCTTGCCGAGCAAGAAATGGATATTTTGTTTGTGCCTTTCTGGACCGATACCAAAAACGCCTTCCTGCGTGTCAACATCTGCGCCAAGGCTCGGGCTATCGAAAACGAATGCTATGTGGCCATCACGGGCTCGGTGGGTAACCTGCCCAAAGTAGAAAACATGGACATTCAGTATTCTCAGGCGGCTATTTTCTCCCCCTCTGACTTTTCCTTCCCACACGATGCCACGGTGGCGATGGCTTCGGAAAATGCCGAAACCACCATTGTCGCGGATGTGGACCTCGATTTATTGACCAAACAACGAAAAGCTGGATCTGTGCGTAACCTAGAGCAGCGCAGGCTAGATCTATATTCAATTCAATGGAAACAGAAAAAATAGTAGCAGCCTACTTTCAGCATGTCCCTGTGGAGGTGTTTGAAAAAGCAAAGCAGATCAAAGTACTCATCACCGATATTGACGGGGTCCTCACCGATGGGGGGATTATCTACGACAATGCAGGGATGGAGTTCAAAAAATACAACGTGAAGGACGGTTTAATTGTCCAGCACCTCAAGAAAGCAGGATTCCTTGTTGGCGCCATTACAGGCCGCGCCTCTCAAGTGGTGGAAAACCGTTGTGAGGAACTCCGTTTTGACTTCCATTACCATGGCGTCAAGGACAAGCATAAAAAGTTGACTGAATTGCTAGAAACGATGGAACTGACACTTGAGGAGGTTGCCTATCTGGGTGACGATTTGATCGACTTACCCGTGCTGACCAAAGTAGGGCTTTCCATCGCTCCTGCAGATGCCTTGCCCTATGTTTGTGCAGCGGTGGATTATGTATCCCCATTTGTTGGAGGTGATGGCGTCTTCCGGGAGGCAGCAGACCTGTTGCTTCATGCCAAAGGACAATTGATCCCATTAATTGAGCAATTCGCTAAAAAAGAAGCATGAAAAGAACAACCAAAACAATGAAAATCCGGGATGGGATCGAATTAGGATCCGGTAAGCCCGTACTTTTTTCCGGCCCCTGTGCCGTAGAAAGTTTTGACATTTGCTTGGAAATAGGTACCAAAGTAAAGGTTTGGGCGGAGGAGCATGGGTTTTCCTATGTGTTCAAGGCTTCCTTTGACAAGGCTAATCGGACCTCTTCTTCCTCCTTTCGAAGCATTGGCATGGATGCCTCCTTGGAGGTGTTGCAGCGGGTAGGGAAGACCTTGGATGTGCCTTTGGTCACCGATATTCACGAAAGCTATCAGGCTGCCGAGGTAGCGGAAGTGGTCGATGTGCTGCAGATTCCTGCTTTTCTTTGCCGACAAACTGACCTACTCCTTGCTGCTGCTGCCACAGGGAAAGCGGTGAAAATCAAACGAGGACAATTTATGGCACCGGAAGACATGGCCTATGCCGTCAGCAAGGTTCGTAGTGCGGGAAATGAAAATGTGTGTTTGACCGAGCGTGGATTTTCGCTAGGCTACCACAACCTCGTCGTAGACATGCGAGGCTTGCCTATCATGCGCCAATTTGCTCCTGTGGTATTTGACATCACCCACTCCGTGCAGCAGCCCGGAGGACAGGGGGGAAGCAGTGGTGGACAGCGTGAGTTTGCGCCTGTTTTGGCTCGAGCTGCAGCGGCAACGGGTATCGATGGATTCTTTATTGAAACACACCCCGAACCCAGCAAAGCGCTTAGCGACGGCCCAAATTTGATTCCTTTGCATAAAATGGGAGAATTCTTGGCGATGCTGAAGGATTCTTGGGAATTGGGGCAACGCTACCAAGATTTTAACGTAGAGTAAACAGGAGTTTTGCTCTTTTTTGAAAAGGACTTCCTAGGATAAGTTATCCGTTTTTTAATCAATAGATGGGATGTCACATGTGTAATTTTTTGGAGAAAAAGTCTTTCGAAATCGAAAAAGGAGTAGCCATGGCACTCCTTTTTCTTTTTTTAGTACCCGCTGTACAGGGTCAGGTAAACGCAGATTTACTGCGTATCACGCTAGAAAAAACTACCCAAACTTCGCCAGCACTGCTGCGAGGGAGGGTTCTATCTGAAATCAAGGAAGTGTATCCCTTCTATGCGCAGCGTCAGTTTGCCCCCGTTTGGTCGGAAAAGGAGAAATTGATCGAGTTGGCCTACGAACTCCGCTTCGAAATTCGTCAATCGCGATACGATGGACTCAAACCGAGCGACTACCATCTGCCCCTCATTGAAACCTTTTTTGAAGCAATCGAAAAAAAAGAGGCTTCAGGAGTGTCTGGAAGTAGTACGGAGCTGCTCGAACTTGAAATCTTGCTTAGTGACGCGTTTTTTGCCTTGGCCGAAGATTTGGATATCGGGAAAGTGGATCCTAGTCGGTTGAAAGCCTCTTGGGGCATCCCAAGAAAAAGTAAATCGAGGGCATACGAGCAGCTCTTGGAAGAGGCTTGGCGTAGGAAGGAATTGCGCAGCTCCTTGGAAGCCTTGTATCCCAAAAATCCAAGTTATCAAAAGGGGAAATTGCTACTGCGCCAACTCGAAGACCGTTCCAAGTCAAGCCCCATTTCCTGGAAGCCCGTCAAAACGGACAAATCCCTTCATCTTGGGGAGTCTAGCGGTTTTCTTCCAGAGATCCGACAGCGACTTGCCTTTTGGGGATATGCTTCGGCTGCCAGTGCCAAGGAGGGGAAGGTTTACGATTCCCTGCTTTTGATTCAAGTGATAGCCTTCCAAAAAGATAGAGGGATTTCTGCAGAAGGAGTGATTGGTCCTTCCACGGTATCTTTTCTGAATGAATCTCCAGAACAGCTGATGGATAAAATTGAAGTGAACCTGGAACGGATGCGCTGGGTGCCTTCTGAGTTCTTTGAGAAAGAGGCGATAGTAGTCAATATTCCAAGTTTTCGGCTGGTCTACCACCGCGGGGTGGATACCCTGTTTACGACCAAGGTCATCGTGGGAACGGTAACCCATCCCACCCCTGTTTTTACGGCTCCAATGAGTTATTTGGTGCTAAGTCCCTATTGGAATATTCCCCCGTCCATCGCAAAGAACGAAACCTTGCCGGCCATTCGAAAAAATCCGGGTTACCTACAAAAAAACAACATGGAAGTGGTCTCTGCTGGAGGACAGGCAGTCGCTCTTTCTCAAGTGAATTGGAATGCCAAACCTTTTCCCTACCTGATTCGCCAGAAGCCGGGAGAGTCCAATGCCTTGGGGTTGGTCAAATTCATGTTCCCTAATCCGTTCAATGTGTATTTGCACGACACACCAGCAAAGCAATTGTTTGACCGAGAGGAGCGCACGTTTAGCCACGGCTGTATTCGCATGCAGCACCCGCAGGATTTGGCCGAGCTGCTTCTCAAAAGCGACAAAGACTGGTCTTCCGAAAGGCTGGTAAAAGCGATGGGGGCAGGCAAAGAAGAGGTCGTGACCCTGAGTCGAAAGATTCCTGTAGGGATCTTCTATTTTACCTTTTGGACAGAAGGAGCCGAAAAGCCTCGATTTTTTGTGGATATCTACAAGCGGGATGCAGAGGTCTTGGCGCTATTGCGCAGGTAAGGCCTGTGACCAAAATTTGGACATGCGCAGGTAGTTGGGATCCTTTCCATAGATAAATAGGAGGCTGCCTTCTTTGATCAACTTGATTAGCGGCGTGGAAAGGTCGGGGGGTACAGCAGGACATCCCAAACTTCTTCCCAATCTTCCTGCTGTCGCAGCTACCGTTTCTTTTGCATAATCTGCCCCATGAATGACAATGGCCCTTGCCCGTGCTTTGTCATTGATTCCGGCTTCAAGTCCATCCAAGCGTAATGAATATCCATGTTTGCCCTGATAGGCTTCTCCAGTTTGGAAAAATCCCAAGCTACTTTGGTAGGACTCGGGGCGGTTGGAAAATTTCTCTGCAAGTAAGGCTCCGGAATTCCGCCCATGCGCAACTACCGTGTGTAGCAAGATTTTTTGCTGCGCCAGATCAATGATCCACAAGCGCTTTTGGGTGGAGGGTAGGCTGTAATCGATGACCGTGAGGAGGGGCTTTTTTAACTTGTCCTGGAGTTGTGCATACCCATTTAGGGCCAATTCCAGCACGGGAAGGGAAGGAGGCAAGGATTCGCTTTTCGTGAGCTGATTCCAAAGCAAGGTACTTGAGTTTGGAAGGGAAGTTAGGTGATTGATGGCTGGAGTTGGATTTCCAAGGAAACCTAAACTAGACAAAACCCAGAAAATGGGAAGAAGAAACCCTGTTGCTAACGTCATCCGTGGGGGTTAAGTGCTTGGTGTATAGGGAGTCTAACCTGAGCAATTGGCAAAGAGTTCCCGTAATGAAGTACTTGTCGGCAACCTACCCGCTTCCTTTTTCGTTTGTAGGCCTATTGTTTGGTTTGGGTTGCGCTTGGAATATCTCTATTTTTGCGACCAACTGTTAAATTAATTGGTTGACCTGCAAGGATTTGATTTTTTGTTTAATAAATATTAAGTAAAAATTAAACAAAAAATAAAATTCTTCTGTTCCTACAACAATGAAAGTATCCATCTTCCGAAAGGAGCATTTTAACGCAGCCCACCGCCTCTTCAATTCGACTTGGTCGGATGAAAAGAACGATGCTGTGTTTGGCAAGTGTAACAATCCCAACTACCATGGCCACAATTACGATTTGATTGTGCAACTGGTAGGTGAAATTGATCCCGAAACCGGCTACGTTTTTGATACCAAGGTCTTAAGCGACCTAATCAAAAAGCATGTGTTAAATAAATTTGACCACAAAAACTTAAACTTAGATACCGTTGAATTCAAAACCCTCAATCCCTCTACTGAAAATCTTGCAGTAGTGATTTGGAATATCCTGAGAGGTGAAATTGATCGGAAATACGACCTAATCGTACGACTCTATGAAACAGAAAGAAACTATGTTGAATACAATGGGAATTAATATTGGCCAAGCCTCCTTTGACGAAATTGGAGATGAGCATGTAGGGACTTCCCTAGAAACCCCCTTGAGAGACGACGCCTTCAAAATGGACGACGACCTCAAAGTGGAACTAATTGAAAAGCATTTTAAAGAAATCATGCACATCCTAGGTCTTGACCTGAGCGATGATAGCTTGCGAGGTACCCCACACCGTGTGGCAAAAATGTATGTCAAAGAAGTATTTGCAGGATTAAATCCTAAAAATAAGCCTGAGCCCAAGCTTTTTGAGAACAAGTACAAGTACAAGGAAATGTTGGTGGAGAAAGACATTACCTTCTTCTCACACTGCGAGCACCACTTTGTGCCGATCTATGGAAAAGCGCATGTGGCCTACATCTCCAATGGAAATGTAATTGGACTTTCAAAAATCAACCGCATTGTGCAGTATTTCTCCAAGCGCCCTCAAGTGCAGGAGCGTTTGACGATGCAGATTGGCAATGACCTTCGTGAAATCCTAGGCACCGAAGATGTCGCAGTAATTCTAGATGCGAACCACATGTGTGTGAGCTCAAGAGGTATCAACGACACCAGTAGCTCTACGGTCACCTCTTTTTACTCAGGTAAATTCGAAACTGATGAGCAAAGCAGAAACGAGTTTTTGAAATACCTCAGCTTGAAAAAATAAGAGATGTGGTGGGCGATTTGCACCTTCACTCCTTTTGAAATAGCGTAAACTAAACCAACGAAAAGCCCAGCCAAAAAAGCTGGGTTTTTTTATGGGCTAGCGCAAACAAATTGCTCACGGATCGATTTACCTATCTAAAGAAACTTGTACACAGATGAGGGGAAAGAACATTGTTCTAGTTGGAGGTAACTCCGGAATAGGGAAAGCAGTAGCCGCCCAGCTGCAGGAAAATGGGGCAACTATTTTTAGTTATTCTAGGACGGGTGAAGGAACGGCTGAAGTAGATTTTTCAACTGATTTTGAAGAGCTTCCGGGCCTTCCAGAAATTATCGATGGGGTAGTGTATTGTCCAGGTACCATCAACCTGAAGCCTTTCCATCGAATTAGCATTGCCGATTTCAAACAGGAGATGGAGGTCAACTTTTATGGAGCCATCCGCTTGCTTCAGGCCTGCTTGAAAGGGTTAAAAAAATCAAGCTCCCCATCAGTGGTGTTGTACAGCACCGTAGCCGTGCAAACAGGCATGGGATTTCATGCAGGCATAGCCTCTGCCAAAGGTGCCGTAGAGGGACTTACACGTTCCCTCGCAGCAGAATGGGCTCCAAACAAAATTAGGGTCAATGCAATCGCACCTTCGCTTACCGAAACTCCCCTTGCTTCAGCCTTACTTTCTACCCCTGAAAAAAAAGAAGCGTCCGACAAGCGGCATCCGCTCGGACGGGTGGGGAGACCGGAAGATATTGCTGAGGCTACTGTATTTTTATTGTCTGAAAAGTCTTCCTGGATGACAGGACAGATTCTTCATTTGGATGGTGGGATGTCACATCTCAAATAATTCAAAACAATTTACTATTCTTGTAAGTCTATAGTACGGGTATGGTCCCGAGATGAAAGCATTGTGATTATGAAGACGCCACCTGAATCCTTTCTCCTGTTTAAGGAAGAACTAGTTAAGGCCCAACTTGAAAAAGAAAGGCTCCAACGCTACTACGAACAGCAGTTAGCGGATGTAAACCAAGAATTGTATCGACTCAAGGAACAAATTCAATCTCAGCAAGACATGATGCGTACTACGTTGGAGTATGCTTCCAACCTAGAGATTCGATTGACTGAAGTCAAAGAAGAGGTAGCACAGGCCACTTCTGCCAACAGAAAAACAATTTATTAACTCCCCACGATGTTAGCCATGAACGAGACCCTGCCTTCCCCTGGAATTCTGGACTTCGAGGTTGCTTTTGAGCAGCGCTATGCCAGAGTTTGGTTTAATAGATCTAGAAAAACCATCATTTGCGAACTACTTACGGACTATGTTCCCATCGAGGATTTCAAGGAAGCCTTTTTGGAAATTGGGGAACTTGTAAAAACGGGTGGTTTTGAAAAATTCATTTTTGATAAAAGAGCGCTAAGAGCCTTTCACCAGCCTACCATGGAGTGGTATTTTATCCATTGGAAAAAAGAGATGCTGGGCTATGGGGTGAAAACCCACCGCAAAATCCTTCCTGAAGAAAAATGGTTTGAAAAGATGGTGCAGATTGCCAAAGCTCAAATCTTGACCCAATACCCTGACAACATCATCGACCAACTCGATATTGCCTATTGCGATACCCTCGAGGTAGCTATTTTGACCTGATGTGGCAGGCAGATGCAGCCCAACTTGCGCAACTTGATCCTGCATTTCGAAGAAACCTAATCAATTGCCTGCCAGGCTACAAGCCGCTGCAACTAATGGGTACCCAAAATGCAGCGGGAGTCACCAACCTGGCTCTTTTTTCCCAGCTCATTCATTTGGGTGCAGATCCTCCCTTGGTAGGAATCCTTTTTCGACCTCATACCGTCAAGCGCGATAGCTTGGAAAATATCCTGGAAACAGGTGTGTTTACCTTGAATCATGTGCGGACAGACGCATACGTTCAAGCCCACTGGACTTCAGCGAGCTGGGAGGAAAGTGAATTTGCAGCCACGGGTTTTACCGAAGAGTACAAAGCTGGAGTTCAGGCCCCTTTTGTCCAACGCAGCCCCGTGCAATTGGCTTGTAGCCTAGTAGAAACTCAGACCCTTGCAATCAACCAGACCATCCTGCTTATTGCCAAGATTGAACAGGTATTTGTAGATGAAAAGGGCCTTCGGGAAGATGGTTCCCTGGACTTAAATGCCTTGGGGATAGCCACGGTCAGTGGACTAGATGAATACCATAGCGGGCAATCACTAGGTCGACTTGCGTATGCCAAGCCTGGAAAAATTCCCACCAAATTGTAAGTTGAAACGCCCAAATCTGGGAAACTTTCGAAGCCTGTGAACCTCCTTGAACTCACCGATTTTGGGTTGTACTGCCCTCCGGCCGATATTTTTATCGATCCCTGGAGGCCTGTAGCCAAGGCAGTGATTACGCATGCACATGCCGACCACGCGCGAAGAGGGATGGGGCATTACCTGGCACATGCACAGTCCAAAGAAGTGATGAGGCTCCGCTTGGGGAAGGACATTCAATTGCAAACCTTAGCCTACGGTGAAGCAATTCACGCGCAGGGGGTTCGCATTTCCCTTCATCCCGCGGGGCATATACCAGGATCCGCACAAGTTCGACTCGAATACCAAGGAAAGGTGGCCGTGGTGAGTGGGGACTACAAGGTAGAAGACGATGGACTTTCTACGCCCTTTGAATCAATCAAATGCCATGAGTTTGTGTCTGAGTGTACTTTCGGGATGCCGATTTACGACTGGGAGCCTCAAGCAGCAGTATTCCAACAAATTAATGACTGGTGGAGGACTAATGCCGAACAGGGGCTTAATTCCATTATTTTCGCCTACTCTTTGGGTAAAGCCCAACGGGTCTTGCAGCACCTGCAACTCGAAATAGGTCCTGTTTTTGTCCATGGGGTGATCGCCAATACCAACGAGGCATTGGCAGCGGATGGACTTATTCTTCCAGATGCTATCCGTGTCAATCAAGACTTGCCAAAGTCTGCCTACAAAGGAGCCCTAATCATCGCACCTCCGGCAGTGATGAACAGTCCCTGGATGTCTAAATTTTCACCTTACCGCACCGCCAGCTGTTCGGGCTGGATGAATGTGCGTGGAATTCGGAAAAGAAGCTCCCTAGACCGTGGATTTGTGCTATCCGACCATGCCGATTGGAAGGGCTTGATTGCTGCGATTACGGCTACAGAAGCTGAAAAAGTGTATTTAACGCATGGCAGTACCGCTAGTTTTGGAAAATTCCTCCAAGAGGAAAAAGGAATCGATGCGGTGGCTCTGGAAACGCTTTTCGGGGAGGAAGAAAAAGAGTAAGTCTTTTGAGTGGCTAAATGGATCCCAAATTTGATTTTATTTTTTAGTTAAGTTATTGATAATCAATATAAAAAATTGAATCAAGAGCCTGTTCTACCAAAATTTCTCCCCTAGGTTTTAGCAAGCGGTTGGCAGTGCTTACCTTTGCACATGGCCCAACAGATCCTCATCCTAGATTTTGGTTCCCAGTACACCCAACTCATTGCTCGTCGCGTGCGCGAACTCAATGTGTACTGCGAAATTCACCCTTACAACAAAGTACCTGAAATCACTTCCGACATCAAAGGGATCATCCTTTCGGGCTCCCCCTGTTCGGTGCGGGACGAAGGATCACCCGATGTCAATACGGATGCTTTTCGTGGCAAATTGCCCCTTTTGGGAGTTTGTTACGGTGCACAATTGCTAGCAAGTAAGTATGGGGGAGAGGTATTGCCTTCCACCATTCGGGAGTATGGCCGAGCCAATTTGGATCACATCGATTTGCATCAGGATTTGCTCAAGGAAATGACCCTCGGTTCCCAAGTTTGGATGTCCCATGGAGATACCATCAAGGAAGTTCCTGCAGGCTTTGAGGTGATAGCAAGCACGGAATCAGTTCGTGTAGCGGCCTTCAAAGTGACTGGAGAGGCCACCTACGGTATCCAGTTTCACCCTGAAGTTACCCATTCGTTGGAAGGTAAAAACTTGCTGCGAAACTTCGTCGTAGGCATTTGCGGATGCAGTCAAGACTGGACCTCGGATACCTTTATTGATTCGACTATTGCGGATCTGAAGAAAAAAATAGGAGCAGATAAAGTGGTCATGGGCCTTTCTGGAGGAGTAGATTCCTCTGTGGCCGCCACATTGATTCATAGAGCCATCGGCGATCAGTTGACCTGCGTGTTTGTAGACAATGGCTTATTGCGAAAGAACGAATACGAAGAGGTGCTGGATTCCTACAAGCACCTCGGATTGAATGTGATTGGCGTAGATTCAAAGCAGCGTTTTTACGATGCACTAGCAGGACTGACCGATCCAGAAGCGAAAAGAAAAGCCATCGGACGCGTATTTATCGAGGTTTTTGATGACGAAGCAAATAAGATTGACGGAGTGAAGTGGCTTGGCCAGGGCACCATCTATCCGGATGTGATCGAGTCCGTATCGGTAAAAGGTCCTTCGGCCACCATCAAATCCCATCACAACGTGGGAGGCCTTCCGGATTTCATGAAACTCTCTGTAGTAGAGCCGCTGAATACCTTGTTTAAGGACGAGGTTCGGGTAGTGGGCAGAGGACTTGCAATCCCAGAAAAAATCATTGGAAGACATCCTTTCCCAGGTCCGGGATTGGCTATCCGTATTTTGGGTGACATCACCGAGGAGAAGGTAAAGACCCTTCAAGAAGTGGATTACATCTTTATCCAAGGATTGAAGGATCATGGCTTGTACGACCAGGTATGGCAGGCAGGAGCGATTCTGTTACCCATCCAATCCGTAGGGGTCATGGGAGACGAGCGTACCTACGAAAAGGTAGTGGCGCTACGAGCTGTGGGTTCCGTCGATGGGATGACCGCAGACTGGATTCACTTGCCTTACGAATTCCTTGCCAAAATGTCCAATGACATCATCAACCGTGTCAAGGGAGTCAACCGAGTGGTGTACGACATTTCTTCCAAGCCACCGGCTACGATTGAGTGGGAGTAAATTGTTGGCTAACAGCTGACGGTCGACTGTCCACAGCCTATTTGTTGTGACTTCAAGCCTTCTTCTGGATGTCCAGTGGTTGCCTATCGGAGAAAGACAAAAGCAAAAAAGAAACACGTTTCATAAAAAAAACCGAGCTGTAGAATACAGCTCGGTTTTTTAGTTTGTGGGGTAGTTTATTTTTTGAATTCCATCCTTAATGAAATCAAGATTTTTTCGGTTTCAACAGCTGCTTCGGTGCTTTCTTTTTCAGGTAGTTGATGAATTCGGTGTAGGCCTCGTGTTCGTGGTTGGAAACCGAGATCGAATTTCGGTCCTTAAACGCCACCGTGACCTGTTTGAACTCCCGCTTGTTGGCAAGGATGGTTTCCTCTTCCCAGGCTAAAATCTCTGCAATTGGATAGACTTTGGTGCTGCCGCGAAGGGGAAGTTTGATGACTACATGTTCCTTCCCTGCTGAGATAAATCGCCATCCCGCCATCATTTTGACCAGCAGCATCAGGAGCACAAGCGTAAGCAGTGAACTCGCCACCAAGTAAAACCACAAGTCATAGCTTCTGCTGTAGGTAAAATCTCGGAGAATCAGGACTAACCCAATAAGTAAGATGAAAAGTACGGCACCTAGGGAAATGTAGGTCGATAGCTTTGGTTTAAGCAGGATCATGGGGTTGGATTAGTGCGGTAAGTGTTGTGGAAGCAAAAGTCTCCAAATCTTCGAAAAAAGCGAAGAAAATCGCTTCAATTTCTTCTTCTTTTTCCCAGAGGACTTGGGTAGACTCATTCATCTTGGAATCGAAGCGGGCCCGACGGCTCAGCCCATCCAAGGCGGCTTGAATACCTGCCGGTTCGCGGTAGGCATAAAGCCAATTTTGAGCTTGCATCCAGTGAAACATCCGGCAAAAAGCTTCGGGGAGCTTATAAGGAGATGAGGAAAGGGTTCGGTAGCTGTCCAGGCTGAACTGTTCCAAGGGGGTGTCCGAATAGTTTTTCCAATTTTTTGCCAAGAAATAATCAAAAAAAACATCGCTGATTACCCGAGAATAATGTCCAAAGCGTGGAATCAGGAAGGATTGCACCTGCTTGACCAAAGGATGCGAATCGGTGTAAGTATCGATGGCTCGATGCAACTGTATGCCGAGTTGCACTTTTTTTGGGTAATTTTCCAACTCCTTTCCACGGACAAAGTCGGCAATAAAATTACCGACCAGGATTTCCTCCTGACCAAAAGAAAGGTACGCATGCGCAAGAAAATTCATCTAAAATCAGCGAAAGGCAAACACTAGGGATAATCCCTTGTTTCAAGGCTAAAGTACAACCATTCATGCGGAATTCCCTCGAAGAAATTAAGGTAGGCCTCAAGCTGCTGCAACTGGAGCGGCAAGAGGATCTGGCTCAGTACAAAAAGAAGTTTCTCAACACCACCATCGCAGATAAAAAGAAAGAGGGGATCACCTGGCATCCCATCTTGCTCAAAAAAACGAAGATCGGCATGGGCGAGCGACTGATCATCGAGGTGGAGCGTACCGATACGAATTACCCTTCTTCCTTCAGTTCTGGCAAGTCTGTTTCTTTTTTTTCCACTCAGGATGGCTACCATAGCCCCGAGTTTCGCGTGAATGGAGTAGTCAATCAAGCCAAAAAAGAGACCCTTATCGTCACGCTTCAGGCAGATGAAGTGCCAGAATGGATGGATTCAGGCAGGCTTGGCGTGGACCTACTTTTTGATGAGGCCAGCTATCGAGAGATGGAATCTGCCCTGAAAAAATTGCTCGTCACCGAGGAGCCACAGCTTCTAAAATTTAGAGATCTCGTTTACGGCGAGAGCCGCCCTGTATTTGGGGAGGAAGTAAAAATTGACCTACCGGAATTGAATTTCTCCCAAGTGCTGGCCTGCCAAAAGATGGATGCAGCCCAAGACATGGCGGTGGTTCATGGCCCTCCAGGCACGGGCAAGACCACTACCTTGATTGCGGCGATTTCACGTGCAACACGGTCCAATCAGCGAATTCTAGTTTGTGCTCCGAGCAATGCCGCCGTAGACTTGCTTGTAGAAAAGCTGGTGGATCGGGGCATCGCCACGCTTCGATTAGGCCATCCTGCTAGGGTGGAGGAAAAAATCCTCAACCAGACCCTAGATGCCAAGGTGGCCCTGCACGATAGCTACCGCGACTTGAAAAAGTTGCGAAAGGAGACGGAATCCTACCTGCAGCTGGCCAAGCAATACAAACGGAATTTCGGACCCGAGGAGCGAGCGCAGCGCAAACTCTTGTACCAGGAAGTGAGCCGCATCCGAGAACTTGCGGAGCACTTGGAGGACTACATTCGAACGGATGTGTACCAGAAGACTCAAGTATTTGCGAGTACCTTGGTGGGTGCTGGATCACATCACCTCAAAGGGATGGTCTTTGACCTGGTATTTATCGATGAGGCGGCGCAAGGCTTGGAGGCAGCAACCTGGATCCCGATATTGAAGGCCAGGAAAGTGATTTTTGCGGGTGACCACTGCCAGCTTCCTCCCACCATCAAGTCCATCGATGCGGCACGGCAGGGGCTCTCCACTACCTTGTTTGAAAAAATGATTCAGCGCCATCCACATGCTGCGCAAATGCTGCAAGTGCAGTACCGCATGCCGGCCACGATCATGGGATTTTCGAATAAGCAGTTTTATGAGGGGAAATTACAAGCAGCAGAAAATACGGAAACGCATGCTTTTTCTCCCGATGAACCCGTGATGGAGTGGGTCGACACTGCAGGAGCAGGTTATACTGATCAGGTAGAATCCGAAAGTCTAAGTACCTTCAACCCCGAGGAGGCGCAGTTTGCCTGCCAATACCTCAACGACACAGTCCTTCGCATTGGATTTGGACTTTTTAAGGAAAATGGTTGGACCATTGGGCTGATTGCCCCGTATTCCGCTCAGGTGCGGAGATTGCGTCATTTGATTTTTGAAACCTATGCTTTTCCCAATTTGAAGGCTTTTGCAGGCATGATTACCATCGATACGGTAGACGGATTTCAAGGGCAGGAACGGGACTTGATGCTGATCAGCCTTACCCGATCCAACGACCGGGGAGAGATTGGGTTTCTTTCCGATAAGCGTCGCTTGAACGTGGCCCTGACCAGAGCCAAGCGTAAATTGATTGTGGTGGGGGATAGCAGTACCTTGGCACAGCATGCGTTTTTTGACTCCTTACTTCGCTATGTCGAGGAAAATGGGAGCTACAAAAGTGTGTGGGAATTTTTGTAAGTGTTTATTCGTTGGGAGCTTCTTCTGATTCCGAACTTTCTTTGCCAAAGGCTTCGGCAGGTACCAAAGTCACCCACTTGCCCATCTTCTTTTGAATGACCTTGAAATGATGCTGCTCTTCTGGAGTGATGAGGCTAATCGCAAGACCAGTAGCCCCCGCTCTTCCTGTACGGCCGATGCGGTGGATGTAATCCTTAGGTGAACGCGGCAGTTCGTAGTTGATTACTAGAGGCAAGGCTTGAATGTCAATTCCTCGAGCTGCAAGGTCGGTGGCTACCAGCACCCGTGTTTTTCCAGACTTAAACTTGGCCAATGCCTCGGTTCGTGCGCCTTGACTTTTGTCCCCATGGAAGGCAGTAGCTTCGATCCCATTTTTAGTAAGTTTCACCACCAGGTTGTCTGCCGTACGGATGGAGGAGGTGAAAATTAGGATTTGCTTCCAATCTCCAGATTGAATGAGTTGCCGCAGGAAGGGGCCTTTGGACTCGGGACTGACGCGATAGGCTTCTTGCTGTATCAGATCTGGGGTAAAATCCTCCGCTGCTACCTGTACGCGCACTGGATTTTTGAGGAGTTGTTGGATGAGTCCCGCCACCTCTTCCCCTTCGGTGGCCGAAAAGAGGAGGGTTTGCTTTTTGGCAGGGAGTAGCTCTAGGAGGTGTTCCATTTCCTCACGGAAACCCATCTGCAGCATTTTATCGGCCTCGTCCAAGACAAGGGTTTGAATGCGTCCAATGCCTACGGAATTTCGACCTACCAGGTCAATCAATCTTCCTGGTGTAGCAATTAGCACCTCAACACCGCCCAATTTCATCATTTGGGGATTGATGGAAACGCCTCCAAAAATGGCGAGGGACTTGATGCGTCTAGGAAGGAAGCGGCTAAAATTTTCAGTTACTTCCGCTACCTGTACCGCCAATTCCCGAGTGGGTACCAGTACTAGAACAGGCACTTGTCGATCGCGTGGAGCCTCTTGCTGTAGTAGGTGCTGCAAGATAGGGAGGATGTAGGCTGCGGTTTTTCCGGAACCTGTCGGTGCTAGACCTAGGACGTCTTTTTTTTGCAGAACCGCAGGAATTGCTTCTACTTGGATGGGATAAGGCGTATCGTAATTGGCTCGCTTGATAGCCGTGAGCAACGCTGGAGAAAGTCCTAGGTCGGAAAAATGCATGCGGATAATTTTGACAAAGGTACGAATACGCAAGGAAAGGCGGATCCCTTTGGAAAATGAGTTGCAGGAATTTACTTGAAACGGACTAAGCCATCACCAAACTGATGAGATACAGTACAGCCATGGCTGAGAAGGAAGTGATGAGGGTTCCTAAGCTGTGTGATAGATTGCCTTGCTTGGTGCTCATGCCAGAAATTTGCGTGACCACCCAAAAGGCAGAATCATTGGCATGGGAGATGGCGAGGGCTCCAGATCCGATGGCGATAGTGGCGAATACTTTTAGCATATCCGTATCGAGTCCTAAAGGGCTAAGGAGTGGAGCGACGATGGAGGCCGTAGTAATCATGGCTACCGTGGTAGATCCTTGCGCACATTTGAGCCCAAAGGCAAGTAAAAAAGGAAGAAAAAGTCCCCAATTCGCCCCTTGAAGGGAATCAGTGACTGCCGTTCCAATGCCTGAATTCTGGAGCATTTTTCCAAACACAGCCCCTGCACCCGTGATGAAGATCACTGGGGCGGCAGAAACGAGGGCTTCCCCAACCCAGCCTGTCGCCGAAAGTAATTTTCGGTCCAGCTTTTTAGGCAAGGTAAAGGAGAGCAGTGCTCCGATCAACAATGCAATAATCGGGCTTCCCAAGAAGGTAAACAGTTCAGGTAGCATGCCTTCACCAAGAGGCTTGGAGGGATAACTAGCAATTGAGGCAAGAAAAATTAATACTAGGGGAGTTAAAATGGGGAGGAGGGAGGTTGCTAACTTCGGCCTTTCTTCAGGAAGGATGTATTGATCTTGAGGATTTTCTTGGGGACGAACTGAAATCTTTGTTACCCACTTTTGAACGAAAAAATAAACGGGAATCAAAGCAACCAAGGAAACAATCGTGCCATAGAGAATCACCTGTCCCAGGTCTGCCCCCAAGATACCGGCAGCAGCAATGGGCCCTGGGGTTGGAGGAATCAGGGAGTGGCTTGCCATTGCTCCCAAGGAAACAGCCACAATTGTAGCCGCATAGGAAACTGTACTTTTCGAAGACAAAGACTTGGCGATTGGATTCATCATCAAGATGGTGCTGTCCCCAAATACTGGAATGGAAAGTACCCAACCGCTGAGCATTAAGGAGAGGTTGATTGATTTTTCGCCCACCCAGGACAACACCTTCTCTGCAATGACCATGGCTCCCCCTGTTTTTTCGAGGAAGGTACCCAGGATTACCCCAAACAAAATCAGCAAGCCCACATTGCCCATCACTCCACCAAAGCCTTCGGTGATGGATTGCAAAATCATTTTGAGGTCCATGCCTACCAGCAAACCATAGCCGATAGCTCCACCAAAAAGTGCTAGAAAGGGATGGATTTCGTAGCGGATGATTGCGATTAAGACAAATGCAATGACAAGCAAAAGGAAGAGGAGTGTAGTCATGAATCGAAGTACGGGATGAACGAAAGGTAGCGGCTACCAAAAAATAGAAAAAAAGAACCTAAAACGAACCATCGACCAACGATTTATTCAAAATTTTCCAAAGGATGGTTTGAATTGTGGATGCATGGTTTCATCTCCAAGATTTTCCAAATTAGAGCTTTCAGGAAAAAAGAATCAGAAGAATAATCAGCAGGCAACAGCCCCCACTAAATCCATATCCCCTAAGCAGTTTGACAAAGGTGTTTGAAAGTACCCCTAGGAAAGAAGGTTTCCATTCCTAGGGGTCAGGATTTTAATCCAATTTTTCCTTAAAGAAGGAAATGGTTTTTTTCCATGCTGCTTTTGCTGCAGGTTCGTCGTAGCGTGGCGTGCTGTAGTTGTGAAATCCGTGATTCACACCCGGATAATTGATCATCTCGTAGGTTTTCCCCTGAGCTTTTAAGGCCGCTTCGTAGGCAGGCCAACCGGCATTCACGCGCTCGTCCAATTCGGCATAGATGACCAAGAGTGGTGCTTGAATCTGCGCTACATCAGCAGCTTCAGGTTGTCCTCCGTAATATGGCACTGCTGCCTTCAAGTCAGGGATGCGGACAGCCATCATGTTGGAGATCCAACCGCCAAAGCAAAAGCCGACCACGCCAACTTTTCCGTTGCAGTCGGGATGGTTTTTTAGGAATTCATAAGCCGCGATAAAATCTTCGAGCATTTCTTCGCGCGTACGCTTGGCCTGCATGGCCCGGCCTTCGTCGTCATTTCCAGGGTAGCCGCCAAGTGGAGTCAAAGCATCTGGAGCAAGGGAAATAAATCCATCTACCGCACATCTTCTGCCCACATCCTCAATGTAGGGGTTGAGGCCCCTGTTTTCGTGAACCACTACGATGCCTGGAAATTTTCCTTTTCCGGTAGGGGTGGAGAGCAAGGCTTTGATTTGACCTCCACCTTTCGGGGAGTTGTACATCAGGTAGTCAGAACTTTGAAGGCGCTCATCGCCTAGCGCAATAGTTCTGCCGCTATCGTAGTCTGGCATCATGCTGCCCAGTAGGGCAGCAACGGTAATGCCACCGACAGCATAGACAGATAGCTTCTCGATGAAGGTTCGCCGGTCCAATTTGTTGTGGCAGTAGTAGTCGTAGAGGTCAAAGGCCTCCTGCGGGATATCGGCTTTGTTGAGTTTTTCCATGGTTTTCAAGTTGAGCTAGATAAGGTAGCGAAAAATCAACTTAAAAAAAATGACTTTTCCCTCAGTGGTTTAGGGGAATTCCGGCTCCTGTCCCGAGGGCGGGGTTTCACTTTGATGGTCGTAGCTCAGCACTTCTGTCAGTTTCCAGCTTTCCTTTTCCAAGATCCATAGGTGTGTAAATCTTGCGGTACTGGTCCAAAGGTCTTTCTTGTCCTTCTCTCGGATGTAAAAGTGGTGAACCCCTGTTTGGATGGCTCCATAGATTTTACCCGCTGCATAAAGCGGAAACACTTCCAAACTCTCTGGAACGACTTTTCGGATAGGCTTTTGGGTAGGGGAACCACAGATATTGTTTGCGGTATTTTCCAGAAATTGGGTTTTGTTTTGGAACCCGCCCTGATCATGGTAAAAGCGTAAGTCCTCTGCTACCTGATTTCTCAAGTAGTCTAAGTCACAGCGGTTGAATCCCAGTTCAAAGAAGATGCTGTCTTGGTGTTTCAATTCTTGAAACAAGGCATTTTTCTCCTGCGCTTGGACCTTGACGAAGCTGATTAATGCGAAGAAACAAAGTAGGAGGAGCGTTTTCATTTTTAGGTTCTTAAAATTTTTTCCATTTTTCTCCCTTTTGCCAGTTCATCCACCAGCTTGTCCAAGTAACGAACTTTCTTGGTCAATGCATTATCCAGTTCTTCGATTCGGTAACCACAAATCACTCCTGTGATTAAATGCGCATTTGGATGAAGCTGTGCTCTCTCAAAAAACTCGCCAAAGCGGACATTTTCAGCGATCAAGGATTCCAATTCCTTTAGATCAAAACCCGTTAGCCATTCAATGACCTGGTGCAATTCCTCCAGACTTCTTTGGTGCTTCAAGACCTTGGCACAATAATGCGGGTAAACCGATGCAAAGGTCAACTGAGCAACGCGTTGGTGGTGGTCTTCAGTGGCTTTCATGTCCCTGGTTTTATCCTTCCGTCACTTTTTTGATTACCCGAGCAGGTACTCCTGCCACGACTGTATCGTCTGGAACATCCTTGGTGACCACAGATCCTGCTGCTACCACGGAATTTACGCCCACCGTCACTCCAGGAAGGATCACCGCGTTGGCACCAATCCAGCAGTTCCGCTTCAAGACGATGCCCTTGAGATCGAGCATTTTTCGCTGTTCTGAAGCTACGGGATGGTTTTCGGTAATCAAACTCACCTTGGGTCCTACCAGTACCTCGTCTTCAATCACAATGCCTCCTAAATCCAAAAAGGTACACCCATGGTTGATAAACACGTTTTTGCCCAGTTGGATGTGCTTCCCAAAGTTGGTGTGAAAAGGGGTGAACACCGTAGTACTCTCATCAACTGCCTGCCCGATCACTTCTGACAGGCGCTCTCGAATTTGGGCAATATCAGTGGAGGTATTTAGGGCCAGGGATTGCTGGAAAGTCTTGGATACCTCTTCAAAAATGTGGGGGTACTCTGGGTCCGCAAAAGAAATCAGCCCTCCGGCAAGCATTCTTTCAAAAATGGTAGGATTTTGAGGTTTCATATGAATTATGAAGATTTATTTTCAAAAGGGTATAGACTCTCTAATACTGTCTGGTGTCGAGATAGGAAGAGTAGTGAATTTACCTCTCTTACCTTCCCATTGAGGATGGTAAATGTAACTTTATACTTTGCTTCTTAAATTGGACCTCGTCCAAATGACCCATTTTGTCCCGTTTGGAATTGATCAGGTGTATGTGGAGAAAGGTGTCGTGATGCGTAAAAATTGTTTTGTGGTTTTTGGAATAAAAACCGACTAGGTCTACATCTTCATTTTTGAGGGAATAAAAGGTACGACCTAAATGCGCTTCCTCGGGGGAACTAACTTTAGTTCCTCTTGGTAAATTCACCACATGGATGGTAGCCTCCTCTACAGTGCCACTGACTTTGAATAAGAACGGATTCTGAGTTGCCTGGCTGCGCTCACTGAGAAAGCGCTCCAATTGCTTTAGCGTTTGTACGCTATCGGGTAAATCTTCCGTAATCCAGGCAGCAATAGGAGCATAGGCAAAGAAGGGTGCTCTTGCGCCAAAGTTTTCTTTCACTTCCATGGTGGTATCAGTCAACACCCTGGAAATATAGGATTTGCCATCTAGGATAAGGATTTCGCCTGATAGCGAATCCAGGGGACCTAGTCCATTCAACAGGTTTTTATTAGCAATGCTGTCTAAGTAAATGTTCCCTTGAAGTTGGCCTTTCCACATGATATTTTTCATCTCTCCAACTAGCCTGACCTCTTCGTTAGCCTCCTCTTTGGCAGGGGTACAACCTACACTGAAAGCAATACAAATCACAAGTGCGAGTCGACTTAGAAAGTAGTAATACGAGTTGTCAGAGCAACTAGATGTTTTTTGGTAGGGGATCATTGAATTTTTATTTATCTGGTAATCAAATGACTAGATTCAAGGCTTCTCCTCTCCCCGGTACTTCTCCTGCAAGCCCATCAAAAAATTGCGAAGTACTTGGTCCTTGCACTCGCGGTACTGCGCCTCTGAGGGATTACGGAAAAAGGCACTCAACTCGTGCTTGCTCAGTCGAAAGCCACGCAAGCCAAAGATCTCCAGCATCCCATCATCCTGCAGATTCAGGGCAATCTTGAGTTTTCGAAGGATGCCATTGTTGTTTAGTGTCTTTTCGACTACCGGTGCGGCTCCCTCTTTCTTGCCGCGATTTGACACGATCAGCCCATCCAGAAAGTGGGCCAAATCCTTGTCATACAACTTTACGAAGTCAGGATCCTCCTCCTTTTTGAGCCAAAGGGCCACTTCCTCAAACGAAATATTCTTGCCACCCAAGGCAAAAATTTCCTTCATCTTGTGGTCGTGGTAGTGAAAAGTGTAGCGGAGGGTGCGCAGGATGTCGTTGTTGCTCATGCTGGCAAAGATCGAAATTTTACCCACATCTTCCCCAAGTCTCGCCTTCTTCCTCCCTCGGGAATTGCCGTATTCCAAAATCAGGCTTGATATTTCGTTCATTCCGGCAAAAAAAGCGAGAAAATCTCCTTTCTTTACGACCTTTGCACAAGCCAAACCCCGCTGTCCCTTGTCTACCGAAGTTTTATTCATCACCCCACCCTTCACCCAGCTCAATACGCCCTATCCGGCGACTGCTTACCTGAAGGGTTTTTTGAATACACTTGGGGTGCCTTCCAAACAAGCAGATTTGGGGATCGAGGTGATGTTGGCTATCCTCAGTCCCGATGGCCTTCGCCACATTTTTGAGCAGGCAGAAAAGGTAGATTCCCTATCGGACAATGCGCTACGCATTCTTCGAATTCGTGCGCAGTACCTGCAAACCATCGGTCCAGTGGTGGATTTTCTGCAAGACAAAAACCCTACACTCGCTTACCGGATCGCTGAAGGTGATTTTCTACCGGAGGCTGGTCGATTTGAACAGGTGGAGGACATGGATTGGGCTTTTGGGGCCCTGGGCATCCGTGACAAAGCCCGCTACCTGGCTACACTCTATTTGGAGGATTTGGGAGACCTGATCACCGAAGCCATTGACCCACATTTTGGATTTACGCGCTATGCCGAGCGCCTGGGACTGTCGGCTCGATCCTTTGACGAACTACAGGAAGCACTGCAGCAGCCTCTTACTTTAGTTGATGAACTATTACTTCGACTCCTTGAGGAAAAAATCCAAGCTTACCGCCCTAGCTCAGTTGCTTTTTCGGTGCCTTTTCCAGGCAATCTCTATGCAGCACTCAAATGCGGGCAATACCTCAAGGCCCACCACCCCGATGTCAAGATCTGGATGGGTGGAGGGTACCCAAATACAGAATTGCGCTCCCTGAAAGAGCCTCGGGTATTTGATTACGTAGATTACATCGTGCTCGACGATGGGGAAGCTCCTGTACAATTGCTTTTGGAGCACCTTGCAGGAAAAAGACCGCATACGGAGCTGAAACGAACCTTTCTACGACTGGATGGGAAAGTGACCTACGTGAATAATCTTGCTGTCAAAGACCTCCCTCAGCGGGAACTTGGCACTCCAGATTACAGCGATCTTAAACTTTCTTCCTACCTATCGGTCATTGAGGTGGCCAATCCCATGCACCGATTGTGGAGCGATGGGCGTTGGAACAAGCTGACGCTCGCCCATGGCTGCTATTGGGGCAAATGCACCTTTTGTGATGTTTCCCTCGACTACATTGGTCGCTACGAACCCATCACTGCATCCTTGCTTTGCGACCGCATTGAAGAGATTATGACCCAAACGGGCACCAACGGTTTTCACTTTGTAGATGAAGCCGCTCCTCCCGCCTTGATGCGTGAGCTGGCCTGCGAAATTCTCCGCCGAGGACTCGTTGTAGTCTGGTGGACCAATATTCGTTTTGAAAGTAGCTTTTCGGCAGACCTTTGCCGCCTCCTGCGCGCCTCGGGTTGCATCGCGGTGTCCGGTGGACTTGAGGTGGCTTCCGATCGCCTTTTGGACTTGATCAAAAAAGGAGTGACTGTGCCTCAGGTGGCACAGGTAACCCAGCATTTTACCCAAGCAGGGATCTTGGTGCATGCCTACCTGATGTATGGCTACCCCACCCAAACAGTTCAGGAAACGGTAGATTCCTTGGAGATGGTTCGGCAGCTCTTTGAACAAGGGATCATTCAATCGGGTTTCTGGCATCGCTTTGCGATGACCGTACACAGCCCAGTGGGTTTGAATCCTTCCGCTTTTGGAGTGAAGCGTCTGGACGAGTCACTCGGAGCTTTTGCCAACAATGAGGTTGACTTTGAGGATCCTATTGGTGTGGATCACGGCACTTTTTCGGAAGGGCTGCGCAAATCCTTGTTCAACTACATGCAAGGAGTAGGTCTCGATCTTCCCTTGAAAAACTGGTTTGACTTCAAGATTCCTCCAACCAGCATTCCCCGTACCTACATTGCGCAACAGCTGGAAGAACTTTCCGCCAAACCTATAAAAGACCACCACCGTATCTGCTGGTTGGGCAGCGCGCCGCAGTTGGATGAACTGGAGGATGGGCTATGCGAACTGCTTTTTTCGGGCAAAAAAGAAGATTTTGCGCTCGAGCTTCCTTTAGAGTTAGGGCAGTGGGTGTATTGGCTCCTGGAAAAAGTAAGCCATACCCAAGCCTCGGTTACGGTAAAGGAGATTCGTGCACATTACGAGCAGGAGCTTGGCGATTTCGATGAGCTGCTCGACTCCGAAGTTTGGGAACTCCTCTCCGAAAACGGCCTCCTCGTTTTTTAAAATCACATCGTTTCCACTGGATCCGACCACACTATTCCGGTACCGTGGGTAGGGGAAAGAATTTGGTGCGTAGCCATTTTTCCAATTCCACGGCGTGAAAAACCAAGGCGGACAAGCCCAAGCAAGCGGCAAGCTCCCCAAGTGATAGCGCTTCCGTTTTAAACAAATCGTTGAAAAAAGGGAGGTAAATCACGGCCAATTGAAGCAAATAGGTTCCCCCCACGGCGAGGATTAGGGGCTTATTGCTTAGGATTCCCTGCTTAAATAAGAAGGTGCGGTCACTACGAATGGCGAGTACATGCCCGAGTTGAGAGAAGGAAAGTACCGAAAAGACCATCGTTTGCCAGTGCCAGCCTTGCTGGATGGCAAGGTACTGGGTGAAAAGCGTGACAGCTGCCATCCAAATTCCGACCCAGATGATGTGGTAGCCTACCCCGTTGGCAAACAAACTTTGTTTGGGTGATCGAGGCAGCCGTTGCATGCTGTCTGGTTCTGCGCCCTCATTGGCCAATGCCAATGCTGGGAGGCCATCCGTAACCAAGTTGATCCACAGGATATGTATCGGAAGCAGGGGAATGGGAAGGCCTAGGAAAGGGGCCAGGCCGATGACCCATATTTCAGCGCCGTTGCAGGTGAGGATGTATTTGATGAAGCGAACGATGTTGTCATAGATGCGCCGCCCCTCTTGGATAGCTTTGACGATGGTTGAAAAATTGTCATCCAATAGGATCAGGTGAGCGGCTTCCTTGCTCACATCTGTGCCGGCAATGCCCATGGCAATGCCGATGGTGGCTGCTTTGAGCGAAGGGGCATCGTTGACCCCGTCACCGGTCATGGCAGTGAAGTGCCCCTTTTGCTGAAGAGCTTGCACTATGCGCAACTTTTGCTCTGGGGCCACTCGCGCATAGACGCTCACTTGCTCCACCTGCTTCGCAAAATCCTCGTCAGAAAGTTGGGCCAATGCAGACCCCGTAAGCGCCAAACTTCCTGGTTTCCAGATGCCCACCGCTTCGGCAATGGCCTTGGCGGTGGCAGGATGGTCTCCTGTAATCATCACCGGGGTGATGCCCGCTTGGAAGCAGTCCTGAATGGCTTTTTTCACCCCTTCGCGTGGAGGATCAATCATGCTGATTAGGCCAAAATAGTTAAGGTGCTGTTCCAGCGTAGCTTTTTCTTCTTCCGAAGGCATGCGGTCCAGTACCTTGCCAGCAAAGGCGAGTACCCGCTCTCCTTGACCTGCCCAGTGGCTAGCGCTATTGGTGAGTTCTTTTGCTTGGGTAGCATCCTCCAGCACGGCTGCTATCGACTCAGGAGCTCCTTTGCAGAGGAGGATCACCTGATTGCCCAAGGTATGGATGGTGCTCATTCGCTTTCTTACCGCATCAAAGGGGAGCTCCATCTTTCGCGGCAGCTGCTTCCTGAGTTGGCGGTATTGGGTCACGGAAATCTCGTTGAGCAACTGCTTGACAAGGGCCAGTTCGGTAGCTTCTCCAACTGGTTTATCCTTCGCATTGAGGTGCACGTCCTGACAGAGGCCAAGGGCAAGCTGAAGGTTGCTGTATCCTTCAAGAAGCGGGGTATCTGAAGCGGCTTCTGTGCGTACTACGGTAAGTTTATTTTGAGTAAGGGTTCCCGTTTTGTCTGTGCAAATGTAGGTGACGGCTCCAAGGCTCTCCACGGCGGGGAGCTTGCGAACCAGCGCTTTGCCTTTTGCCAGTCTGCTGGCGCCCAAAGAAAGGGCTATTGTGATCAACGCGGGAAGTGCCTCCGGGATAGCAGCTACGGCAAGGCTCATGGAGAGGAGAAGTACGGAGATGACCTCCTCCCCACGAGCTAGTCCAGCAAAAAAAAGTAGGAGGCAGATTACACCAATAACGAGGGCAATTACTTTGCTAAACCGCTGCATCCGTTGCTGCAGGGGTGTCCTTGGCGAACTTGGTTCCAGAAGGGCTGCAATCTTGCCGATCTCGGTATTCATTCCGATGGCCACCACCATTCCTGTTGCGCGGCCTTGGGTGACCAGGGTCCCGCTGAAGGCCAGGTTGCTTTGATCGCCTAGCGGAAGTGCTTGGTCTGGAAGTGTCTCTGGACTCTTGTCACTTGCGATGGATTCGCCGGTTAGGGTTGATTCGTCGATTTTTAAGGAGAAGGTTTCCAGCAAGCGAAGGTCGGCGGGCACTTTGTTGCCAGTCTCCAAGTGTAGGAGGTCACCTTCGACTAGCTGCTTGGAGGGCAGGGTGACTAGCTTGCCAGAGCGGAGGACTTTGCTCTGAGTTTCGGTGAGCTGCTTGAGGGCATCCATGGCTTTTTCGGCTCGGTATTCTTGAATGAATCCCAGCAGGGCATTCAAAAGCAAGATGACCAAGATAATTACCGTATCGGTCAGGTCGCCAATAAGCCCAGAAAGTAGGGTGGCGGCAGCCAGAATTAGTACCATGAGGTCCTTAAATTGACCTAGAAAAAGGAGCCAAACGGCCTTTTTCTTTTTTTCTTGGAGGAGGTTGGGTCCCTGCTTTTCGCTACGATGCAGTGCCTCTGCCTCGTCTAGTCCTGTGGGGCGAGAATCCAAACGGATAAAAAGTTGCTCGGGGGATTCTTGATAGAAAAACATGGATTGTCAGATTGAATTCTTCGTACATACGAGAATTCATGGGGGCAGAGGGGTCCTTTTTGAAAATATATTTACGCTCATTTCATCTATTCCTAATTTTGGAACTACCTAATTCGTTTGACCTGAAGAAGGGGGCATGAATCAGCAGGAGGTCAATTTGACCTCTCCATTTGATTTAAAACCTCAATATTTTTATTGAAAAGAGTAGGTGGGCCTATTATGTAACCTTGTTAGCTGTTCTTTTTAATCATGTCTAATGGATTAATTTTGTAATCAGCAGCGACCTTCCTCAAAAGAAAAAAACCTCAGATGATAGACAATTTTTCAAACCTATTTGACAGTTACCTTAAACTAACGGAAAGCGAAATTGAGTTTTGTAGACCCTACTTTGAACTTCATTCCGCTCCAAAGAATACCCTAATTGAGGAGGAAAATAGGGTTCCAAGGCATTTATATTTTATCACAAAAGGATTTATGCGTTTGTTTTATTACGATTCTAATGGGGACGAGGTCACAACCCTTATTGTGTCCCCGAACCGATTTGTTACCTCCTTCACAAATTTTATTCACGAGCAAAAATCCAATGAAAACTTGGAATGCATCACGAACTGTGAATTTTATAAAATCGAAAGAAGCAAGTTGGTCGAATTGATTGATAAAAGTGAAAGCTTTAAGAAATTGAGCCTAACTATTTTTGAACAGTCTGTGGCCACCACGCAATTAAGGGTAAACGACTTTGCCACACTTACGGCGGAATTGAGGTATAAAAAACTGGTGGAGCAACAGCCCGAATTAATACAAAATGTACCTATCCAATACATTGCTTCCTACCTGGGCATCAAGCCGCAAAGCTTGAGCAGAATTAGAAAACAGATGATTAAGTAACAAATGTTAAGTGGTACCTAAAGTTCGAATTCTAATTTGCCATCAGATTTAATCACCTCAAAATTTGAAAGGCCATGTTAGATTTCGCTAAACAGTATCTCACGACCATCATCGTAGCACTCACAATTATGAGTGTGGTCTATTTAATCATC
>JBILBQ010000135.1:0-5554 GCA_044353615.1 Algoriphagus sp. | reverse complement strand
CTAAAACAAAAAAGACCAGCTCGCTGGTCTTTTTTGTTTTAATTACGGAGGAAGGCAAGGTTTGAAATTTAAGAAAAATGGCTGTCAACCGCCTGTAGGCCGAGGTCTATGGACTGTTATCTGTGGACGATTTTTTTTACAAAATCAATCCACCACCCACTCCTCAAATCGAATCCCTTCCTGTTCCAAGGCCTCTAAAATCGGGAGATACAATTCCGGTACCACAGGAAGCTGTAGGCCGCGAACTGAAATTTTGCCCTTCAAAAAGAGGTCCACTGCAATTGCTAGCGGCAAGCCCACGGTCTTCGCCATGGCTGTGTACACCGCGTCCTGACCGGTCTCGACCAAACTGGAAATAACCTTTTTAATCCCCGTTTGGGTTTGGATCTCAAACTGATGCTGCATCACAATCAGGTCACAATCCGCTGGCTGAAGGGACCAATGTGCCTCCAAAATGGCCTGCAGCAGTTGTGCTGGGCTACCTTCGGTAATTAGGAGTGGAATGGACTCAAATAGACGCAACCACTGCAACTTTTCAAAGGTGGGAAAGTCTAAGTCTGGAATTACTTCTGCTAATTTTTCCTCTACCGTGAGCTGGTCGGACCAGGGAAGAAAGGTATTCAAAAACTGTCGGTAGGTACTTCCAAGAGGCAACTGCAACACGGCGGTATCGTCTGTCATCCCTAGCTGTACAAATACATTCCAGGCCTTGCAGAATCCTGCCCGACGAAGTGTCCCTCGAAGAAGGGTGTCAACCTGCTCCAATCCATAAATAGCCTGGTAGTTTAAGGAATCCCGGTTGGGGTAGCCATCAAAATCCCCTAAGCCTGGAAAACTGATGGTTTCCACCCGCTTGAATAGCTGCTGGTAGGGAACCAATTTCACTTCCCCGTGGTCGATAAACTTGGAGGTGCCTTGTCCTGCCAGCACCACATTCCGAGGGTTCCAGGTAAACTTGTATTTCCAAGGATTATCTTCACTTTGGGGAGCCAACAAGCCTCCACAATAGGACTTGAAGGAGCGAATCACTTCTCCCTTTGCTTTTGCTTCATGGATGATTTTCAGAGCCGACATGTGGTCAATTCCTGGATCTAGCCCACATTCGTTGAGAAAAAGAAGACCTTTGGATTCAATCTCGGACCGCATGACTCGCAACGCTTCACTTTCGTAAGAGGCAGTAAAAAAATGTTTGCCCAACTCTAGGCAGTCCGCTGCCACGATAGGGTGAAGGCCAGCTGGGAGCATGGATATCACTACATCTGCTTGTTCAATTAATTGTCTACGAGAATTCTGTTCGTCTAATTTCACTGGCACAGCACGGGTATGGCTTCGCCCCTGGAGTTTGGCTGCTGCCTGGCTAGGATCCAAATCGGCAACTAGGAGCTGTCGGTCACCTTGGGCACAAGAGTCGGCTAGGTAATCAATCAAATAGCTGGCAGATTTTCCTGCTCCAAAAATCAAGATGGTGGACATGGGCTTGAAAATAATAAGTTAAAGTTGCCCCTTTTTTTTGGGCCGAAAAAAGGAAGGGTAAAGAATTAAAGAACATTTATGTACTTTAATCGTTCGTTCCTATCCAAACCAAGACTGCTTGTGAAAAAAATTACCGATACAATTGAGTTGGAAGAACTCACTTTTTCTGAATTGAATCCCCGAGAAGCAGCATTGCTCCAACGAGCCCAAGAAATTTCCACGAAGGCTTATGCGCCCTACTCAAAATTTCAGGTAGGAGCAGCGGTAGAACTCGCCAATGGTGAAATCTACCAATCATCGAATCAAGAGAATGTAAGTTTCCCGGTAGGCACCTGCGCAGAACGCTTGCTATTGGGCTATGTGGGTGCCAACTTCCCAGAGCAGGCTCCCCAAATACTTGCCATTGTGGCGCGGCGCGAGGGTGAGATCGATTGGGCGGGTGTTTCTCCTTGTGGCATGTGTCGGCAGGCGATCAATGAAACTGAAAATCGGTACCAAAGCCCAATCACCATCCTATTGATGCAACCGAAGGGAGTCGTTCTTCGATTCCAAGGGATTCGCCACTTGCTCCCACTCAAGTTTGACGATCTCCACAGTTAGGCGTGAAAAAATCCATTGAATTTCAATACGAAGCCCCTTATTTCCTGTCCCATGAGCTGACCGGAAAGGAACAAGAAGTTTGGATTGTCCTCCATGGCTATGGGCAACTGGCAGAATTTTTTATCCGAAAGTTTCTTCCCCATGCTTCAGAAAACAGGCTATTTATCGCTCCTGAAGGCACCAATCACTCCTACCTCAAAGACTTTCAGGGACGAGTTGGTGCAAATTGGATGACAAGCTACCAGCGGGAAACTGCCATTGCCAACAACCATAAGTACCTAAATCGGATGATGGAGGAGGTCCTCTCCGCCTTCGAACAGGCGCCGCGTTTTCATCTCCTAGGATTTTCACAAGGGGCAGCAACCGCAACCCGATGGGCTAGCCAATGGAAGGGTAGCCTTGATTCACTTATTCTTTGGGGAGGAGGATTTGCCCATGACCTGGTGCTGGAAGTGGCGAAAGAAAAATTTGCTTCGACTGAGGTAATCCTTGTTCATGGTCTGGAAGATGAGTTAGTCACTGAGGAAAGTAGGAAAAGGCAAGAGGAGCTTCTTTTGGAGCTCGGTAAGCCGCTAAACCTCCTTACTTTTTCTGGAGGGCATGAAATAGACCCAAAAACAGTAGAAAAAATTATAAATCAAGGGTTTTAGCCATATTTTTTTGGGTGGAACTTGCGTTTTTTAAAACAATTTGTTGAACTTTCGAACTGTCGTACTTTAAAAATATTTGAACTCCATCCATGCTTTCGCTTACTGAAAAAGAGGTAGATCTAATTGCTACCCAATTGCTTAAAGGCAATGTGTGCTTCTATCAGGTTGACAAGAAGAAAATCCATCACTTGCCTGACGATGAAGATCACTTCAATTACGACCTAACCCCGGAGGAGGAAGATATCCTCGACGAAATCGAGGATCAACCAGACAATTTTGCAGAGTTTACCAGGCTAGAACCGTCCCAAGAGCACCAGCTCATGCAGGATTTTGTGGATCGCAGGGTAAAAGAACGCACGCTAGCAGAAGACTTGGTTAGCGCCTTAAGCAATCCCAAGGCTACCACGGCTTTCCGATTTCTTTTGGATGGCTCCAAATACAAGGAGGAGTGGGCAGAGTTTCTCCGCGGCAAATACCAGGACTGGATCAAAGAACAAGTAGACGCCTTCAACTACGCCGAAGACTAATTCTCAACCGCTCCAAGATTAACCTTCTGGAGCGGTTTTTTTTAGGTCTTGTTGACTATATTCAATTCGTCAATCGGATTGATCTTACCATGAAAAAATTACTCTTTTTCCTCCCGCTTCTTTTTTTAGTGCAGCTAATCCATGCCCAGACCTGGGATTGGGGTGGACCAGTAGATCCCCTCCAAGCCAAGTTTCAAATCCAAAAGTACCGACTTGAGCTAGAAATTTTCCCCGAAACGCAGTCCATTGCAGGACAGTCTACCATCACGTTTTTGGCCAATGAAAAGCTCGATACGCTGCGGTTTCAATTGATCGACCAATACCGAGTAACAAAAGTACTCATGGATGGGAAAGAAGTTATTTTTTCCCATCAAAACGACCTCCTGGACATCCTACCGATAGATTGCACCTGCAATCAGGTTCAAATCTTCTACGAGGGACCGACCCCGATTGCGCAGAATCCACCTTGGACTGGAGGGTTTACCTGGGAAAAAGACCATATGGGCAGGCATTGGATGGGGTTATCTTGCCAGGGTGAAGGAGCAAAGGTTTTTATGCCCGCCCTAGATCACCCCTCGAGTGAACCACAGGAAGGTGTGGATTTGCTATTCACGGTACCCAAACCCTATTTCGTCGCTTCCAACGGACGCTTGATTCAGACCCAAGATCAGGGTCAAAAAGTGCGCTACCACTGGGAAACGAACTACCCGATCAACAATTACAACATCAACTTTACCTTAGGCGTTTTTGAAAAAGCGGAAACTCAATTCCAATCCATCTCCGGAGCAGTAATTCCAATGGCAGTTTGGGTGCTCCAAGAAAACAAACCCAAGGCCAAGGAACTCCTAGAGGTCCTTCGGGTAAGCACCCAAACGCATGAAAAATACTTTGGCACCTTTCCTTTTCCGGAGGACAAAATCGCGGTCGTTGAAACTCCCTACCTAGGCATGGAACACCAGACCATCAATGCCTATGGGAATAACTTCCAATTTGTGCCCATGGGAAAAGTCAAGTACGACTGGCTCCTCCACCACGAACTGGGTCATGAATGGTTTGGCAACAAGGTATCTGTAGGGGACTGGGCCGACATGTGGATTCACGAGGGCCTGACGGCTTACGGGGACTGGTTGTTCTATTGGGAGCATGGGGGACCGGAGGCCTATTTCAAAAAAGCGAGGTCTGAGGCCCGGGGTATTGCTCATGCCCGACCCGTAGTCAGTCCTCCCAACTCCACGGAAAAGACGGCTTATCATCCCGAAATCTATACCAAAGGAGCCATGGTCATCCATTCACTCCGAGGGGTATTGGGAGATGAACTCTTTTTTCCAGCCCTAAAGGCTTTTGCTGAAGCCGAGCAATTTACCTACCTAAATCTCGTGACCACCCAAGATTTTACCGACTTTATCCAACGCTATACTGGACAAAATCTGGAAGGGTTTTTTGAGCTCTACCTCAAGACCACAAGGCTACCTGAAGTCAAGGTAAAAAAGAAAGGGAAAGATCAGTTTCTGGTATCCTTGGAAGGAATCGAGTTTGAGCTCCCGGTGGAAGTCAAAACCTCGGAGGGTATTCAAAAACTCTCTATTGGAAAAAAGGGAGTTTTAGTCACTAGCAGCAGCTTACCGGAGGTGGATCCACGGGGCTGGCTGATGCTACAGCGGTAAGGAAACTCTAGTTTCCGCAGGAGACCGATCGTAATTAATTAGTCTCGCAAAGACGCGCAAGGCGCAAAGAATTAGATTTGTTAGTTTAAACCTTATCCTAGGACAAGACATTTTAATCTTTAGCCAGAATTTTCAAGCTCTGGAAGAGCGAAACAATTATAACCCCGGGTGAAGCCCGGGGTACATGAACAAAAAGTTCGTGGCGAGCCCCTGCGGGGCGACACAAAGACAAGTTTCGGTAATTAATTAGTCTCGCAAAGACCCGCAAGGCGCAAAGAATTAGATTTGTTGATACTACTCACCACCCCCTAAAACCAAAAAACGGTGCAAGCCTTCGCTTACACCGTTTTTTAATGTGTTAATTCTGGATCTTAGATTCCGAAAGCCTGCTTCACCTTCTCCACATAATCCAACTTTTCCCAAGTAAACAACTCTACCTTCTGGGTGATGGCTGGGCGGTAAGGGGAAGTATAGGTCTTCTCAACCACTACACTCTCTCTACCCATATGGCCATAAGCGGCTGTTTCTAGGTAGATCGGTGTACGCAATTTCAAGCGTTGCTCGATGGCATACGGACGCATGTCGAAGAGGCCTTCTACCTTCTTGGCAATCTCTCCATCACTCAAGTTCACCTTGGCCG
>JBILBQ010000134.1:0-5578 GCA_044353615.1 Algoriphagus sp. | reverse complement strand
GCCAAGGCTTCCATGGCGGTTCGGGTCACGTTGTTGAAGGGATCCTGCTCGGTGAGCGACCAACCGGAGGTTTGACAATGCGCACGCAAGGCCAAGGATTTGGGATCCTTGGGACCAAACTGGTTCACCAGCTTAGACCAGAGCAAACGCCCTGCACGAAGCTTCGCGATTTCCATAAAGTAGTTCATCCCTACTCCCCAGAAAAAGGAAAGTCGGGGAGCAAAATCATCAATCGCTAATCCAGCTTTCAAGCCAGTTCGAAGGTATTCCAAACCATCCGCTAGGGTGTAGGCCAATTCCAAATCAGCCGTAGCCCCTGCCTCTTGCATGTGGTAGCCGGAGATGGAGATGGAGTTGAACTTGGGCATGTGCTGGGAGGTAAAGGCAAAAATATCGCCAATCAGCCGCATGCTGGCTTGAGGAGGATAGATGTAGGTATTCCGCACCATAAACTCCTTTAAAATGTCGTTTTGTATGGTCCCAGCGAGAGCCTCCACAGGTACGCCTTGCTCTTCTGCTGCCACGATATAAAAGGCAAGAATAGGAATCACTGCCCCATTCATGGTCATGGAAACAGAAATTTGATCCAAGGGAATCTGGTCAAACAAGACCTTCATGTCCTCCACCGTATCGATGGCCACCCCAGCCTTACCTACGTCTCCTTGTACCCGCGGGTGATCGGAATCGTAGCCTCGGTGAGTAGCCAAATCAAATGCTACTGATAAGCCTTTTTGGCCTGCAGCTAAATTCCTTCGATAGAAGGCATTGGATTCTTCTGCTGTGGAGAAACCGGCGTATTGCCGAATCGTCCAAGGTCGCTGAAGATACATGCTAGCATAGGGTCCTCTCAAGAAAGGAGCAATGCCTGCGGTAAAATGCAATTCTCGGAGTTTCGCAATTTCTTCCGGTACAAATTGATCTGGAATCACTACCTGCTCAGGAGCCTGCCAGCTGCTGCTCGGAACTGTAGCCGCCTTGGAGGCAGGATTGGTTTTCCATTGATTAAAATCTGGTCTCATTGCGCATCGAGGGTTAAGCTTTCAACCAAATAAGTAGCCCGAGTAGGCTTGAGCTCGTGGGTGCCTTCCTCAAAGGGAGTGAATGAGCTGTTGTAAGTCAAGGAGGCAGGAGCGGCATAGGAATTGGCTCCAACTTTTACGCGAGCTTTGTCAAGAACTTCTCCCTGAATTTTGGCGCGATGCGTTTTCACACGTGCCTGCAACTTTCCGGATTGACAGGCTTTCCACCAGCCTCCTTCTTGTTCCAGCAAGGTCAAGGAAGCTTGCGTTTCTTTAGCTAGATCCGTAACTAAATTTTCCAAGAAATAAGAACCAGCGGCAGGGTCTTGAACCTTATCCAAATAGGCCTCTTCTTTCAAAATTGCAGACACATTTCGAGCGATTCGGCGTTCTTGGGTTGATGCATTTTCTTCTTCCAAAGGCTTTACCCAAAGCACATTGGCTCCTCCCAAAACTGCTGATAAGGCCTCGTAGGTTTGTCGGATCATATTCGTATGCGCATCCAAAATAGATTGAGACCAGTGGGAAGTTTGACAAAAAAGGATAAGCTCCTGCTCCTCCAACTCCACTTGATACAACAAGGCTAACTCCTGAACCAGCTGCCGGAATGCGAGTTGTCGGGCTACCTCACCAAAATGATGCTCTCCTACTGAACTTTCCAAAAACAGCTTGTCAAACACCAACCTAGGAGCACAAGACACCCGGTCCAAAATCTCCACCAATTCCCCTAATCCAAAGGTGAGCGCATCGATGGGATTTGAACCCGACTCTGTATAGCGGGAAGTTTGGATGCAAAATGACTTAAAGTTGGGATAGCCCTCGGTCAACTCCAAAAGTTCTTCCAAAAGTTCGACCCCTAGGCCTAAGTCTTGCTTTTGCTCAAAAACAAGATCGGATGGACTCCATAAAATCCCCCCTTGAATCAGTACCGGATCCACCGCTAGGCTGTCAACCCAAGACTGAAAAAGCTGCAAAGCCGAAACGGGATTTCCCAGCGGAAGCAGGTAAATTGAAATGTATTGGGGCAACACGCCCTCCAAAAGTTCCTGAAGATCTTCCGTGCCCTGGAGAGGCAAAACCAAGCCGTCCGCTCCATTTTCTAAGGCAAGTAAGAGGTCTGCATTCGTATCGCTTGGCAATACGGTGACCACATTGGCCCAGAGTCGTGGCGACATGCCTGGAAATTCGGAGGGTGCGTGAAAACGGCGCTGTTTTACAGGATGTCCTAAATCTTCGAGGGCATACAGGGGCTGCAGGGGAAGGGTATCCCAAAGTTTGCTGCCCAAATCCTGAGCCTCTCCTTTACCTTTGAGGTCTGCAGTAGCTTGCCGCAACCAGTCCGCTTTGGTGGTGTTGGGGAATTCTGAAAATAAGTCCTGCTCCATAAAAATAGTTGTGCACTAGAGAAAGTCAAAATTAACCAATCCATGACAAAAAGCTCCGAAAGGAGGAAACAAATACGAAAGAGGAAAGGGTTTAGGCCCCTTAGCGCTTATTTACGGAATTTTAATTGGTTTTAGATCCTAAACTCAAACTTTTCAGTATTCCATTGTGAGATTCTAAATCTTAATTTTTTGCCAATTATTGGAATGACCAAATTCGAATTGGATAAAAATGTGGAAAAAAGAGCAATCCCTCCTTCTTCAATTTTTTATTTAAGTTAATTTTTCACAATTTTGACACCCCCTTTGTCAACTTTTGACATGAGTGTGAATCCTATATCTTCAGAATGAGTTCAGAAGCCAATGCTGTATGGAGTGAATGCTTGCGTGTTATCGAACAACACGTCAATGAGCAGAGCTATTCCACCTGGTTTAAGCCCATTCTTCCAGTAAAATTGGAGGACTCTACCCTTACCATTCAGGTTCCAAGTCAATTTTTCTACGAGTGGCTCGAAGACAACTATGTGGAAGAGCTCAAACTGGCAATCAAAAACACTTTAGGTGCTGCCGGCAGACTTGAATATGCGGTGGTAGTGGACAAAGGCAACCCAAGCAATCAACCCTATGTGGTCTCTTTTCCGCAAGGAAATGCCTCCAACAAGAAAAGTGGGTCAAATGCCAATGAGGTAAAGACCCCATTTGAAATGCAATCCTTGGATGCTGGACTGCTTACCCAAAGCAACCTGAATCCGAACTATACCTTTATAAGCTACATCGAAGGCGATTGCAACAGACTCGCTCGATCGGCAGGATTTGCGGTTGCAAGCAAGCCAGGAATCACCTCCTTCAACCCCTTGATGGTGTATGGAGGGGTAGGTTTGGGAAAAACCCACTTGGTGCAAGCCATTGGCAACGAAATCAAAAATGGACCTGGAGAAAAATTTGTGCTCTACGTGTCTTCGGAAAAGTTTGTGAACCAATTCATGGATTCCATCAAAGATGGCAACGTGAAGAACTTCACCAATTTTTACATGCAAGTGGATGTCTTGATCATCGATGACATCCAGTTTTTGGCGGGCAAGGACCGAACACAGGAAATGTTCTTCCACATTTTTAATCACCTCCACCAAAACAAAAAGCAGATCATCATGACCTCTGACTGTCCTCCAAGGGACCTCAAAGGATTGGAAGAGCGATTGCTATCTCGATTTAAGTGGGGACTGACAGCCGATCTTCAAATGCCAGATTTTGAAACTCGTGTGGCAATCATCCGTCGTAAAATGGAGTCAGAAGGGATCAACATTCCAGATAGTGTGGTCGAATACCTCGCCTACACGGTAGACACCAATGTGCGAGAATTGGAAGGTATTCTGATTTCGCTCATCGCCCATGCATCTCTCAATCGAGTGGAAGTGAGCCTGGAACTGGCCAAGTCCATCATCAAGAATTTCATCAAAGACATTGAAACTGAGGTTGGAATTGACTTTATCCAAAAGGCGGTTGCCGATTACTACGGCATCCAAGTGGAGGAACTGAAGGACAAAACCAGAAAAAAAGAGATTGTAATTGCCCGACAAGTGTCGATGTATTTTTGCAAAGATTTCACCAACCATTCTTTAAAGTCCATTGGCTACCATTTTGGAGGCCGTGACCACAGTACGGTGATTCATGCCATCCAAACGGTCAATGACATCATGGAAACGGACACCTCTTTCCGCAATGCAGTCAATGAACTGAAAAAGAAATTCAAGATGCGCTCTTATTGAGTAGCTGCTTCCTTCCTATCCCCTACTATTTTTTGGATAAAAACAGCGCTAACGCCTGTTGCGCGAGCATACTGGAACTTAGTTGCCCAGATTGTACTGACGGCTTTTCTCGTTCCAAGGTTTCCTTGACTTCGGGATGATTTAAAAATGCCCGGCCCAATAATTCATGGATCTGATCTTCCAACCAGGTCAGTCGCTGCAGTCCTCTGTTGGCATCCCAAAACCCTGAGCCTTTCATCTGCTCTTGGTAAGAACCTAAAATCGATTCCAATTCCTCCAATCCCAATCCAGTCACCGAAGATCCAAGAAGCAATTTGGGAGCCCAGCCCTTCTCGGTTGGAGGCAAGAGGTGCACAGCATTTTGGTAGGCTACCTTGGCTTGAGCCGCTAAATCCATATTGTCCCCATCGGCCTTATGAATCAAAAAGGCATCGGCCATCTCCACGATCCCCTTCTTGATTCCCTGTAGTTCATCCCCTGCCCCAGCAAGCAGCAGCAATAGGAAAAAATCGACCATACTTTTCACAGCCGTTTCACTTTGCCCAACCCCTACCGTTTCCACCAAAATCAAATCAAAGCCAGCAGCTTCACAGAGGAGAATTGCCTCCCGGGTTTTTCCAGCCACCCCTCCCAAGGTGCTACTCGAAGGACTGGGACGGATAAATGCACGCTTATCTAGCGCCAGACGTTCCATTCTCGTTTTGTCACCAAGAATACTTCCTTTGGAAAGGGAGCTGCTAGGGTCCACAGCCAAGACAGCCACTTTCTTGCCCGCATCTAAAAGTCTCCCTCCAAATACTTCAATAAAGCTACTTTTACCCACACCGGGCACGCCTGTCACCCCGATCCGGAAGGAATTTCCTGTATGAGGCAATAGCTCTTGAATAAGGGCGGTTGCCAGCTCCTGATCGGCAGAGAGACCACTCTCCACTAGGGTAATAGCCTGCGCAAGGAGTACCCGATCCCCGGCTAAAATACCGGACTTGAATTCCGCTAGTGTTCGTCTAGTTCTCATGGGGTAAGCATTTCTAGTTGTTGTTCGCCCATCGGAGTTTTTTCATACTTCGCAAAAAGATGGGAACGCAACAGTTCGGGAAAATACGGACTTTCTGGCGATAGCACCACCGGTTCCTTCCAGGATTCTGCTACAAAAAATGCCAGGGTACGACCGTACTTGGTATGTGGAAGCAGGTCAGCAAAGGATTTAAGAACTTCTGGATCTTGCTCCTTAGTTCGAAAGGCATACACCCTGAGAATGGGTCCGGTATTGTTTTCGTTTCTGAAATAGCCAATCTCCTCAAATTGATCTTGGTAGTCCGCTACCCCTTTGCCAGAAAAACTTTCCTTGACAATCAGGCCCAGCACCCCCAAGACGATGGTACCGATAAATATTACGAGCCATTGATTCCTT
>JBILBQ010000056.1:0-18243 GCA_044353615.1 Algoriphagus sp. | reverse complement strand
CGCTCTTTTATCAAAATTGAGGACGATTGTTGGATTGCCGCCAACTCCGTAATCCTTGCCGGAGTGACGGTAGGAAAGGGTTCGGTAGTGGCTGCAGGGAGCATCGTCACCAAAGATGTGCCCCCATACAGTGTGGTGGCCGGAAATCCCGCCCAAGTTATCAAAAGCAGAACCCCCTAATTTGGTGCGTTCAAAGGCTGAATTAGGCGTGCACTAAACGCATTAACTTAGAATGAAACTCCCTTCATTTTGTAATTCACCAAATAGTAAACCCGTGATTTTTTCAATTAGATTTGCTGATAGTCGGGAGGTACAGGCATCTAATTACCAATTTACTTCATGAAAGAACGGAAGGTTTTAGTCATTTACGGTTCCTCGGATTTGTATGGAGCAAGTAAAAACCTGATTCGTTCCTTGGAGGGATTTAAGCGAATGGGCTGGAAATCCATTTCTGTTTTGCCTCATGATGGCCCATTGGTGGAGCTGATGAAAAAATCAGGCTTTGAAGTGATTTTAATGGAACATGGGGTTCTCAGACGACAAAACCTCACCCCAATCGGTCTTCTGACCTTATTTGGACAGATTTTTTCCTCGTTTTTCAAATTGTCTGCCTTAATCAAAAAGGAAAAAATCAGCCTCATCTATACCAATTCCAATGCGAATAGTATCGGCGGTTTGTTGAAACTAAGTCATGGAATTCAGCATATCTGGCACATCCATGAAATCATCGAGCGTCCCAAATGGTTTAAACTCCTATTGGAGACGTATATCAAACACACAGAAGACCGTGTCATTTGTGTTTCGAAAGCTGTCATCAACAATTTTTCAGGGATCAAGCCTGAAAAGCTAAAACTACTGTATAACGGAATCGATACCCGTCCTTATGCTAAAGCGGATTACAACCTGAAGACAGAAATCGGAATTCCAGAAAATAGGCTTTTGATCGGAATGGTGGCCAGGGTCAACCTTTGGAAAGGGCAGTTTTACTTTCTAGAGATTGCCGGCCAGTTAAAAAAGAAATATCCTAACCTACACTTTGTCATGGCTGGGGATGCTTTTCCAGGGTATGAATACCTTTATGATGACGTTCGTTCCCTTACCCAAAAACTAGGATTGGAAGACGCTGTTACCAATCTGGGATTCAGACTCGACATTCCTGAAATCTTAAGCGGCTTGGATATTTTTGTATTACCAAGCATTTTACCCGACCCTTTACCGACCACTGTATTGGAGGGAATGGCTGCTGGCAAACCTGTTGTAGCTACCCGCCATGGGGGCGCTACTGAAATGGTTGTAGCAGGAGAAACAGGATTTCTGATTCCCTGGGACAATCCTCAAGAAGCTGTTTTGGTTTTTGAAAAGCTGATTGAAATCCCTGAATTGAGAGAAAAACTGGGAAAAGCGGGCCAGCAAAGAGTAAATGACTATTTTAATGAGGAAAAGTACCTGGAAAACTTCGGAATACTCGTTTCGGAAGTAACGGAGCAAACTAATTCTCAACAGGCTTAGCGAAATGTCAAAAACCCCAAAGACCCTAAAAGTTGCCATCATGGGCGCCAAAGGCTACCCTTATGTATATGGTGGTTACGATACCCTTGTCAAGGAATTGGGGGAGCGCTTGCAGGCCAAAGGTGTACAGGTGCGGGTTTACAACCACCGCAATCTGTTTCCTACCCGGCCTCGATTTGTCAACGGCATTGAGTGTATTTACACCCCTGCGATCGAAACCAAAAGCCTCACCCAGTTGAGCCATACCTTCTTTTCGATGGTGCATGCCTGCTTCTCTGACGTGGATGTGATCTTTGTAGTTAACTCGGGAAATGGCCCCTTCGGTTGGCTCGCTCGGGTTTTTGGGAAACCCACCGCCATCAATGTGGATGGTCTCGAATGGCTCAGACCCAAGTGGAAGGGTTGGGGGTCTCAGTATTTTAAGTGGGCTTCCAAGATGGCAACCCAATCCTTTGACCAAATCATCAACGATTCGGATGAGATGCGGAGGGTATACCTGGAACTTTTCAACAAAGATTCTGTGGTCATTGCCTACGGGGCGAACCCAAGGGATGATGTTTCCGATGAATCCTTGCAGCGCTGGGGACTTTCCTCACGGGAGTATTACCTCATTGTGGGACGCTTGATTCCAGACAACAATGCCGACCTGATTATCTCTGGATTTCTACAATCTGGTTCCAACAAAACACTCGTGGTGGTAGGAGATGCTCCTTTTTCGGATGCATGGGCACAGCAAGTGAAGCAGCTAGAGGGCCCACGGGTCTTGTTTACCGGCTATGTAACCGATCCGTTGGTGCTCGCTTCCCTGTATTCACATTGTTATGCCTACTTTCATGGTCATGAATTCGGGGGAACCAATCCAGCCATGCTCAAAGCACTCGGTTATGGATGCGCCATTCTGGCCTTAAACACCCCCTTCAACCAGGAGATGCTCCAACATGGAAAGCACGGGTGGTATTTCGAAAAAACAGCCCAAGGAGTAAAAACCCTGGTTGAACAGGCAGAATCAGAATCCCTCCAAATGGATGCCCTCCGTAAAACCGCCCGTCAAGGCCTAACTGAAAAATATTCTTGGGATCGCGTCACCGAACAGTACCTAGAAGTTTTCCACAGGCTAGCCAAAAAGTAGTCTTATTTTCACGCGAATCTGATTGTAAACTCTGCTTAACTCTCTTTTTTCACGCTGATCTACACGGAAAAACCCCGCTGATCAATTGGTGCTTAACCTAACACGTTAATTAAGAAATCTGCATCACCTTTTCTGCGAGAATCAGCGTAACCCTTTTTTACGCTGATCTCCACGGAAAAAACCCTCTGATCAATTGGCGGCAAACCCAACACATTAATTAAGAAATCTGCGTTCTCTTTCTGCGAGAATCTGCGTAACCTCTTTTTTCAACCTGATCTCCACGGAAAAAACCCGTGAATAATTTACCGAAATGGATTAACGAATAAAGCTCCAAGCCAAGATTCGACTTCGCTTATTTCCTTGTCCCATTTCGATTACGCGTTGAGACTTGACTCCCGCTTTTTCAAGTAGTCCCTGGAAATAGGAAAGATGAGTGGCCTTGGAAACCAATACCGTAAACCAGCCTACCTGCTCTTGAATCGACACGCTTTCCTGAATCATTCGACCAATAAATCCAATTTCCCCTCCAGCAGTCCACAACTCGGTCGCTTGCCCTCCAAAATTCAACACTGGATTTGAAGGTGCAGTCCCTTTCAGGTTTTTGATTTTTCGCTTGCTTCCTTGCAGCGCTACTTCGGCAGATTCATGGAAAGGAGGGTTGCAAATACATGCCTCAAAAAAATCTCCGGCTTCAATCACGGAATCAAAAATCCGCTGAGCATCTGCCTGGAAGCGCAAGGATACCTTGCCCTCCATTCTTGGATTAGCCGCAATAAGCGATGCTGCATTGGAAAGCGCCTTGAGATCTATTTCAGTGCCCACAAAGTTCCATCCAAACAAGGAGGTACCCAAAATGGGATAAATCAAATTGGCACCGACCCCCAGATCTAAAATTTGAGTTCCTTCCCCCAATGGTATTTTTTTACCATGATCTCGAGCAAGCAAATCTGCTACATGGTGCAAGTAATCCGCCCTACCGGGAATCGGAGGACAGAGGTATCCATTAGGAATATCCCAGTAGCTCAACTCATAATAATGAAGGAGAAGGGCTTTGTTGAGCAGCTTTACTGCGATGGGATTGGCAAAGTCCAGGCTCTGCTGACCGTAATCATTGTCGAAAATAATTTGACTTAATTCAGGCAAGGTTCCCACCAATGCCGCAAGATCGTAACGGCCTTGGTGGATATTTCTGGGATGAAGACCAACCCCCTTATCTTTGCTTTTCATTACTTTAGTTACTAGGTGAGTTGAAGTATCAATAGATTCGGTTTCGGAATTTTTCCTTAGGAATTCTATCTAAGTCAATCAAGTACCCGTTCACCAGGGCATATTCGTATTTACCGTTTTTGGTTAAGAAAAAGTTGGGAGTAGCCCCTGTCATCCAGCCACCTGAATAGGTAGTTGCAGACTTCAGAACTACTAATGGAAGTCCATGTAGCGCTTTTGCTGTATCTTTTTTGACTTGGATAGCCAGGTATCCTTGGCCTAAGAGTTCCATCGCCTTTTCGACGCTCACCTCTTTTACACTTTCAAAAGGCGTTGCATACACTTTACCTTCCTTGTACTGTAGCCCAGTGGCATCTAGGGTTTCTAGTCCAAAGAAAACCTGCATGTCACCTAAATCTTCTACAGATCCCGCAAAAGAATAGCCCGCCTTGCCTTCGATTTCCCTTCTCCGGATGCCAAGATCTATCGGATACCAGGTGCCATTTACCGGAACTTGCATCTCCTGAATAACCAAATCCATCAATTGAATTCCATTGTCTGGAATGGCAAAATACTGTTCCGTGGTGTATTGCGTATAGCCACGGGTGGCGATAGTGTACAAGGCATCCAAAAGCAACATAAAATTGATCTTTCGCACCTCTTGCTTTTCTGGGTCACCTGCCAATCCTCCTGACTCAATCAAAATCGTACTGGTGCCCCACTTCTGAATATTGTCCCCAAAGGCACGTGGCTCAAATGCATCGTCGTATTTGCCGACTTGTCCAGGAATCAATGCTTGCAGGAGTTGATTCATGCTGGCAATGGTCTGCATCGCTCTACCGCGAACTTCATTGATCTCAGTGGCCTCATTGTAAGCGGGGGCCAGCAGGGAAATCGTCGCCTGCTTGGGTGTATTGACCACGTTGTAGTAGATCTGCTGATCGTGAAGGTTGAATCCAAATTCGGGCTCAAAGTCATCTCGCGCTTTTTTCAAAACCACTGCCTCCGGAGAAATGAGGGAGATGGCATCCCGGTTCAGGTCAATGTCCAGTGCATTCCTCCGCTTGAAAGCATCGGCCCCATCGGGATTGAGCATGGGGATAAATTTGAGCTGCAATTGGGAGTTGAGTAGCTGTCTGACCGCATCGTATGAATCTCCATTCCCTTCCAGAAAATTGAATAAATCAAACAAGGCCATCGTGGCCGTACTCTCGTTGCCATGCATCTGCGACCAAAGCATCACCTTGGTCTGACCGGAACCCCAGTCTAAAGAGGAAATAGATTTTCCTAAAACAGATTTGCCCAAGGGATTCACACCAAATTGGACCGAATGCTTTTGGATCAAGGGCTGCAAATCCGCATGCGTGAAACGCCTATCTTTAATTGCCGATTCCTGATAGGTTTCAAAGGCATTTTTCAACGCTGAAATTTCAAGTCTTGGTACCGTCGTCTGGGCCCAAGCCCCCGCAATTCCCAAACCAAGAAAAAAAGCAAGACTCAAAAAGTGTATTTTAAGTGCAGCAAACTGTATCTCCATATTTTTAAGCGATTTTCAACTAAAACTAGGGAAAGGACTGCAATAATTCCTTCTATTTTTGTCAAACCCAAAAAAATCTTGCCATGAATTTACATGTCCAAGGCCTTGACCTTCCCCTCAAACACCGCTTTACCATAGCCCATCAAAGCCGAGAGGTACAGGAAACCTTAATCGTCAGGCTAGAAGAAGACGGTCTCTTCGGACTTGGGGAGTCTACCACCAACCCTTTTTATGGCATTACCTTGGACAACATGCGTGAAGCCTTAGAAAAATTCAAGCCTATCCTTTTGGGTGGGAAATGGAATACGCCTGCTGAATTGTGGGAACTTGGAAAGGAGATTTTCCAATCCAACCCCTTTGCGCAATGTGCGCTTGACCAAGCCGCTTGGGACTTGTATACCAAGAAGATGGGGAAAAAACTATACGAGTACCTCGATCTTAATCCTCAGAGTATCCCTACCACCAACTTTACCATTGGAATCGATACGGTCGAAAAAATGTGCGCCAAACTGCGAGAAGTGGACTGGCCGATTTACAAAATAAAGCTTGGTACAGACCAGGATTTGGAGATCGTACGGGAACTTCGGAAAAACACGAATTCCATATTTCGAGTGGACGCCAATTGCGCATGGACCGTGGATCAAGCGATTTCCTATTCCGAAGAACTGGCCCATCTTGGGGTAGAATTTATAGAACAGCCGTTGGCAAAAGACAATCTGGAAGGCATGCGCGAAGTTTTTACCCACTCCAAACTCCCGCTTATGGCAGATGAAAGTTGCATCAGCGAATCCGATGTGGAAAAATGCCAGGGCCGCTTCCATGGGGTCAACATCAAGTTGGTCAAAGCGGGAGGCATCACCCCTGCACTCCGCATGATCCAAAAAGCCAAAGCCCTAGGAATGAAAACCATGGTGGGCTGCATGACCGAATCCTCCATTGGCATCAGCGCCATTGCGCATATTGCACCCTTGCTTGATTATGTGGACATGGATGGGGCCATGCTCCTTTCCAAAGACCCAGCTAGAGGCGTGCGCATTTTTCCCGAAAAAGTACTATTTCCTGAAGGTCCAGGCATCGGTGCAGAATTGCTTGCTTGACTCCTTTAAACAAAAAAGTCCCAGTATCAGGTTGATACTGGGACTTTAAGGAAGGAAACAAAGGAGATTAGGCCTCTCCGACAATCAATTTAAATCCTTCTCCATGAACGGTGATGATCTGTACCTTGGGGTCATCCTTGAGAATTTTTCGGATTTTACTGAGGTAAACGTCCATCGAACGCGCATTGAAATAGCTATCGTCTCCCCAGATTTGCTTGAGTGCATGACTACGGTTAACTAATTTGTTGGTTTCAGAAGCCAACAAACGGATCAACTCGTTCTCTTTGGAGGTTAATTTATGCTTTCCTTGAGGGCCTTCAATTACCTGCTCATCGTAGTGAAGCAAAAAGTCTCCAAAGGCATACGTTTTTAAGGGGCTAACGGCTGATGATTTTTGTGTCCGCTTGAGAATGGCAGAAATCCGCAACAACAATTCCTCCATGCTAAAGGGCTTGGTGAGGTAATCGTCTGCACCAATTTTTAAGCCATCAATCACATCCTCTTTTTGGTTTTTAGCGGTAAGAAACAAGACCGGCTGATCTTCTTGTACCTTCTTTATTTCCTTGGCTAAGGTGAATCCATCCTTTTTGGGCATCATCACATCGAGAAGACATAAGTCAAACTTGTCTTTTTTAAAATTATTCCAGCCTTCTTCCCCATCGCGACAAAGCGTGGTGTCGTACCCTTTCATTTGAAGGTACTCCTGCAGGATCTCACCCAAGTTGGGGTCATCTTCTACAACTAATAGTTTCGCCTTGCTCATTGTTTTTTAGGTAGGTTAATGGTGAAGGTACTTCCTTTTCCAAGTTCAGATTGAACCTGAATATCTCCTTTATGTGCCTCAAGCATGGTTTTAACATAGGATAATCCCAATCCAAAGCCTTTGACATCGTGCACATTACCCGTAGGAATCCGGTAAAATTTGTCGAAAATCTTTTTGACCGCATCACGGCTCATGCCTATTCCCTGATCTAGGAAGGTGATTTGAACTTCCGAACCCAGTTCTTTTACGGCCACTGTGATCCTAGGGTTGGATGGAGAATATTTATTTGCGTTGTCCAATAAATTATTGAAAAGGTGAGTCAAGTGAAAGACGTCTCCTACAATGTGAGGGTCTTTCATTTCGCCGATGAACTCAATTTTGCCTCCTCGATTTTCTACTTGAAGTGCAAACTGATCCATGCAGGCTTGAATCATGGCAGGAAGATGGATGGATTCTAGTTTAAGTTTAAACTCATTTCGGTCCAATGCCGCCGCTTGCAGCACCTTTTCTACCTGCCCCACCAAACGTTTGTTTTCCTCTTTGATGATTCCTAAGTAACGGGTTCGAAACTTGTCCTGATTGCTTAGCTCCGGGTCTTGCAAAGCCTCCACCGCCAAGCTTACCGTAGCAAGCGGGGTTTTGAACTCGTGGGTCATGTTGTTGATAAAGTCATTTTTGATATCAGAAAGCGCTTTCTGTTTCAAAATGATGCGTATCGCATAGTAAAAACAAAAAATGATGACCAAAATAAAGAAGATGGAACTCGAGATAGGAAGCCAAACCTGCCGAAAAACGTGGCTACTTTTCTCTGGAAAATACACATAAATAAAATTGTCATTCCCAAGAATGTCATTTGGAAACAACTTGGACTGCAGCCCTTCCTGAAGCAAAACCTGTGCGTCTAAAATCTCCCCAACGGCAATGATTTTTCCCTCTTCTCCTGATTTAACTCCCATTTCAAAGTTTTCCGCTATTCCCTTCTCCAAAAACTGACTTTTCAACAACCTACGTAATTGTGCGGTGTCCAAACGATCCATAATTGCTTGTTGTCCCTCTGCAAGTTCTGAAAATGCCTGATTCATCAATTCAATCTTGATGTTGGTCTTGCGGATCTTGTCTAGCGCATCGTCCGAAAGATTTACTTTGGTCTCAAATTGAGGCACTATCCCCGTGTAGGGTCTTGCAGACTCTCTAGCAAATCTTTGCTTCTGATTTAAATACTCCAGCTGCCGCTCTTTTTCCTGTAGGAGAATTTGCATCTCATCTGGCGTAAACATCGCAGAAGCCACTTCCGGAGTCATGTACGCAAAAAAGTTTTCCAGCTCAGATAGAATCTTTACATCCAAACCTCTAGATAGCAGCATTCTACGAAAAGTGCTACTTACCTGAGGAACTGGAGCCAAAAGTAGCGTGTCTACCAAAGACGGGCGAGTGTAGGTCCGACTGGTATTGATCTGCAATTCGATGGGATCAATTTTTTTGAAGATGGTCTCCTTAAATACTGGGTCCTTTATCAATTCATCAAGCAACACGTCCGAAGTTTCTCCCTTCTCCAATTCAGCCACTGTTCCAGCAATGGCTTGCAATGCGTTTTGATCAAAGCGTTCCTTGTTGATTCGAATGGCGTTGCGTATCCAATAGTACTGAAAGCCCATCAAGCCAAAGCTGGCAAGGGACATCAACACAATAATCAACGTAATGTTGCTTTTGGACATGGTACAAAATTAAGCGGATAGCGGGGGAAGGAGCCCGTATTAACATGTTTTAACGAGTAATCGAAAGAAGTTTCTTTCATATTCCCATTTTTGCCCGTATTCTAGCAGTACGAATTTGTTGGTTTTCTAATTACATACCCAAAAAAAGGAAGGTTATATGCCTTCCTTTTTTATTGTTTCGGTATTTTTGTCCCCTCAACCTAACCTCTTCCACTCGTGCACAAACCCACGCACATACAAGGTGTTGCCCTAGAAGCCCTTGCCAAGGAATTCGGAACCCCACTTTATCTGTACGATGGAGAAAAAATTGTACACCAGATTCGGGCCCTTCAAACTGCCTTTGCGGCAGTTCCCCTTCGCATAAAATATGCAACAAAAGCGCTCTCGAGCCTTTCGGTGCTGAGCCTTATCCGAAATGCAGGCGCAGAACTAGATGCTGTTTCCCTTGAAGAAGTTAAACTTGGACTCCTTGCAGGAAGTAGTGCTTCGGAAATCATGTACACCCCAAGCGGGGTTTCCTTTGCAGAAATCCAGGAAGCTATACAGATTGGCGTTATGGTCAATGTGGATAGTCTTCCCCTTTTGGAAAAGTTTGGACAAACCTATGGGAGCACCGTACCGATTTGCATCCGACTCAACCCACACATTCTTGCAGGTGGAAACTTGAAGATTTCAGTTGGTCACAAGGAAAGTAAATTTGGGATTTCAATTGAACAGCTTCCACAGATTCTTGAGCTCGTGCAACAGTATCAAATTTCGGTGGTTGGGCTACACCTCCACACAGGCTCTGACATCTACGATGCTGCCGTATTTTTGAAAGGTGGAAATGTATTGTTTGAGGCAGCCATGCAGTTTCCTGACTTGCGCTTCCTTGACTTTGGAGGAGGATTCAAGGTGGCCTACAGCTCAGAAGACAAGGCTACGGATATCCCGGAGCTCGGCCGCATCGTGAGTGCTGCCTTCCAAGAATTTTGCAAGACCTATGGGCGTCAACTGGAACTTTGGATTGAGCCCGGCAAATTTATCGTAAGCGAAGCGGGCTACTTGCTGGTTCAGGCGACAGTAGTCAAAGAAACGCCAACCTTGCATTTTGTAGGGGTAGACTCCGGGCTAAATCACCTGATCCGCCCCATGATGTACGATGCATACCATGAGATCTACAACTTGAGCAACCGCGAAGGAGCAACTGCAAACTACACGGTGGTAGGCTACATTTGTGAAACAGACACCCTGGCCTCTCAACGACAGCTGCATACCGTAAAAGAAGGAGACGTCCTCGTCATCCAGAATGCTGGAGCCTATGGCTTTACCATGTCTTCCAATTACAACGCCCGCCTTCGTCCTGCCGAAGTACTCGTATGGAAAGGAAAAGCGCATCTAATCCGGAAGCGGGAAGAGTTTGAAGACCTGATACGGAATCAGGAACTCATTCAATGGTAAGGCCTTCGGCAACTTGAATTTCAAGCTCCTTTCCTCGGCTTATTCCTAAATCAAAACAATCCCCACCAAAAAGGACTTTAGAAACTAAAGCTCCTTTTTTTATGACCAAAACCCTGCGCTTGGTGTTGGGGGACCAGCTCAACAGCCAACACTCCTGGTTTGCAACGCCAAGTCCTTCTGTCACCTACCTCATGCTAGAAATGCGGCAGGAGACCGACTATGTAGCCCACCACATTCAAAAGGTCGTTGCCTTTTTTCTGTCCATGCGCCACTTTGCGCAAACGCTCCAAGAGCAAGGCCATCAAGTTCACTACTTGACCTTGGATGATCCCCAAAACCTCCAAGACCTTACTGCGCAGGTCCAGCAGTTGGTAAAAAGCGGAGAATTTACCCGATTTGAATACCTCCTGCCCGACGAATACCGGCTAGATCAGCAACTGAAGTCCTGCTGTGAGACACTTGGCATCCCCTGCGAAGCGGTGGATACGGAGCACTTTTTAACTTCTCGGGGCTATCTCAAGCAACTTTTTGAAGGCAAGAAAACCTACCTCATGGAGACCTTCTACCGAGAAATGAGAAAAAAATACGCGGTCTTGATGGAAGGAAAGGATCCCATTGGAGGGCAATGGAACTTTGACGAGGACAACCGGAAAGCACTAAAAGACCGATCCCTGCTAAAGAAGCCTCGGGTACACCCCAAGCAAGTAGCGCACATTACTCAGCTGCTAGAAGCTTCCGGGGTGAAAAGCATCGGCAACATTGATTCAGACCACTTTAATTGGCCCACTTCACGAGAAGAAAGCTTGGAAGTACTCCAGTATTTTTGCGAAGAGCTCTTGGTACACTTTGGAGCCTACCAGGACGCGCTCACTACCTGGGATCCCTACCTGTTCCACTCCCGATTGAGTTTTTCGCTAAACAGTAAGATGCTTTCTCCTCTGGAAGTAATCCAAACTGTCGAGAGGTATTGGCGTGAACATCAGGAGGAGATTGGACTTGCTCAGGTAGAAGGCTTTATCCGGCAGATATTAGGCTGGCGGGAGTACATGCGGGGCATCTACTGGGCCAAAATGCCTGAATTTGCCCAGCTGAACTACTTTGGGCACGAGCGAAAGCTGCCCATTTGGTTTTGGACAGGAAAAACAAAAATGAACTGCCTCCACCAATCCATCACCCAATCTTTGGACTTAGCCTATGCCCATCACATTCAACGACTGATGGTAACGGGTAATTTTACCCTGCTAGCAGGGATTCACCCCGACGAGGTAGACCAATGGTATCTTGGCATCTACATCGATGCAATCGAGTGGGTCGAAATCACGAATACGAGAGGGATGAGCCAGTTTGCCGATGGTGGCATCGTCGGCACCAAGCCCTACGTGTCTTCTGCCAATTACATCAAAAAGCAGGGCAACTACTGCAGTTCCTGCGCCTACCAAGCCGAAAAGAAAACGGGAGAAGGTGCCTGTCCTTTCAACAGCCTGTATTGGCATTTTCATGCCCGAAACAGAGAACTGCTTGAGAAAAATCCACGCATTGGCATGGTCTACCGCACCTGGGACAAGATGGGCAACCGGCAGGAACTCTTGGATCAAGCCGAGGATTACTTAGCACATCTCGAAGAGCTATAGGTACTTCAAATCAATCCCCAATCCACTCGGCCACGAACAAGTTCGTGTCACGCGTGCCGCCATTGTTGCGGTTGGAAGCAAATACCAAATACTTGCCATTGTTGGAAAACACCGGAAATGCATCGAAAGTCCCATCATGCGTAATCCGCGTAAGGCCTGTTCCGTCTAGGTTGATCATAAACAGGTTGAACGGATATCCTCGTTGCGTTTGGTGGTTGGAGGCAAAAATTAACTTTTTGCCGGAAGGGTGAAAGAAGGGAGCCCAGTTGGCTTTGCCCAAGTTGGTGATCTTGCGGATGTCTGTTCCGTCCACATTGGACACATACATTTCCATGTCGGTAGGCTTCACCAATCCCTCTTTGAGTAAGTCTTTGTATTCTTGAATGGCTTCAGGAGTTTGAGGGCGAGAGGCTCTCCAGACCAACTTGGTGCCATCGGGAGAGAAGAATGCGCCCCCATCGTAACCCAATTCTGTCGTGATTTGCTTCACGTCCGTGCCATCAATATTCATGGTAAACAGCTCCAAATCGCCAGTTCGCATGGAGGTAAAGACGATTTTATCTCCTTTGGGAGATACGGTCGCTTCAGCATCGTAGCCGGCCTCGTTGGTCAATTGGGAAAGAATATTTCCATTCATATCCGCGGTAAAAATATCAAAGCTAGGGTAGATCGGCCATACGTATTTGCCATCGGCTCTCCGCTCTGGTACGGGAGGGCAGGCAGGGTCCACTAGGTGAGTAGAGGCATAAACTATTGTTTTATCTCCTGGTAGGAAATAGGCACAGGTCGTGCGTCCTAAGCCTGTGCTTAACCTTGAGGGCGTGTTTTTAGATAGATCGTCTTTTTTCCAATCTAGGTAAAACATCTGATCACAGGAATTTCCCCATTTCGCAAAGTCAGACTGAAAGACCAACTTGGAGTCGTCAAAAGACCAATAGGCTTCCGCATTGTTGCCACCAAAAGTAAGCTGCTTGATGTTTTTGAGGTATTTCATTTCCTCAGGGTGAAGCAGTAACGAATCCGAAGCGGATCGCTTCTCTTGGCCCACAAGGGTAAGGGCCGTTAAAAACAAGGGGAGAATAATTCCCAGTTGGCGTAAGGTCTTCATGAGGAATCTTGACTAAAAAGAATGTGCCGGCAAAGATACTACTTATTATCTTTGAGCTAAATATCCCGCTCGATGAAACTACATCTTTTGAAATTCCTCCCCCTTCTTGTCTTTGCCTTAGTCGTTGGTTCCTGCGATGGGCCCCCTACAGATGAAGAATTGTTTACTTCGCTGAAAAAAGACGTCTATTTCCTAGCCGCTGATGACTTGGGTGGAAGAGCCATAGGCACCACGGGTGAGCAAAAAGCAGCAGAATACCTTGCCCAAGAATTTGAAAAATTAGGCTTGACGCCCATGGGTACAGATGGGTTTTTTCAAGAATTCACCGTTTCCAAGCCAAGCAACCCCCACGAGGAGGCCGTAATTGGCACCGATGGATCGGGTGTTACCGGTCGAAATGTGCTTGCCTTTTTGGATAAAAAAGCAGACAAAACCATCGTCATCGGAGCCCATTTTGATCACTTAGGCATGGGTGGCCAAGGGTCCCTGCACCGAGGAGATTCCGCCATCCACAACGGTGCCGACGACAATGCCTCGGGTACCGCTGCCCTATTGGCGCTAGCGAAAATTTTCAAGTACGAAACCTTGAAAAGCAACGTTCTATTTATTGCTTTTTCTGGAGAAGAAAATGGGCTTTGGGGCTCCAATTATTTTGTCAAAAACCCAACCCTAGACCTGAAGACCATCAACTACATGATCAATATGGACATGGTGGGTCGTCTGAATCCTGAAAAATCCCTTGCTGTACACGGAGTGGGCACTAGCCCTAGTTTTCCTCCGGTACTTGACCCCATCAATGCAGATAACCTCAAGCTTGTTCCTTCCGAATCAGGCGTAGGGCCATCGGATCATACTTCTTTTTACCTCCAGGACCTGCCGGTGCTTCACTTCTTTACAGGTCAGCATGCCGATTACCACAAGCCTAGTGACGATTCAGACAAAATCAATTACGAGGGACTGGTACAGGTGGTTCGCTACATTTCTAGATTGATTGCAGGTCTGGATGCAGAACCAAAGTTGGCCTTCACCAAAACCAAAGACTCTAGCGACTCCCCGAGATTTACGGTGTCCATGGGAGTAGTTCCCGATTACCTTTACGATGGCAAAGGCATGCGCGTAGACGGGGTTTCGGAAGGCAAGCCAGCACAGGCTGCCGGACTTCAAAAAGGGGATGTTGTCCTTCAGCTTGGTGATTCTACGATAAATGACATGATGGGCTACATGCGCGCATTGAGCGTATTTAAAAAGGGCGACTCCACACAAGTTGTCGTGGAGCGTGCAGGACAAAAAATCGCTGCCAAAGTGAAATTCTAAAAGAGTTATCCATAATTGTAAGCCGTTGGTCTATGTAGGTCAACGGCTTTTTCATTGCATGACAGTCCGTCCCTATGCAGGATTACCTGTCCAATAGCCAATTTTTTCCGCTCAACACTTCACAGAGCAAAGGCTTGATTTTCTTGGATTTAGGCCACAACTTAAGCATTCCATTATAGCCCAAAAACCTATGAAAAACAGTAGACGATCCTTTTTACAAAAGGTTGGCATAAGTTCCGCCGCCTTAGCTGCCGCACCCTTTGCTGTCAGTGCCGGCACAGTTCCAATGCCCCCTCAAGAGAATGAGGACGAGCAATACCTACACATCGGAGATGACATCGCTGTGGCAAATACCTCTTTTGGAAAAATCAGAGGATACCAACTAAATGGAGTCTATACCTTTCTTGGGGTTCCTTATGGGGCAGATACCTCTGGAAAAAACCGATTTATGCCTCCCCAAAAGCCTAGCCCTTGGGAAGGAATCAAAGACACCATCTGGTGGGGCAATACCGCTCCACAAATCATGGACCGCCGCTATGCGAATGTACATGCTTCTTTTGCAGATCACTGGAACTACGATGACGTCTCCGAAGATTGCCTCAAGCTAAACCTTTGGACAAACGGCCTGGCCGATGGCAAAAAACGACCGGTCTTGGTTTGGCTCCATGGAGGTGGATTTACCAACGGAAACGGAATTGAACAGGATGGCTACCACGGAGAAAACTTTGCCAAAAAAGGAGAGGCAGTTTTTGTGTCCATCAACCATCGTTTGGGGCCTATCGGATTTACCGACCTCTCTGGTGTAGGCGGAGAAAAGTATGCGGCTTCAGGAAATGTCAGCCAACTGGATATCATCGCATCCCTGCAATGGGTAAGAGACAATATCGCCAACTTCGGAGGAGACCCAGGTAATGTCACAATCATGGGCCAATCTGGTGGGGGTGCAAAAGTGACTTGCACGATGGCCATGCCGGCCGCCAAAGGACTCGTGCACAAAGGCGTCGCACTCAGCGGAAGCATGCTCAAAGCAAATAGCCAAGAGTACAGCCGAAAGCTGGGAAGCTTTGTCTTGGAAGCTGCAGGTCTCGGTCCAACCGAAGTAGATAAACTTCAAGATATCCCCTGGAGAACCTACATCGATATAGCAAATAAAGCACTGGACCGGATGCGCAAGGAAAATCCACTTCCCGGTTTTCGAGGCGGTTATGGACCCGTCGCCGATGGAGTTCATGTGCCTTCAGGGGAATTTTTTAGTAATTCAACCGACCATACCAATGACATTCCACTGATGATCTGTACCACTTTTCACGAGTGGGGGGCGACTCGAACCAATGCGGCGCTTGAAGCAGCGGGAGAAGCAGAAATCATCGAAGCCTTGAAGTCCCGATTTGCAGACAAGGCAGCGGCGGTTTACCAAGCCTATAAAGCGAATTTTCCAGGCAAAAAGCCTGCAGAAATCATGACCCTTGCCGCTTCCAACAGACAGGGCGCGGTCGCTTGTGGAAACGCGAAAGCTAAACAAAAAGCACCCGTCTACATGGCCTGGTTTGGCTGGGAACCCAACTTATACAACGGCCGAATGCGTGCGTTTCACTGCATAGATATTTGTTTCTGGTATGACAATACCGACCGAATGTATACCCATACAGGAGGAGGCAAGCGCCCTCGGGCCCTTGCAGCTAAAATGTCGGCTTCCTTGCTCGCGTTTATGAAAACAGGGAACCCAAATGGTGCTGGACTTCCCTCCTGGCCTAAATTCACTGTGGAAAAAGGAGAAACCATGGTGCTCAACGATGTTTCAGAAGTTCAAAATGATCCAGATCGTGCGGCACGTACCGCCCTTCCAACTCCATAACTAGCAAAAGGCCCCGTATAATGCGGGGCCTTTTGTTACTTTAAAATTTATCCACGCTTCCCCCTTTTCCAGCATTTGGTTGTAAATTTCGATTCGTACGCTCACCACCCAATCGCAATGACACAATTCAACAACTATACCCTTCCCTATACCCCAGCGCCAGCCTATTCCAAATCGGTGGCTTATTTTTCGATGGAGTTTGCCATCCACCAACCCCTAAAAACCTACAGCGGAGGCCTTGGATTCCTTTCTGGTTCCCATTTGCGCAGCGCCTATGAGTTAAAGCAAAACCTGATCGGTATCGGCATCCTTTGGAAGTATGGCTATTACGACCAAGTTCGCAACCAAGACCAAACCTTGAAGGCAGAATGGTATGAAAAGAATTATAGCTATTTGGAAGATACAGGCATCAAGTTTACCGTACTCGTTCACAACCAGCCTGTCTGGGTAAAGGCCTACTACCTAGCTCCAGAAACTTTCCAATCGGCACCTCTTTTTCTGCTGAGCACGGACCTTCCTGAAAATGACTACCTCAGTCAAACCATTACCCATCGCTTGTACGACTCAGATACCGCGGCGAAGATTGCGCAGATGATGCTTTTGGGCATCGGCGGAGCCACGCTAATCGATATTTTGGGTTTCAATCCCGAAGTTTATCACCTCAATGAAGCCCATGGAGTGAGTTGTGCCTTTTACCTCATGAAAAAGTATGGAAAAAAAGAGGAGGTCCAAAAGCGCCTGGTCTTCACAACCCACACTCCAGAGGAAGCAGGAAACGAGAAACACGACTTCTACCTGTGTGAAAAAATGAGCTACTTCTACGGACATTCCCAAGAAGAGGTACGGCAACTTACAGGAATGGAAGGAACCCAGTTCAACCACAGTTTGGCAGCCCTACGCTTTGCTCGCGCTGCCAACGGAGTGAGTAAGCTCCATGGGGAGGTGAGCCGCCAAATGTGGGCAGGGTATGACGAAATCCCAACCATTCAATCCGTCACCAACGCACAAAACTGGAAGTATTGGTCTGACAAACAACTTTACCGCTTCATGGAAGAGGCAGATAATGCTGGCTTTGATGACCGCAAGCGCCACCTCAAAAAGCGGGCTTTTGAGATTGTGGCCGACCAAACCGGTAAAATCTTCGATCCCGATGTACTCACTATTGTTTGGGCAAGAAGATTTGCGGCCTACAAGCGCCCCGACTTAATCACACGAGATCTGGAGCGATTTGAAGCCTTAGTTAACAATACACAACTTCCGGTCCAAATCATCTGGGCAGGAAAACCCTATCCTATGGACTATGGTGCTATTTCGGTATTCAATTCGCTGGTGCACCTGAGCAAGCGCTTCAAGAATGTAGCCGTGTGTGTGGGCTATGAACTGGCGCTAAGCAAGCGCCTCAAGCAAGCGTCAGACCTCTGGCTCAACAATCCTCGCGTGCCTCGAGAAGCGTCGGGCACCTCAGGAATGACCGCTTCCATGAACGGCTCTGTCAATTTCAGTACCGACGATGGCTGGATCTGTGAATTTGCCAAGCATGGAGAAAATAGCTTTATCGTACCTCAAGCGGACTATCATAATCTTTCCATCGAAGATCAGGACGACCACGATTTGGATCACCTCTATGAGATCTTGACCAACGAGATTCTTCCCCTCTACTACAGCAACAAGCGGAAATGGCGGGACATCGTGCAGGCAGGCATGCAAGAGGTACAGGCCAGTTTTGAAAGCAACCGCATGGCAAGAGAGTACTACGAGTTGATCTACAAATAATCCTTAAAAAGGAAAAAGCCCCGTATCGCTACGGGGCTTATGTACCAGGAGCGGGAATCGAACCCGCACGGCCGATATGGCCACAAGATTTTAAGTCTTGCGTGTCTACCTATTCCACCATCCCGGCTTCCTCTACCGATGTAGAGACTTCAGTCAAATTCTCCTG
>JBILBQ010000055.1:0-18360 GCA_044353615.1 Algoriphagus sp. | reverse complement strand
GGAGCGAGTAGGAGCGGGAAATCTCCCAATGCTATATTTCCAATCTTTACCACCTGACATTCTAAATTTCGTGTAAATTTAGCCCAATTATGGAGATTTACGAAACTCAGGCTGAAATAGCCTCTCGAAAGAACTGGCTTTTGTCCCTCGTGGTCGTCACTCTAGTAGCGTTTGGCACCCTAGTTTTGCTTCAAGGCATCGCTGTGATCCTCATTCCTCCCCTTTTTCAAATCAGCGTGGAGGAGTTGATGGCCCTTGTAGGTGGGGACTATTCGGTTCCAAACGGACGTATGGCCTTGCTTTTTGCACAAGGGCTGGGCTCTGGCCTTGGATTTTGGGTAGCCACCTGGATCATTACTCGCTTTATGGAAAAAGCCGACCTGCACTGGCCCAAGCAGTTGGCTCGTGTTAGCGGAAAAAACCTGGTCCTAGTCATCGCCATGACGGTAGGGGGCATGTTGTTTAATGGGTTGCTGATGTATTGGAATTCGCTATTGATCTTGCCTGAATTTCTTTCTGGAGTGGAACAATGGATGCAAGAAATGGAAGCCCAGCTCATGGAACTTACCAACTACCTGACAGATTTTCAATCCATTCCGGAGCTGCTTTCTGGAATTTTGGTGATTGGCGTATTTGCAGGTATTGGAGAAGAACTGTTTTTCCGAGGGTTGATTCAGCCCAAAATGCAGCGATATTTTCAATCCCCTCATTTGGGGATATGGATCACAGCCTTCATTTTTTCAGCAATCCATGTGCAGTTTTATGGCTTTCTGCCGCGAATGTTTTTGGGCGCCTTGTTTGGGTACCTCTACCATTACACCGGAAGTTTATTTTACCCGATTCTGGGCCATATTCTCAACAATACCTTCACCCTTTTGCTAGTTTACGCATCCAATGAAGGCCTAATAGAACTAGATGTTCAGTCTACTGATACTGTTTCTTACCCCGGCGCCTTTGCTGGAATTTTGGTTCTTATCCTTGGATTCCTTTATTTTAAAAAAGCCAATCGGGTAACGAATGAAAAACTGGACCAAAGTGTTTGAGGATCAAAATCAAATCCGAGTAGAAATTGTGAAGGGGGTCTTGGAAGATAAAGGAGTCGCAGCTTTTGTGCTCAACAAGAAAGAAACCGTCTACCAGGTTTTTGGCACCTATGAGGTGCTTGTACCTACAGACCAAACACTTTATGCACTTCAACTGATTCAGCATGAGATCACGTTTTAATATCAATAAGTACAGCAACCTGGTTCAGCGGGCCATTACGGCCTTGGTGGGCGGGGTGCTGGTCTTGGCTGCAAGTATCTATTCGGACTGGACTTATTTTGTGATTTTTGCTGCGATCTTGGGATTCTCTCAAATGGAATTTTACAAGCTTTCCGGCCTGGATGGCATGCTGCCTTTGAAGAGTTTTGGTACCATCCTCGGGCTATTGATTTTCGCTTTAACCTTCATGGTGGAAAAAGAGCGCTTGCCCAATGAATACCTCTACCTGATTTTTCCGTTGGTATCCTTGGCCCTGTTTATCAAGCTCTACAAAAAGACAGATAAAAAGCCATTTACGGGAGTCGCATACACCTATCTGGGCCTTTTTTATGTAGCTGCTCCCTTTTCGCTATTGAATTTGGCCGTATTTTCTGTGGATGCGGTGTACCATTACGAAATCTTGGTGGGCTGCCTACTTATTTTGTGGGCCAGCGACACAGGAGCCTACTTTGCAGGAACGCGATTTGGGAAGACCAAACTTTTCGAACGTGTGTCACCCAAAAAGTCCTGGGAAGGATTTCTAGGAGGTGCTTTTTCAGCACTAATTGTCGCCTTTGTCCTCTCTCAGTATTTTGTGGTACTGGAGGATTGGAAATGGCTCGTTATTGCAGGAATTATCATCATTGCAGGTACCTATGGGGATTTAATTGAGTCCTTATTTAAGCGATCCATCGAAATTAAGGATTCAGGTTCTGTGCTCCCTGGGCATGGAGGATTTATGGATCGTTTTGACGGATTGTTACTTTCGGCGCCGTTTATCACTGCTTTTTTGAAAATCTGTTAATTCTACCCCTCGCAATTAAAAATCTGCTTAAATTTACTTCACAGTTTACTACCTAACGACCCAATATGGCTTACATAGAACCGGCACCGATAAAGGATAGAGAGAATCCTTTGGAGTCCATGATGGAGAGATTCAACATCGCAGCCGAGAAACTCGGTCTTTCCGATGAAGTATACAACGTACTAAAAAACCCAGCCAAGCAAGTGATTGTTTCGCTACCCATCACGATGGACAGTGGAAAAATCCAAGTTTTTGAAGGCATTCGAGTGATCCATTCCAATATCCTAGGACCAGCAAAAGGAGGAATTCGATTTGCTCCAGATGTGCATTTGGATGAAGTAAGGGCACTCGCAGCCTGGATGACCTGGAAGTGTGCGGTAGTGGATATTCCTTATGGCGGTGCAAAAGGTGGGGTACGTTGCAATCCCCGCGAAATGTCCAAAGGGGAGATTGAGCGCTTGGTACGTGCCTACACCATGGCGATGATTGATGTATTTGGTCCAGACAAGGATATCCCTGCGCCAGATATGGGTACTGGGCCTAGAGAGATGGCCTGGTTGATGGATGAGTACTCCAAAGCACACGGGATGACTATCCCGGCTGTCGTAACCGGTAAGCCCTTGGTTTTGGGCGGCTCACTCGGTCGAACCGAAGCTACAGGTCGTGGCGTGATGGTATCGGCTCTTGCTGCCATGCAAAAATTAAAAATCAACCCGTTTCAGGCCACCTGTGCCGTGCAAGGATTCGGCAATGTGGGCAGCTGGGCAGCTCGTCTATTGGAAGAGAGAGGGCTGAAAGTAGTAGCTATATCTGACCATACCGGCGCATTTTACAACGAAAAAGGAATCAATGTGGTGGAGGCCATTGCTTACCGTGATGGCAATAACGGCACCTTGGAAGGATTTGCAGGTGGAGAAAAGATGGAAAACGCAGGTGACTTGCTGACCTTAAAAATAGATGTTCTGGTGCCTGCCGCAGTAGAAGATGTGATCACCACTGCCAATGCAGATCAAATCAATGCAAAGCTAATCGTGGAAGGTGCCAATGGCCCAACTTCAGCGAAGGCAGATGCCATTTTGAACGAAAAAGGAATCATGGCTGTGCCGGATATCTTGGCGAATGCTGGCGGAGTAACGGTTTCCTACTTTGAGTGGGTTCAAAATCGATTGGGCTACAAGTGGACTGCAGATCGTGTGAATAGACGTTCAGACCGAATCATGAAGGATGCATTTGACAATGTGTATCAAGCTTCCATCAAGTACAATGTCCCGATGCGTATCGCTGCATATATTGTTGCAATTGACAAAGTAGCACAAACCTACACCTACCGAGGAGGTTTCTAAGTCGGTTTTTCCTAAAAAATGATAACTTTGGGCGTGGAAAGAAATTTTCACGCCCTTTTTCATGCAAGGGATTCGCGTTAAAACCTGTTTTTTAGATTGGTTTTAATGTTTTAATCAACTGAATATGATGACAATACATAAAGAAGGAAGAAGCCTATTATTTTGGATGCTACTCGTCCTTTCCCTAGCCAATTACCTGATTTATTATTTTTTTCCTGACGAAAGGCTGCTATTCAATCTCGCATTAGGGGTTAGTATTGTGCTATACTTAATTGTGTTACAATTTTTTAGAAACCCAATCTTCGAGTTGCCCCAAGAAGAGGGAGTAGTCTTTGCTCCTGCTGATGGGAAAGTAGTGGTGATTGAGGAGGCGGTAGAGGATGAATACCTCAAAGAAAAGCGCAGACAGGTTTCTATTTTTATGTCGCCCATTAATGTGCATGTGAACCGATCCCCGATCCAAGGCACTGTAGACTATTTTAAATACCATCCTGGCAAGTATTTGGTGGCTTGGCATCCCAAATCCAGTACCGAAAACGAGCGCACTTCATTGGTCCTTCGCGATGCGAAAGGGAATACGATGATGATGCGTCAAATCGCAGGTGCTTTGGCAAGAAGAATCAAGTGGTACGTGGACAAAGGTTCATCACTCCAGCAAGGAGAAGAATTTGGCTTCATCAAATTTGGTTCTCGTGTAGATCTATTTTTACCACTAGATGCTGAAATCCTCTGTGAGATCGGACAAGTGACGAAGGGAGCAAGAACGCCAATAGCACGGTTGAAAGGGTAAATTTGGTCAACGGCTAACGGCCCACTGTCCACCGTTGATTCTGCACCGGCACCAACGAGCGTAGTCCAATTCGTGTCCTTAACGAATCCCCACTTCTTCCTTCATCACTCTGCGTTGGACATTAGAAAGAAGCAAGAGCCGAGATACCCGCCGCGGCGGGCAGGCTGACAAGACTTTATTCGTGGTGATACGAGATTCTTATGATTCACGAATGCCGTATTTCGTACTTCGTATTTCTACTTTGCACTTCATACCTTGTACAGTAGTTAAAAATCACTAAACGCCCTTCCAGGCTCGCGTCATCTCTTTTTTGCCAGGAGGCCCAGGCAGAGTTTCTACTTCCAAACCCAACTCCTTCAGGTCGCGCTTCAGTTGGCCCATGGCGCAGTAGGTGGTAAACACAGCTCCCGGTAGCATGGCGTCAACAACGGGTTCCAATACCTCCTTTGTCCAAAGTTCGGGCTGCTTGCTCGGTGCAAATGCATCGTAAAACACCAAGTCCGCAGGATAGAGATCTGACTCTTCCAATGTAGTCTGGTCCTTTTTGAAATTGAAGTACTCAGAGACCGGGCCACCCTCGTTCCATGGGCGTTCATGCAAGGCTTGAAAATACTTGTGGTAATGCCAGATGTCGTGGTCGTGCTCGGTGTAGTTGAGCTGCGTATAGATTTCTGCTTCCAATGGGAAGGGCTCGATGCTGTGGTAGAGTACCGGAACTTGGTTTTGCTCTGCCCAAACCAAGGCAAGCCAAGCATTCAGGCCTGTGCCAAATCCCACTTCAAAGACCCGAATAGGGAATTTATTGGGGTTGCGAGCGAGCCAAGAATCTAATCCATACAACATGAATACATGGATGGACTCACGGAAGGCTCCGTGGGAACTGTGGTAGGTCTCCTGAAGCTCTTCGTTGTACAAGGTATGGGAACCGTCCTCGGTTGTGATGATTTTTACTTTGGGTTGACTCATGCCTTGTAAATTAATGCGGTACAATAGGCAGCAATTCCTTCTTCCCTGCCCACAAATCCCAGATGCTCGGAGGTGGTGGCTTTGATGGATAAGGCATCTTCTTCTACCTGCATCACTGCTGCTAGGCAGGTTTTCATCGCTGGAATATGCGGATTGAGTTTGGGGATCTGCAAGCAGACGGTACTGTCTAGGTTGCCCAGCTCATAGCCTGCACCTCGAATCATCTGCATGACTTCCTTCAAGAGGAGCTTGCTGTCGATCCCTTTGTATTTCGGGTTTTTGTCTGAAAAATGATAGCCAATGTTGCGCATATTGGCAGCGCCAAGGAGTGCATCACAGATCACGTGGATCAGTACATCGGCATCCGAATGACCCACTGCACCTTTGGTATGGGGGACGGAGATGCCTCCCAACCAAAATTCATGGGTTTCACTCAATTGGTGCACATCGTAGCCAAAGCCGATTCGAAATGGGGTCATGGTTAGGTGGATTGGTAATACAAAACGGATGCTTGATCTTCCTGAAGTAAGCGCTGTGCCCAAGATGACAGTTGGGCGGTGGAGCAGGAAGACTTTTGCTCAAATTCCTGCCAATATAGTTGAGGATCGCCTAAATGTGCATAGTACGCGAGGTTCATCGCACGATTTAAGAGTTGGATGGACTCGAAGGTCTTCATCGCTTCCGACTGATTTTTGATTTTTTGAAGGGAAGTATCGGAGATTTCTTCCTGAAGAAAATCATTCAATACTGCATCTAGCGCCTGTTCCGCCTCCTTAGCTGATAGTCCCTGTTCCATTTTGCCAGAAAAAACGAGAAGGCCAGGATCTACGGATCCCGTGATGTAGGCGCCGATGGATGCAAATATTTTTCCATTTTTCACCAGCCGCTGCTCTAAGGGGGAAGATTTGCCGCCGCCCAGCAAGTCACTGATCAAATCCGCTTCCAGGTAACCCAGGCCTCCTTTTGCTGGCATTTTGAATACTTTATAGAGGGCATCTGTCGGTACTTTAGCCTGAATTTCTAAGTTCCTCTTGCTAGTTTGAACTGGCTCTGCAGAAATGGAAAAGGCGCTTTTTTTCTTAGCAGGGATTGGTCCAAACCATTTTTCTGCAAGGCGAGCCACTTCTTTTTGGCTGACATCTCCCGCCACTACCAGGATGGCATTGCCTGGGTGGTAATGCTCTTGGTAAAATTCCCAGATCATGTCCCGGGTATAGCCTTCAATGTCTTCTAAGTTTGCCCCAATGGTGGGCCAGCGGTAGGGATGTACTTCGTAAGTCAATCGACGAAGGTGATGCCACACATCTCCATAAGGCGGGCTGAGGTAGCGTTGCTTGTATTCCTCTAACACTACCTTTCGCTGCGTCTCAATTGTTTTTTCCGTAAGGCTGAGGTGGGCCATCCGATCGGACTCTAGCCAAAAAGCAGTTTCCAGATTGCTGGAAGGCAAGGTCATGTAGTAATTGGTGATATCAGGGCTGGTAAAGGCATTACATGAACCTCCTACGCGCTCCAGTTCCCGATCAAACTCAGGAACATGTGCTGAACTGCCAAACATCAAGTGCTCAAAAAAGTGAGCTAGCCCAGTTTTTCCTGGTTTTTCAAATCGGGAGCCAACTTTATAAAGCAGGTTAAACACCGCGATCTTGGAACTGGTATCCTCGTGAACGATGACCTCAAGTCCATTGTCTAAAAAAAAGCGATGGTAATCAAACATGCGGTGTAGGTGTAAAAATGCGAGTAATCGAGTACTTGGGGTGGTTTGAATACCATTCTCAAACACTCCTCAAATTTTGTTTTCCACCACTGATGTAAGAAGTCCTAATTTTTACAAAAAAGAACGAACTTTGGGCGGTTTCGCTAAGTTAGCGCTCTGATTCAGACTTCTCAATCACCCTGATGAAAAAACACTGTGTAGATCTGAAAAAAACAGGTCAGTTTTCCAAATTTTTTCTGGATTACCTAGAGGGCAAGGAGTCACTTCGTCCGTTTTACTCTCATTTACCCAATTTGGAGAGTTTTGGTGCCGCAATTAAGGCCAAGCAATTTTCAGCTGACAAGCGCCAAATCTTGGTGGAGGTATTGGAGAGTCAGTATGCAGGGATAGCACTTGCTCCTGCTGCAGCACAGCAGCTCGTTGCACTCCGTGATGAAAAAACATTTACCGTGACTACGGGGCATCAGCTCAATTTATTCACTGGGCCCCTTTATTTTATCTACAAATTGATTTCTACAATCAATTTGGCAAAGCGCTTGCAAGAGCGGCATCCGGATTACCGCTTTGTGCCGGTGTATTGGATGGCTACAGAAGATCACGATGCTGCTGAGATCAATTATTTTAAACTCGATGGCCAAACCTACCGCTGGGAGACTTCCCAAAAAGGTGCGGTTGGTGATTTTGAACTGGATTCCTCCTTTCGAAATTTCTTGAAGGGCTTGGGATTTGCTCCTGCGGTATTTCGGGATGCCTATTCCCAAAGTGCCACACTCGCGGAGGCAGTTCGAAAGTATGTAAACGAATTGTTTGGTGCTCAAGGCTTGGTGGTAGTAGATGCGAATGAGGGGAGACTGAAGCGGGAGTTTGTGGAGGTGATGTCGGCTGATCTATTTACGCAGCAGCCCTTTGCGGCAGCGCAAGCCAGTACGCAGGCTTTGGAGCAGCTGGGCTACAGTTCACAGATTTACCCAAGACCGATCAACCTATTTTACCTCGATAAAGGCATACGTGAGCGAATTGAACGCGATGGTGAGGAGTTTGTTGTGCTCAATACTGAGTTGCGCTTTACTGCCGATGGAATCAAGACCTTGCTTCTGGAGCATCCAGAGCGTTTTAGCCCAAATGTGGTATTGCGACCTGTATATCAAGAATGTATTTTGCCTAACCTGGCTTACCTGGGCGGTCCTGCAGAGGTAGTATATTGGTTGCAGCTCAAGGGAATCTTCGATCAATTTGCCATTCCTTTTCCCGTGCTGCTTCCGCGGAATTTTGCAGTGCTGATCCCTCAAGCGATCCAGAAAAAGATTACGCAACTTGGATGGGATACGGAGCATCTCTTTCAGAAATTTGAAGATTGGAAGAAGGACTATGTGCAAAGCGCCTCCACGTTTGACTTTACATTGGCAGGGCCTCAGGCTCAAGTTTCTCAACTCTTCAAGGATTTAGCCAATCAATCTAGCAGCTTAGATGCTGGGCTACCAAAGGCCTTTGCGGCAGGAGAGGTGCGTAGCTTGAAGATCCTGGAGCAGATGGGGGTGAAGCTACGCAAGGCGGAAGAGCGAAGGCTGGAGGTGGATTTACTTCGTGCCAAGGCAGTGTTCGAATTTCTTTCCCCTGGAGGTAGCCCTCAGGAGCGTGTGGTCAATTATATGCAGTTTCAGTTGGCGCAGCCGACTTTACTGGAGGAGTTGACTGCGGTTTTTGATCCTTTTGATTTTCGAATGCAAGTACTTTCCCTAGAATGAAAACAAAAAACGAACTCCGGCAGGACTACCGACAACTCCGAAAGCAGTTAAGCGGGGATGAAGTAAACGACCTGTCCCGAAAAATTACTAAGCAGCTAGGTACTTGGCTTGAAGGTCAAGAAGGTCTCACGCATTTCCATTTGTTTTTCCCCATTTCCAAATTTAAGGAGGTCAACACCTTCTACATACAACAACTTTTGGGGCAGCAGGGCAAGACGCTCTTCACTTCTCAGGTCAATCGGGAGGAGAATAGATTGGATACACTCCAACTTCCTCCAGACGCCGCTTTTTTTCTAGATGAATGGGGAATCCCTGTGCCTCAAGAATCGGTGCGTGTGACGGCCACTAAGATTCAGGTTGTATTTGTGCCGCTACTTGCCTACGACAAGGCTGGGCATCGCTTGGGATTTGGAAAAGGATTTTACGATCGCTTTTTGGCTAGTTTGGAACAATCCATTATCAAAGTAGGGCTGAGCTTTTTTACCCCTGAAGAGTCGATTCCTGTAGAGGCTCATGATATTCCGTTGGACTATTGCATTACACCCGATCAGGTTTGGGAATTTACTACCTAGTTCTTTGTTTCGATCTCCAAATTGTTGGGGAAAACGGTCTTTACTACCATCCTTCTTGAAAATCAGTGTAAGGAATAAAAACCAATTTTTATTTTGTGTAAAGAAATCCATCGGCAGTGGGGTGAATTTACTTTTTGAAAAATTACAGGTGAATTATTCAGGTTTAAGTAAAAAATTAACGTTTGATTGATGAAAACGTAAAAAAGAACCCTTTTTTAATCAAAAGCCTCAGTTTTGTGCGACTTTTCAAAATAGTCTTTGTTTTATGTCGCTGGGACTAATTTAATTTGGAATTATATAATGTAATTATCCTAAAAGGATACTTTTTATTTGTTAAAGGTTTCCAATCGCTAAATTTTATTGCCGGAAAGATTTTTTTATTCGAAAAATCGAAATTTTTTAAATTTTGTTAAATCGATTAACGCGAAATAATATTTTGATAACATTAAAAAAATATATCCATTCAGTTAATTTTTGTTAATCAGGGGTACAAAAGCCAAATTTTTCGCCTTTTCGGGGTTTAGGGCCTTTTTTCCACTTCTTTTGAAATTACCAACAAATGATTTTTCTTTACAAATCAACTAAACTAAACACCTTATGAGAAAAGCTTTACTCTTTGTTGTTGCGGTTTTTACAATGGCCCTCAGTTTTGAGGTGTCAGCGCAGCAACGGGTAATTACCGGAACGGTAATTTCCGAGGAAGACGGTCTAGGGTTGCCAGGTGCAACGGTTCTCGTGAAAGGGACGACAGTGGGTACTACCACCGATTTGGATGGTAACTATTCCATCAGCGTACCAGCGGGATCCGATGTATTGATTTTCTCTTTCGTAGGCCTTAAGGCTTCCGAAGAGGCAATCGGTAACCGGTCCGTAGTCAATGTAACCCTTAAAGTCGATGCGTCACAACTATCTGAAGTGGTAGTAACGGCGATCGGTATCGAAAGGGAGAAAAAAGCACTGGGTTACGCTGTAACTTCAGTGGACAATGCACAACTGGAAAATCGTCCAGAATCTGATGTTGCCCGCGTATTGCAGGGTAAAGTACCTGGGGTAAGCATTACCTCTACTAACGGTATGTCAGGATCTGGTACGAACATGGTAATTAGAGGATATTCTTCTGCTACCGGTTCTAATCAGCCGTTGTTCGTTGTGGATGGTGTTCCTTTTAACACTTCTACTAACGCGCAGAACGGATTTACTGGCGGTGGTGCTACTACCTCTTCTCGTTTCTTGGATATCGATCCAAACAACATCGAGAGCATGTCTGTATTGAAAGGTCTTTCTGCAACTGTACTTTACGGTGACCAAGGTAGAAATGGTGTAATCTTGATTACTACCAAATCTGGAGCATCTAAGCGTAAAGCTGCTGAAGTAACAATCAACCAGTCAGTGTTTACCAACGAGGCGGCTTCTTTGCCAACTTACGGTCAAATCTACGGTAACGGTTTCCAGCAAGGTAATGGTTTCTTCTTCTCCAACTTTGGTGATAGAATGGACAAAGGTACTTTGATCAACCACCCGTATGCTTCTTCTTCTGTAGCTGCAGTACGTGAAGCCTTCCCTCAGTTCTGGGTGGACGGTAAAGTAGGTGGTACTCCAGTGAAGTACGAATACAAGGCGTACAAAGATCCTTCTGAGATTTTCTTCAGACAAGGTTTGATCTCCAATACCTCTATTCAAGTAGCAGGTGGTGGCGACAAGACTGGATTCAATGCTAGCTTTGGCTACACAGACGAAGAAGGTTTTGTACCGGGTAACGAATTGAAGAAGTACAACTTCGGTTTAGGTTTGAACTCTGCAATCAGCGACAAACTTTCCGTAAACACTTCCTTTACGTTCGCGATCACAGATCTAATCTCTCCTCCTGCCAACGCATCTTATGGTTCAGGATCTGATATCCCTTCTGTATTCGGACACGTATTGTTTACCCCACGTTCTGTGGATTTGGAAAACCTTCCATACGAAAACCCTGTAGATAAGAGCTCTGTATACTTTAGAGGTGGTAACGATATCACTAACCCAAATTGGTTGGTTCGATATTACAAGAACACTTCTGACGTAAAGCGTTTCTTCAACTCTACTTCTTTGAACTATGACTTCAACGACAACTTGTCTATGACGTATCGTTTGGGTCTAGATACCTACTCTGAATTGCAGGAGATCCTGTACAACAAGGGTGGTGCTACTGCCAACTTGGCGACTCGTAACGGTTATTACAGAACGGTTAACATCAACAACACCATCTGGAATCAAGATTTTATTTTGAACTGGAAGAAGGAATTTTCTGACAAATTTGGTGTGAGTGCCTTAGTTGGTGCCAACTCTCGATTTGACTCTTACATGCAGTCAGGTGTAGCTTCTCAAGGCCAATTGGCTTTCGGATTGTTCAGACACTCTAACTTCGCGCAATCTTCAAGCAACGATGCCTATTCAGGTGGTAGCATGAACTATGGCGTAGAGGAGCGTAGATATGGTGTGTATACCAACATTACCTTGGATTACTCCGATTACCTATTCTTGAACTTGTCTGCTCGTAATGACTGGACTTCTACTGTAGAGGCTGAAAACAGAAGCATCTTGTATCCAGGAGGTTCAGTGTCTTTCATCCCTACTACTGCGTTTGATTGGAAGTCCGCTACTGTAAACGATTTGAAATTCAGATTTGGTTACGGTACTTCTGCAGGTTATCCTAGTCCATACAATACACGTAACGTATTGGCACAAACTGCTAGAGCATTCGATGTAGGAGGAGCAGTGACTACGACTCACGCTGTATCCAACACCTTGGGTAACCCTAACTTGAAGCCTGAGCTTCATGGTGAGGCGGAATTCGGTGTGGAAGGAGTGATGTTCAACAACAAATTGCGCTTCGACATCTCTTTATTTGAAAAAAGTACAAGGGACTTGATCACACAATCCCCGATTGATCCAGCAACAGGTTTTACCTCTACTGCAATCAACATCGGTAAGATCAGAACTCGTGGTGCTGAATTCCAAGCTACAGTAACTCCAGTTTCTACTGCTTCTGGCTTTGAGTGGAACTCTACTATCAACTGGTCTACTTACAGAACAGAGGTGATTGAATTGGGTGGTGGATTGGAAGAAGTAGTAGTCGCTGGATTTACCGATTTGGGTAACTTCGCGGTTCCTGGTCAGCCATTCAACGTCATCAAGGGTATTGGTTTTGATAGAGATCCTGCTACAGGACAGCCTATCATCCTATCTTCTGGTGTGCACAAGCCAACCAACGAGCCTGTAGTATTGGGTGATCCTAACCCAGCTTGGACTGGTTCATTCATCAACAGCTTTACTTACAAAGGATTTACTTTGAGTGCGATGATGGAATACCGTCACAAAGGTGTGATCATGTCAAACACTGTAACTGCTACTTTGGCCCGTGGTGTAACCAAGGATCCAGTAGCTGACCGTGAGTTGACCTTCATCATGCCAGGTGTAAGACAGGATGGTACCAATGCAGACGGAACTCCTCGTTACATTCCCAACGATCGTCAAATCTCCGCGTCTGATTACTTCTTCTCTGGATACCAGGGAGCAACAGATGAGCCGAACGTATTTGACGGATCTATGGTTCGTTTGAGAGAAGTTTCTTTGGCGTACAACTTGCCAAGCTCTTTGATTTCAAAGACTCCATTTAAGAAAGCTTCTTTCGCGCTTAGCGGTACTAACTTATGGTTCCTTGCTCTGAACTTCCCGCCAAACATGAACTTCGATACTGACGTATTGGGTACTGGTGTGGGTAACGGACTTGGATTTGATTTCGTAACTGGACCTAGCTCTCGTAGATTGGGTGGAACGTTGACTCTTACATTCTAACTCCAAACTGAACTAACAATGAAAAGATTTATATATGGACTGACGCTAGCTGCCGGAATGGTTTTGGCTACGTCGTGCTCGGATAAACTGGACGAGTTATTGGAAAACCCGAATGCAGTTAACGCAAGTACTGCATCTCCCGATTTCCTTTTGAACCGTATCCAGTTGGACTACCAAAGTTTATGGTATGGTGCATCAGATCGTGGTGCGCGTTTGACGCGTCAGATTAACCAAGGTGCTGCCTTGTACGAAGCTGCTTATACTGCGGGTTCTACCAACGGTACTTGGTCTACTGCGTATGCGAGCATCTTGGCTGATGTTGACTTCTTGTTGCCTTTGGCAGAGAAGTCTAACCTTCAGCGTCACATGGGTATAGCGAAGACAATCAAGGCTATGGTCTTGATGGATCTGGTAGATACCTATGGAAATGTTCCTTACTCTGAAGCAATTGATCCATCAAATTTCAATCCTAAAGTGGATGATGGCGCTGCAGTTTACGCTGCTGCTTTGAAATTGCTAGATGAGGCTTCTGCTCACTTTACTGCAACTACTTCTGGAGGTACGCCGAATGATTACTATTACGGCAGAAATTATACCCGTTGGAATAAGTTGGTAAATACGATGAAGTTGAAGTACCACCTCACTACCAAATTAGTAAATGCTGATGCATCTAAGAATGCAATCAATGCCTTGATTGCAGCAAACGCACTTATCGGGGCTGGTGAAGATTTCGTTTTCCGTTTTGGTACTACTGCTGCAGATCCAGACTCAAGACACCCTAAGTTTGCAGGTCAGTATACTGCAGGTGGTGGTGACTACCAGTCTACAGATTACATGCACCACTTGACCGTGGAGAAAGGTTTTGATGATCCGCGCGTTCGTTACTACATGTACCGTCAGGTGTTGACTAACACGACTAACGTGGATGAGCAAGAGTGTGTGTCTCAGATCGCACCTCCTCAGTACTTGGTAGGTAACTTCCCTTACTGTAACCCAGCGGGTAACAAAGGATACTGGGGACGTGATCACTTGGATCCAGATGGTATTCCACCAGATGGTTTGAAGCGTACTGCTTATGGTACATTCCCAGCAGGTGGTCGTTTTGACAACAGCTCTGGTGCACCTGTTGCTAACCCTGCTTTGGGTATGCGTGGTGCAGGTATTCACCCAATCATGTTGTCTGCTTATGTAGATTTCATGTTGGCTGAAGCAGCACTTACTTTGGGAACTACTGGTAATGCTAAGACCTTGTTGCTATCCGGTATCAAGAAGCACATGGATTACGTTCGTGCATTTGCTGTAGCAGGTGCTGAAGGTGCTACCATTACTGCATTTGAACCAGCTGCAACCTTTACTGCTAAAGTAACTAGTTATCAAAACTATGTTGGAGCTCAGTATGATGCTGCAGCCACGAACGATACCAAGATGAACGTAGTAGGTCGAGAGTACTGGTTGTCTCTTTTTGGCAATGGTATGGAGTCTTTCAACTTGTACAGAAGGACAGGTAAGCCTATTCGTATGCAACCAGGTTTGGAGCCGATTCCAGGACCTTTTGTAAGATCCTTCTTGTATCCTAACAACTACATGGTAACCAATACCAAAGCAGTGCAGAAGGCGAATCTAGCGAGTCAAGTGTTCTGGGATAAGAATCCTGCATCACCTTGGATTTATTAACCTTATAAATTAGAAAATATGAAAACGCTAAAATATAGTTTCGCCTTAATGGCAACTGCGCTCATCTTTCTAAGCTCTTGTCGTGACTTTGTGGAACCTGCTGTTCCTTACAAAGATTTCGATACGGGAGCTTACTTGAGAACTATTGCCAGAACAAGCACTACGTTTAACTTCTTCGATTTGGCAAACTCAAAGTTTGCGCTAACCCTTGAAGCAGTTGATGCAGAAGATGGTAAGACGGTTCAAACCGTTGAAATACGTGTGCGTCACAGACGTTTGATTGCTGGTGTAGGATTGAAGTATACTCCTGCAACTGATGTATTGATCAAGACGCTTCAAGCTTCTGACTTCAAGACTAATACTACTTCTCGATTTTTGAGAGCTGACTTTACCATCACCGCTGCAGAAGCTATTGCTGCGGTTGGTTTGACAGCTGCTGGAATCAACGGAGGTGATGTATTTGAATTCAAAATGATCTTGACTGACAAGTTTGGAAGGAAATTCGATTCTAACAACGTGACTACCAACGTAGCTGGTGCTCCTTTCTATGATTCACCGTTCCAGTATCCTGTTTCTGTAATCTGTCCATCTGATTTGGCTGGTACTTATGATTTCACTGCTACGGATCAGAAATCTGATTACGGTACTTGTGCTGGTGGAACCTTTACTGGTAAGACTACTTGGACTAAGGTTGGTACTTCTACTCGTTACCTAGTATCTGATGGAACATTCGGATTGTATGGATGTCAGAATGACGTCTACAAGGGTGATGTTGGAATAAGTGATGCTTGCGGTGTACTCAGCATGAGCGGAGTGGACGGTTACGGTTCTCCTTATTCTATGAAGTTTATCAGTAGAACTGCTGAACTTCTAACCTTCAGTGTAACGAATGGTTATGGAGACTTCATGATTGTAAAAGTTAAGTCTAACGCTGGAAAGCCTTGGCCTGCAACTTTGAAGTAATACTTCATTAGTTTAGAATATAAAAGGTCCCGCATTTGCGGGACCTTTTTTTGTTAGCAGAGTTTGTGCTGTATTTTTTTTATTTGGGTTACTCCTTCGAAGTTTCTGTGTTTCTAGTGGATACCGCCCGCGGTGGCTGTTGATAGTATAGCGGATATTTATTGCTACTCTACTCCTCGATCCCTTTGTAATTCTATGGGGTTTATCCTTTTTGGAGAACAGCATTCCTTACTCCTAATGAATCTTGTATTACGAATAGCTGGCACCTCCTATAAGCATGTGGGTTAGGTGTATTTTTAGGTAATTCTTTTGAATAGCTATTATCAAAAATAGTATTTTGAAAAACTCGATTTTTACTATGCCCCTGTGGGGCATTATCTTAATAGAAAATCTGGTTAACATTTGTCCAGAGCTCCGGAGGTGCGAAATGAAAGAATATCCACAAGCATGGTCTTGGTTCTAGATATGTGTAAATCACTGCGGGTAATCCTCATTTGCCTGTAGCTTGAGGATGGGACAACCGCCCATTTTGCTAAACTTTCAAACTTATCTTCTTGAGTTAATTTCACTTAATCTGATTACGGTATTTAAATAAAACCGCTAAAGCAACTAAGCGGTTTTTCTATTTTAATTATTCCTCTTAGATTTGGTTATAACCAGAATGCACCATGGATAAATTTACCTATATCGCTAATGCACATGTGGCCTACCTCGATGAGATGTATGCTGCTTACAAAAATGATCCGTCCAGCATAGATCCGAGTTGGAAAGAATTTTTTGATGGCTTTGACTTTGCCTTGACCCACTACGATGGGGTTGGAATTCCTGTTGCACCAGCAGCTGAAGAAAATCAACCTGCACGGCTATCTGGCACAATAATGCATGTTGATAGTCTTCCGAAGGAGATTCGTGTTCGTGCCATGATTCATGCGTATCGGTCTCGTGCACATCTTAGATCCAAAACCAACCCTGTTCGTGAGCGTCGAGACAGAAAGCCCTTGATTGATCCTGAGAATTTTGGATTGGCTCAAGAAGACATGCCGACCGTATTTGAAGCAGGAAAGGAAATTGGGATTGGTGCAGCCACTTTGGCAAAAATTTTGGATGCACTAAAAACGATCTACGAAGGCCCAATGGGCTTTGAATTTTTGTATATCCGAAATGCCGAAATGCTAGATTGGTTCAAGTCCAAAATTGAAAAAGAGGCTTTGGCATTTGCTCCTTCTTACGAAGAGAAAAAACGAATTTTATTCAAACTGAACCAAGCAGTAGTTTTTGAAAACTTTCTGCATACCAAATACCTCGGTCAAAAACGATTTTCACTAGAGGGGGGAGAAAGTACCATTCCATTTCTAGATGCCGTAATTAGTACTGCAGCGCAACATGGCGTGGAAGAAGTGATGATTGGTATGGCGCACCGTGGTCGCTTGAATGTTCTTGCCAATATCATGGGCAAGACTTATGAGCAAATTTTTTCTGAATTTGAAGGTACAGCCAAGCCTGATCTCACCATGGGCGATGGGGATGTAAAATACCACATGGGTTATTCTTCGGATATTATTACTCCTGAGCAAAATAAGGTTCACCTAAAGTTGGCGCCTAACCCTTCTCACTTAGAAGCGGTAAATCCTGTGGTGGAAGGATTTTTGCGAGCGAAAATTGATCACGCGTACATGGGTGATGTCAAAAAAGCACTTCCAATTTTGATTCATGGAGATGCCGCCGTAGCAGGTCAAGGGATTGTGTACGAAGTCACCCAAATGGCTGGTCTAAAAGGTTACAACACCGGAGGCACCATCCACTTTGTGATCAACAACCAAGTTGGTTTTACTACGGACTTTGATGACGCACGTACCTCAATCTACTGTACCGATGTGGCCAAGGTGATTGATGCGCCTGTCATTCACGTGAATGGAGACAATGCCGAGGCGGTAGTTTTTGCTGCAAGATTGGCTGCTGAGTTCCGTCAGAAATTCAACAAAGACATCTTTGTAGACATGGTCTGCTACCGTCGTCATGGGCACAACGAGTCCGACGAACCGAAGTTTACGCAGCCAGAACTCTACAACATCATTTCCAAGCATCCCAATCCACGGGAGATTTATACCAAGCGCTTGACCGAGCGTGGAGATTTTGATGCCAAGATTGCAACGCAGATGGACGAAGAATTCCGTCAGCTGCTTCAAGACCGTCTCAACATGGTCAAAGAAAAGCCACTTCCTTACCAGGCTACCAAATTTGAAACAGAGTGGGCAAACCTACGTCGCTCCAAGCCTGAGGATTTTGAACGATCTCCCGAAACAGGCATTACCCAAGATCAAATCGATAAAGTAGCCGAGGCAATTACTTTTATTCCAAAAGGCTTTAAGCCAATCAAACAGATCGAAGCGCAAATGAAACAGCGCAAGGAGATGTTCTTTGATACCAAAGAGCTGAACTGGGCCTCTGCGGAACTATTGGCCTACGGCTCCTTGCTTTTGGAAGGCAAGACCGTCCGTCTTACGGGTCAAGATGTGCAGCGTGGGACGTTTTCCCACCGCCATGCAGTGATCCACGAAGCCAATACCAACCAACCCTTCAATTCCCTTTTGGAGATGAAAGATCGAAGCGGTCAGTTTTACATTTACAACTCTTTGCTTTCTGAGTATGCCGTGCTGGGATTTGAATACGGCTATGCCATGGCCAACCCAAATTCACTCACCCTGTGGG
>JBILBQ010000054.1:0-18486 GCA_044353615.1 Algoriphagus sp. | reverse complement strand
GGGAAGTAATTAAAAACACCGTGTCTAGCTCTCCATTCAGGTAGCGGTTCATTTGACTGATGGTGTTTTCATATTCAAAGTCGGTCGTATTTCGCAGCCCTCGAACTAAAAACTGTGCCTCGTACTTTTTGGCAAGAGTAGAGGTAAGTTCGTTGTAGACGACCACAGAAACTCTAGGTGTATCCTTATATACCTCCTCGATTTTTTCTACCATCAATTCGATGTCGAAATACCTATTTTTCTTGGTGGAGTTGTAGCCAATCCCAACAATTACTTCATCGAAAAGAGCTAAACTTCTCAAAACGATATCGTGATGCCCTTTGGTAAAGGGATCAAACGAACCAGGGAAAATTGCTATTTTTTTCATGGCTATGCGTAATGCCAAAAAGATTCAAAAATGGTTGGTGCTTTATCTTTCGACAATCCATGCCCATAGTTCTGGTTCGCATGAGGTCGAATAAGCCTGAAATTGGAAAAGTAACTTTTTCCCCAATCATCAGTAATTCCACTTTTTTCAGTGGCACCAAATAGCGTTACCCGTGCAAGGTTTCTATCGTGCTGAAGGGTTTCCATTAAAATCAACACGTATTTGAATACGTCCTCCTTTGTTTCTACCTCAAACCGATTGAAAACAGAAAGTTCTTGATCCGTAAAAGCTGCCAAGTAAGCATGAGAGTCAAAAAGGTTGATCCATATCTCCTGACCAATCAAGTTGAATCGTTCCTTAAACAAATAGGAGAGGAAAGAACAAGATCCATGATAAATGCTGAGCTCTGAAAACCGCTTGCTCAATGGCCTATGCAATTTCTCTGGAATGCAACTCAGGATTTGCACATTATTGCTATCTACTGCGGTATGAAAGAAAAAAGGTGATTCAGGAAGTTTCCCAGCAAGTTGAAGGTATTCCTTTTCGCTGCCTGGTTGAAAAATGGCGCCCGGCAGCAGGGTAAAAAGCGCTTCATGTAAATAAACTTTGGCTGGAACATCCATCTTGGTTAGGGTGTCTGATGAAAGAACTTCATCTAATTTTTTCCAGCTAATTCGTTCGTATGAATGAATTGCAATGATACTTTGGTTTTTGTCTCTTGCAAAAACATGCAAGGAAGAGGGATAAAGAAAAAGTGATAAGCTTGCTGTGTTTTGGACAGCAAACTTATCACTCAGTAGAACCTCTAGGTTATTTTCCAAGATAAGAACCGGTTATTTCCAGTTACCCTCTGTAGATGCGTCAGTTCTAGATCCTACTCTTAATGCCTTTTCGTTGTTATTTGCTCTTCTTTCAGGATTGATTGGAGCTGGGTCACGGATTTCGAATACGCTTACTTTGTATCCGCCAGTTTTATCAATTTTGTCAGCAAAGAATTCGAATTGCTTTCCTCCAGAACCTGGAACAACAGGAAGTAAATCAAGTTTTAGGTCCGGGTGCTTCGCTGGGCTAAATAAGGAGTCCATCACTGCGATTGAACCGATAGTGTCGTAAGACACATTGATTTCTTCTGCACCGTAATCCAATAGTTTGGTGGTTTCGGTACGCTGCACGATCCAAATTGTACCTGTTTCAATAAAGGTTCTCAAAGAATCCCAAGTACTTGAATATTTTCCATTTGAAGCCTGGTATGCCAATTGGGCATCGCGAAGCATTTCAAGTTTTTCAATGGTAGCCGCTTCTAGCAAGGCAACTCTTTTTTCTTGTTCTACGACGTCGTCGACCCCTTTCCAAAGTAGGTAACCAAGAAAGGCTGCAACAGCAAAGAATACGAGAGAGAGGACTTTTGTTAGATTCATTTTGAGTAAGGTTTAGAAATCCGGTTAGGGTTGAAGGTTTTTAAAACGTGCTATTTTAGGTATTTATTTTCAAAATTAAAATATCCTTTACACAATACTAATTCCTCGAGCGATTTTATTCCAAGAAATACAGGATGGATGGATTTTTTGTCCAAAGAATTCAATTCATCCATTGTCATCCAGCTGATTTCTGCAAGAATTTGATCTGCTGCTGCAAGTTCTGGATCTTTCCCCAAAGTTGCAGTACCGCTAATCCTTTTTACATGAAAAAAACACTCAATCGCATGAAGGGGAGGGTCTAGGTACTCGTGAACAAAAAGAAATTCTCCCACGGTGATTTCTAAACCAGTTTCTTCCAAGAATTCTCGGACTAGATTTTCTTGGGCAGAACTCCCGAATTGCATCCCTCCGCCTGGTGTGGACCAAAAATCCCGATCCGCACTCATTTTGTGCTTGACTAAAAGAATCTTGTTTTCTTCAATCATCACCCCATTCACACGGATTCTGAGGTGATGTCCAAATTTAGACTCAATTTCTTTGCTGATCTTGTCTTCTGACATGTACTTTCGTCTAGCGATGAACAAACCGACCTCCCTGACACCTGCTCCTTCAGAATTATTGCGAAAGAGCTTTCCATTTCAACCTACTCAGGGGCAGGCCAGTTTTTTTGTAAAAATGGATGATTTTTTCCGAAAGCCCTCTGAAGATAAACCAGTCTTTATTCTAAAAGGATATGCAGGAACTGGAAAAACTTCCCTTTTGTCTGCCGTAGTCAAAATTCTGCCTAGTTTAAATTTACGCCCCCTTCTATTAGCACCAACAGGTAGGGCGGCTAAGGTGATGAGTACCTACTCCGGTAGATCGGCATTTACCATTCACAAGATTATCTACAAACCGAAGGGAGATCCAGGTACGCTAGGTGGAGGCTTTACACTTCAAAAAAATTATTTCAAAGACACGCTATTTGTGGTCGATGAATCCTCCATGCTTGCTGATGATGGAGGGATGTCTGGCAACCTGCTTTGGGATTTGATTACCTATACCTTTTCAGGAGAAGGGAATCGTTTGCTATTTGTTGGGGATACCGCCCAGTTGCCGCCAGTAGGAAGCCAATACAGTCCAGCCTTAGATGCCGAATACCTGCTTCGTCATTACAGACTAGATGCAGAACAGATTGAGTTGGTGGAAGTCATGCGACAGAAATTGGAGTCTGGGATTCTTTTCAATGCCACAAGCCTGCGACACGAATTGGGGGCTGAGCAGGCAGCAATCAAAATCCAAACCCACCTATTCAAGGATATTTTCAAGATGACTTCCGAGAAGCTGGAAGATGGTTTGCGTTATGCCTATTCTAAATATGGAACAGAAAATACCTGCATCATCACCCGTTCCAATAAGTCTGCAGTACAATACAACGGATACATTCGGCGAACGATTCATTTTTACGAGGATGAAATCTGTTCGGGCGACTTGCTGATGATCGTCAAGAACAACTATACCTACATGGCCGAATCTGAGAAGGTGAATTTTTTAGCAAATGGGGATTTGGTCGAAGTGATGAAGATTCGGAATTTTGAGGATCGATATGGCTTGCGATTTGCCACGTTAGAGTTGCGCTTGCTGGACTATGCAGAGGAACCTTATTTTGAGGCGAAAGTGATCCTAGATACCTTGTACTCTTCGGGGCCATCGCTCACTCGGGAACAATATCGCTCGCTTTACGATCAGGTAAGTGAAGATTATGCAGACCTAGCCAACAAAACAGAGCGGATGGAATACATCCGGAAGGATCCCTATTTAAATGCCCTCCAAGTTAAGTTTGCCTATGCCATCACCTGCCACAAAGCCCAAGGTGGGCAATGGAAGGCAGTATTTATCGATCAAGGGTATTTGGTCGAAGAGCAAGTGGATAAAGAATTTGTTCGTTGGCTCTATACAGCGGTGACAAGAGCTTCGGAGGAACTGTACCTAGTCAACTTTTCTCCTACTTTTTTCGTTAAAGGATTGGTAGAGGAAGAACCAGAGGATAGTTAAGAAAACGCTTTATAAAACAGAATATACCTAGATTATTGCATTAATTTAGGTTTTGCTCCTGTTTGGAATTTAATCCAATTCTTGGCTGTTATTTTGAAGAATCCATCAAAATTTTGAATATTTGAAAATTAAACCACATTATCATGAAAAAAATAGCACTTCTTTTCAGCTTCTTTGTTTTGGCGCTTGCATTTCAAGTTCAGGCTCAGGAATCAGGTCCCGTGATCACCTTTAAGGAAAATTCCAAAGACTTTGGGGATATCACACAGGGTCAACAAGTTGCACACACCTTTGTATTGACCAATACAGGTAAGCAGCCTTTGATCATTTCTAATGTAGCAGCTACTTGTGGTTGTACCGTACCTAGCTGGCCTAAGGAGCCGGTAGCACCTGGAAAATCTGCTGAAATTAAAGTTTCTTTCAATTCTACTGGAAAAGTAGGTAAGCAAAATTCGGTGGTACGAATTTACTCCAATGCCTCCGAACCTATAGAGAAGGTCTCTTTGATTTCGAATGTGTTGACGCCTAACAACTAAAGAAATTGATTTAGAATTTGAAAAGCCTGTTCCTCAGTAACAGGCTTTTTTATTACCTCTTCACCTTACTTCATTACCGATTTCATGACACCCAAAAAGGAACGTAAAGTAACGACAAGGCAAGTATTTGCTACCATCATCTGGCCCCGGCGAAAACAACTTTTTATCGGCCTTATTTTAATTGTTATCAGTAGGCTAGCTAGTTTGGTCCTTCCTGGAGCAACCAAATTTTTGATTGATGAGGTTATTCCGAGCAATGACCTCGAAAAGCTGAAATGGCTAATTGTAGCAGTAGTTCTCGCTATTGTAGTGCAGGCAGTTACTTCCTATTCGCTGACTCAAATTCTAAGTGTGGAGGCGCAGCACTTAATCTCCAAGTTGCGATCCAAAGTGCAACAGCACATCATCAAACTTCCCATTCGATTTTTTGATAATACAAAAACGGGAGAGTTGGTATCTCGAATTATGACTGATGTGGAGGGGGTTCGTAATCTCGTGGGAACAGGTTTTGCCCAGATGATCGGAGGCGGATTAGCAGCAGTGATCTCTTTGGGATTATTGATTTCTATCAGTCCATCGATGACCGCATTTGTGTTGTTGCCTGTATTAGTATTTGGATTAGTATCGCTCAAAGCTTTTAGTAAAATCAGACCCATCTTTCGGGAAAGAGGAAAAATCAACGCGCAAGTAACCGGTAGACTTACGGAGACCTTGGGAGGAATTCGCGTGATTAAAGGATTTAATGCTGAAAATCAGGAGATTAAAACCTTTGAGAAAGGGGTTGAAGAATTGTTTTTGAATGTAAAGGCCAGCTTAACGGCCACGAGTTTTGTGACTTCTGCCGGGGCATTGTTGCTGGGTTTGGCATCTGCAGGAATCATGGGTTTAGGAGGGTATCAAATCATGCAAGGGAACATGACCTTTGGAGACTTTCTTGCATTTACCTTGTACCTCGGGTTTATGATTGCACCAATTGTCCAAATGTCAAACATCGGTAGCCAGCTTACCGAAGCGTTTGCAGGATTGGACCGTACGGAAGAAATCATGAACATGCCTTTGGAATCAGATGATAAAAAGCGAACTGTACCCCTGGCTAACATCAAAGGGGATATTCGATTTGATCAGGTATCCTTTGCCTATGAATCAGGAAAGGAAGTGGTCAAAGGGATTAGCTTTGAAGCTCCTGCCGGTTCTGTTACCGCATTGGTAGGTACCTCAGGCTCTGGTAAAACTACGATTGCAGGGCTAGCAGCTACCTTTTTAAACCCGGATTCTGGGGTAATTTTTTTGGATGGCTACGACCTGCAAACCATCACCTTGGATGCCTTTCGTGCGCAACTAGGTGTGGTCCTGCAAGATGATTTTCTTTTTGAAGGCACTATCCGAGAAAATATTTTATTTCCAAGGCCAGATTCATCTGACGAACGATTGGAAATGGCGGTAAAAGCCGCTTACGTTAATGAATTTACCGACCGCTTTGAACAGGGTTTGGATACCCTGATTGGAGAAAGAGGGGTGAAGCTTTCTGGGGGCCAAAGGCAACGCATCGCAATCGCAAGAGCTATTTTGGCGGATCCGCGAATCCTTATTTTGGATGAGGCTACCTCCAATTTGGATACGGAATCAGAATCGTTAATTCAAGCGAGCTTAAAAGAGTTGATGCATGGGCGAACAACCTTTGTCATTGCGCACAGATTGAGCACCATTCGACAGGCAGACCAAATTTTGGTGATTGAAAATGGTCAAGTGGTGGAGCAAGGCAAGCACGAGGAACTTCTCGCCAAAAAAGGAAGGTATTTCGAATTATATACCTATCAGGCTCGAATTTAAGGGGCTAGGATTCCTTTTTCTTTTCCTTCGAAAGGGTCAGCAAGGCAACCGTACTCAAAATCAAGATCGTTCCTGCCCAATCATATCCTGAAAAAGAGATGCCCAGCCAAAGTAGGGCCGTTAAGGTAGCGGCGAGCGGTTCTACACTGCAGAGCAAGCTGGCGAATGTAGCTCCAATTTTGGATACAGCAGTAAGGAAAAAGTAAAATGCAAGGACCGTCCCAAAAAGGACGATGTAGGCAAATGCCAGCCAGGTTTCCCCATCCCAGGTGCCCGAAAAACTCCAAGGTTGCGTACCGATTGACAATACAATGCCACCGACCAGCATTCCCCAGCCCGTAATGGCTGCCGGAGAAAAGCTGCGCAATAAGCCCACCGGTTGAATGGTGTAGAAGGCAAGTGCAAGTGCAGACAAAATACCCCAAACCAATGCCTCATTCGATATCACTAGGCTTTCAGTAGATCCATGAGTTACCAAAAGGAAGGTGCCTGCGAGCGCAAAAATCAAGGCCAAATATTCACCGAGCACGGGCCAGGTTTTATTTTTCACTGCATAGAAACCAAGGACAAATACAGGCCCGATGTATTGCAATATCGTGGCCGTGGCAGCATTGGAGAGGGAAATGCTGTAGAAGTAGGTGTATTGCACCGAAACCATCCCCAAAATTCCAAAAAGTACTAGTTTGCCTGCGTTTTTAGGAGTTTTCCAGATGCCGAGAGCTGCTTTTTTCTCTTTGGCAATCGAATAAAGCACCAGCAAGGTGCCCGCTAGCAACATGCGCCAAGTGACAAGCCAGGCAGGATCTACTCCCTTGGTTTGAAATAAAAACTGTGCACAGGTACCCGAAATGCCCCAAAAAATGGCGGATGCGATGGCCATTGAAAAGCCTGTGATTTTTTGGTAGGAGCTTGAATGCATGGGGTGAATTAATCCACGAATATATTCTAGCAACTTGTAAAATGGGTTGCCATTGGTAACTATTTTGTTAAACCAGGCAGAAAGCTAACCTTGTGAATTCTCTGGCTATTTCAGAACTTGCCTTTTCAGCATCTCAAGGTAGTCCATCTCCTTGGTGTAGCTACCTCCAAACTAAGTTTCCTTGATTCATGTATCCATTACCCACAATTAGAGTTGCTACCAAAGAAGACGCAGAAGGTCTTTGGAAAATCCTAGAGCCTGTGATTCGTAAGGGAGGAACCTATGTTTTTTCGCTAGATAAATCGAAAGAATCCATGATGGGGTACTGGATGGGAGCTGATAAAACAACTTTTGCCGTTGAAAGGGGAGGAGAGCTTGTGGGTACCTTTTATCTTAAATCCAATCAGGAGGGATTTGGCGATCACGTTTGTAATGCAGGCTTTGTAGTCGCTCCTGAGGCTGAGGGGCAAGGATTGGGACGCTGGATGGGAACTATTGCCTTGGAAGAAGCTAAAAAAAGAGGGTACCTAGCCATGCAATTCAATTTTGTGATTCAAACTAACCTGCCAGCAGTTCATCTCTGGAAGTCGCTCGGATTTTCTGTGCTTGGAGAAATACCAGAGGCCTATCGTCACCCGAAATTGGGGCTGGTGTCTGCGTTGATTTTTTATAAAAAATTATAGGTTTATCAGGATTCAATTCAACTGTTCCAATTCATTATGTCTATCGATCGCCGAAGTTTTATTAAATCCACTGTCCTTACTTCTTTTTCACTGGCATTGCCTTCTTCGATCCTGAAGCTGTGGGCAGGGCAAATAGAAAATTTACGATTAGGATTAATTACCGACCTCCATCGAGACATCATTCATGATGCGGATCTTCGACTCCAAACTTTTTTGGAAGAAATGAATCGAGCAGAGATTCATGCTAAAATTCAGTTGGGAGATTTTGCCATTCCCAAACCTGAAAACGCCTCTTTTATAGCGTCATTTAATCAAGGAAATATCCCCGCCTATCATGTGATTGGGAATCACGACCTAGATGAGGGATACAGCAAGGAACAAGCAATTCAGGCTTTTGGAATACCTTCGGCCTACTATGCACAAGTCATTCAAGGGGTACGAATTTTGGTTTTGGATGGAAATGATCCAGGTTCTCCAACTGCCAAGGGAGGTTATGCTTCCTACATTGGGAAGGAGCAGCAGGACTGGCTGAACCAGCAATTTGAGGATTCAAAGGAGCCGGTGATTGTCATTTCGCATCAGCCGATTGCGGGGATCTATACGATCGATAATGCGGTAGAAATCCAAAACCTTTTAGCGGTACATGCCAGTAAAATCATCTTGGCAATCAACGGTCATGCACACGTAGACCAATTGATCCAAGTGGCTGGTGTGACTTATTTGCATTTGAATTCTGCTTCGTACTACTGGGTTGGAGAAAAGCATGCCCATTTGAGCATGGATGCGAATACCCATGCGGCCTACCCATCCTTGGCCTCAACCTGTCCTTATGCAGGGGTTTTATTTGGAATACTTACACTGGATCGAAAAAAGAAAAAATTGACGCTCACTGGCCGAAAAAGCAGTTGGATAGGCCCTTCCCCATTGGAATTGGGCTATGGGATTCTTTCCAAAGCAGAGCAAGACCAATACGTACAGCCTCGAATTTCAGACAGAGCTATTTCTTAGTTTTAGCAGGAAGACTTTCCAAAATAAGACGAATCAATTCGGCCTTATCTCCATTTGGGATCCATCGAGCTACGACTAGGAGATCATTTTCTGGATCTACATAGATCATATTGGTGCCTGCGCCGAGGTGAAGAAATGCGGATTTGGGAGCGGAAGGAATTTGCTTTTGCTCTAGGTTCAAGTAATAATTCATGAACCCATAATCAGGCTGGACGGGAGTTGGGGTTTTTGAGAGATTGATCCAAGAGGTAGGAATGAGTTGCTTCCCGTTCCAATTTCCATTGCGGAGCGTCAGGTACCCAAATCGAGCCTGGTCCCAAGCGGATAGCATCATGCCACCACCCCAGTGCGAACCTCCGCTCACCGATTGGACGATTTGCCCATCGAGGACTACAAATGAATTTTCATATCCGGTCCACCTCCAGGTTGGGCTTGCTCCAATGGGGTCCATGATTTTTTCTTTGAGCACCTGAGGGAGCGGCTTCCGCCAGACATTCAAAAGCGCAAGTGCCAACACATTGACGCGGGTGTCGTTGTATTCGTAACTGCTGCCTGGTTCCCGTTGCTCGCGAGCTCTTTTTTGCTTGACACCTTCAGAAGGTCGATCACCCCAGTCGGGTTTGCCCCACAGCGTGCCCTCCCAATCAGAAGTTTGACGTAGCAAGTGATCCCAGGTAATTTTCTTGTTGTGCGGGGTGCCAAAAAGGTCAAATACATCTTCCTGATTCAGGTGATCCGCTTTGTTGATCGCCAAGCGCAAAGGATCGTAAGGATAAATTGGTGCCATGTAGGGATGAACCAAATCCTTTTCAGAACGGATTAACCCCGCTTCTACAGCCAATCCAGCCGTGGTGGAAAGGAAACTCTTGGCTACACTAAATGTCAAATCCACTCGTGATGGATCTCCCCATTGACCGACCACATATCCTTTGTAAATGATCAACCCGGCTGCGGAACCGCGTTCCTTCATGGGGCCTACAGGATAGCCAAATGGTTCCCGCCCAAAAGCACTCTCGTAATGCGCAATTTTTAAATTGGGATTCTCCTGACTTTCATGGGCAATTGCAAATCGAATGGCTTCCTCGAGTTTGGAGGTTGACATTCCCAAGTTTTCGGGGGCCTTACTTTGCCAATTACCTGGTTCTGGAAAATAGCTTTGTCCAAAAGCTGGAAGGAAGCTAAGGCTGAGTAGGAATGCTGAAAGGAATAAATTTTTCATAGGAGGCCCATTTTTCTTCGAGTTTACTACAATGAGCGTTTAAAGCCTGACCATTTATCAAATCTTTTTTGCGTAAGTGATTTCAAACTCTTTGTGGAAGTTTGGGTTAAATAAAAAGATGCCCGATCAACTTCGGGTGCGGTGAAAACCAAGTTGCATTCCTTTGAAATAGCGTTTCTGAAGATGAGCGAAAAGAAAATATACATTGTAGGTGCAGGTCTTTCAGGGCTAATTGCAGCCCTAGAACTCGAAAAGGCAGGTTATGAGCCGGTGATTTTGGAGGCGTCAGATCGTGTAGGCGGAAGAATGAAAACCGATGTAGTGGATGGCTTCCTCTTGGATCATGGATTTCAAGTGCTGAACACTGCCTATCCTGAGGCGAAAAGATACCTTGATTTCGCAGCACTGCAACTTAAGAATTTTGATCCTGGTGCGATCATTTTCGAAGGAAAGGACTCGTATATTTTAACAGATCCACTGCGAAATCCACTTAAATTAGTTGGAATGGCTGTTTCAAGAGTGGGATCCTTTTTGGATAAGGTCAAAGTGTTTACCCTCACCCAAGAATTAAAGAAAAAGAGCAATGAGGAGATTTTTGATCAACCCTCTTTGCCTACACATGAATATTTGAAAAACTACGGGTTCTCAGATGCCATCATCACCAATTTTTTTACCCCATTTTTTAGAGGGATATTTTTGGAGGACAAGCTGGAAACCAGCTCACGAATGTTTGAGTTTGTGTTTAAAATGTTTTCCCAAGGCTATGCCGCTGTACCCGCTAAGGGCATGGGTCAAATTCCGGAGATGATCAAGAGTCAACTGCGGAAGACTGAGATTCGATTCAACTGTCCAGTTGCTTCGGTGGAGGGTCCGCAGCTAATTTTAGCAGATGGAACGCAACTAGCAGCAGATCGAATCATTGTAGCAGTTCAGCCTGATCGTTTGATGAAGCAGTTAGAAGGACAATTTGCTCCTTCGCGTAAGGTGATTAACCTCTATTTTTCGGCTCCAAAATCATTTTTGGGTAGACCCATGATCGGTTTGCTTACAGGACAGAAAGTGATCAACAACCTCGTTTTCATGGACGATGTCTCCAAAGACTATGCGCCTGCAGGTAAATCCTTGCTTTCGGTTACAGTGTTGGATAGTATTTTAAGCGAAAAAGAATTGATCAAAACGGTGCAAGGAGAGTTGGAATACTTATTCGGTATAAAAGGAGAGCACTTTAAGCCACTCAAAACTTATGTGATCAACCATGCTTTACCTCAAGTGGCAGATTTAAAATTCAGTATTCCCTTTACTGAATGCAAGGTTTTGGATCATGTATTCCTAGCAGGAGATTACCTGTTACATGGATCTATCAATGCGGCCATGACATCAGGTAGAACTGCTGCAGAAGCGGTAATTCATTCCTTTAGCGAAAGAACCTACTAAAAAAAGGGGCTTTTATTTCTTGTCGAGGTTGAAAATTGCCCGCAATTCGACCGCGTCCTCGGGTTTCATCCGTTGGGCAAGTACCAGTCGGAGTTGCCTTCTTCTCAAAGCACCTTCAAAGAGTTCAATTTCCTCTGCTGTTTCAGGAACTATCTGAGGAATTTCAATGGGCTTGCCATTTTGATCCACCGCCACAAACGTAAAGAAGGCGCGATGGGTCATTATTTTTTTATTGGCAGGGATATCCTCTGCGGTGACCTCGATAAACACTTCCATGGAAGAGTTAAAAGCTCGGGTTACCTGTGAGCGGAGCGTCACCACATTTCCAAGATTGATGGGCTCCTTGAACGAAATGTTATCTGCTGAGGCAGTGACTACGATACGGTTGCAATGTTTCTGAGCGGCAATTGCTGCGACAATATCCATCCAATGCATCAATCTTCCACCCATGAGGTTGTGAAGCGTGTTGGTATCGTTGGGTAGCACCATTTCCGTCATGATTGTTACGGAGTCTTTGGCAAACTTTTGATTAGGCATATGCTCTGATTTATTTCAAAAATAGCAATAAAATTCTGCTAGAGATAAAAACCTTTATTGATTCCAAATTTAATTTGGATAAAGAATAAGATTGACTCAAAGGAGTTTTAAGAATTCCAGCCGTCTTTCCCTAGTAAAGGCACAAAGGCAAAGCCTTCAAACTCTTCGCGTTGGATTTCGGTAGCCGACTTTTTCGTGATTTTGACCATAGCCTGCTTGCTTCGGTCCCCCACTGGGATCACAAGGATCCCTCCAATTTTCAGTTGCTGGATTAAGGCTTCGGGGACTACCGGAGCCCCAGCTGTGACGATAATTTTGTCGTAGGGTGCATGGGCGGGGATTCCACCGGTACCATCTCCATAGAACAGCTGAAGTTGGATTCCCAGTCGCTGCAGAAAACGGCCAGTGTGTTCAAAAAGTTTTTTTTGATACTCGATGGTAATTACTTCTGCACCCAAAAGGTGTAAAATGCAAGCCTGATATCCCGATCCCGTTCCGATTTCAAGGATTTTATCACCTGGGGTTACTTCCAGTAGGGTGGATTGAAAAGCTACCGTATAGGGTTGAGAGATGGTTTGCCCTTCACCGATTGGAAATGCCTTGTCTTCGTAGGCATGGGAAATCAAGGCTGTATCGAAAAAAAAGTGTCGCGGCAGCGTATTGATTGCTGTCAAGACTGCCTCGTTTTGGATTCCCTTTTTTCGAAGTTCGGCTACTAGTGCTTTTCGCTTTCCTTTGTGTAGGTAGGTATCTTCTAACTTGAGCATTGATTTTGGACTTGAGTCCTCGAAGATAATTGATTAATTGCCGTACTTTGAATCCGAAAAGGCAATTTTTGGTATAGATTGCCAGAAGTATCTAAATGTCAGCACATGTTTACTGGAATTATTGAAGCCATCGGAACCCTCAGCCAAATCACCACCGAAGGAACAAACACCCATTTTTATTTTTCAAGCTCTCTTTATTCTGAATTGAAGGTGGATCAATCCTTGGCTCATGATGGGGTATGCCTGACGGTAGTAGAAATCACATCCGATGGATATCGGGTAACCGCAATCGATGAAACCTTGCAAAAGACCAATTTATCCTCTTGGAAGGTTGGTAAAAAAGTGAACTTGGAGCGATGCATGGCAGCAAATGGACGATTTGATGGACATATCGTGCAGGGTCATGTGGACCAGATTGGTACCATTCAGCAAATTGTGGATCAAGATGGCTCTTGGTTAGTGGATGTGAGTTACGATGCCTCCTTGGGAAATGTAACCGTTGAGAAAGGCTCCATTACCTTGAATGGAACAAGCCTTACCTGCTTCAATTCTGCTTCAGGGGCTTTTTCTGTGGCCATTATTCCGTATACCTACGAGTTTACCAATTTCCATGAACTAAATGCAGGGGATCAGATTAACCTCGAGTTTGATATTCTAGGCAAATACATCCAACGCATCACCAAAGGCTACCTTTGATTTCAAATCAAATAGAAAGGGTTGAGCAAAAGCTTTACTTTAGCTTCTACTCAACCCGACTTCATCTGTTTAATTTCCGCTAAACCTTGATGTAGATTTTATTTTTATCCATCAAGAATCCGATACTCCAAATCAAGAGCATGTAAGCGATAGCGAATAGGAAGGAGGCAGTTTTAGGTTCCAGCCAGCTGGTAAATCCCTCTGCATAAATGACATCCTGCAAATTGCTATCTCCAATAGGAATGAAGGAGATCAGTGCGATCACTATACCAGAACATACATACAAGATCAGTGGGTTGCGCCCAAAGGCTTGAAAGAAGTAGGTCCATTTTGAGAATTGAGCCACCTCAATCACAAAAATCAAAAGAGATAGGAGCACTAATTCCCAGCCAACAGTAAGCAACACGTAGGAGCTGGTCCAAATCTTCTTGTTGATCGGAAATACAGGGTCCCACCAATAGCTCAAGCCAATCAAAAGAATTCCTGCTACGAAGAGGAGACGAATAGCTGGGACACTATTCCCATTTTTCTGAATGAATCTCCCTGCCAAATACCCCGCAATCACATTGACGATAGAGGTGAGCGTACTCAGAATGCCTTCTGGGTCAAAAGGAATACCCTCACCCATGTACATGCGTTTTTCGCCGATTACTAACAAATCGAGGTGAAGCGCCGCATTGCCTTCCAAGCTGTAGGGATCCCCTGGAGTACCCAAATAATATAGGATTGGCCAGTAGCCTAGTAATGCGACGATGCTGAATATCCAGCCGAGCTTGATGCCACCCCAATAGAGAATTAGTGCTGCACCCAAGTAGGCCAATGCAATACGCTGCAATACCCCAAGAAGCCGAACCTCGCTCAGGTCAATAAATGCCAGTTGCCCTGTTTCATTGGGTTCAAAAAATGGGAATGCATTGAGTAGCCAGCCGATGGAGAAAATAAGGAATGTCCGCGTGAATACTTTTTTATAAAAATCGGTCGGCCGCATGTCCTGCATTTTTTTGAGCGCAAAGCTCATTGCATTTCCTACCACAAAAAGGAAGGTGGGAAAGACCAAATCGGTAGGGGTAAATCCATGCCATTCTGCATGAGCTAATGGTGCATAGAGTGTACTCCAATCTCCGGGGGTATTCACGATGACCATAAAGGCCAAAGTAATACCTCTCAAAACATCTAATGCCAAATATCGCCCATTGAGGGTGTTGGCCTGTTGATCTATGCGCATGGGTTAATTTGGGTTTAGGTACTGGGTGGTTGATCTTTTGATTCTTAATTTATTTAAAATAAGAAGTTTATAAAAATAACTTGGCTTAAATTTATTTTGGTACAAGGAACTACTCATTAAACTATGAATCGAAATTTCTTTTATAAATCACTAGTGCTGTGCGTTTTGACAGGATTAAGCCTTTTTCCAGTAGGAGCACAGGTCCACTCGTCCTGGGAATTGGTAGAAAATAAATTTACCTCACCTGAACAGCATTCTGCCACACTTACGCTCACCAATCGGGGAACAACAGTAGTGAATGCGGGTTGGAAGTTGTATTTCAATACCATTTTTATAGCGATTCGCAGTCAATCCCTTGACCCAAAACTCAACTTGAAACATTTGCAAGGAGATTTTTTTGTTTGGGAGGGAGAAACGCCCGCATTGAAGCCCAATGAATCCTTTTCATTTTCCTACCAAAGCCGAAATGCATTCTTAAAGAATTCTTATCCTCCCGAAGGCTTGATTCTTGCGCATGCGGATGGAAAAGTGGAAGAAATCTCCCAAGTTCAAAATGAAGTGATCTCGGAAGTCGTACTTGCAAAAATGGCGGAGGGAACTACTTTTCCAGTCACTAGTGCGCAGCAACGCTACAACGAGAATAGGTCCTTATTTCCCCTTCCAGATAAGGATATTCCACCTTATCTACCAAGTCCTAAAGCCTGGAAATATACCGCACCTGCACTCGAATTTAGCCCGAGTGTGATTCAGCTTGATGCCCCCAAAGCCTTTGAGAAAACAAGGGATTATTTGGAAAAAATCCTTCAAAAGGGCTATTCACCGAAAGAAGGGGGATCGAAAAATCCACTCAACATTCGTTTTGAACAAGTGAAATCCTTACCAAAGGAAGGCTACACTATCAAAATTGAAGGGGCTCAGGTGCTGATTCAGGCATCCACATCCATTGGTGCCTTGTATGGTGCTAATTCCTTCTTGGCGATGTTGAATCCAATTATTTGGAAGGGGGGAGCGAACTCATTGACCCTCCCTCAAGTAGTAATTGAAGATGCTCCTGCTTACGGATACCGAGGCTTATTTTTGGATGTAGCTCGGAATTTTCAATCGAAGGAACAAGTTTTGAAGCTTTTGGATTTGATGTCTTTCTACAAGTTGAATGTATTTCATTTCAATTTGGCTAATGATGAGGGCTGGCGGATAGAAATCCCAGGACTCCCTGAGTTAACTCAATTTGGAGGTCGAAGAGGGTTTTCAGAGGATGAATCCGAGTTTTTATGGCCTTACTATGCCTCTGGAGCAGATCCAAACAAGAGCCCATCAGGTTCTGGGTTTTACACGGTGGCGGATTTTCAAGAGATTTTGAAGTATGCGAAGGATCGTCACATCGAAGTGATCCCAGAGCTCGGGGTACCTGCACATTCCAGAGCGGCGATTTTGGCGATGGAAAAGCGTTACCAAAGCTACATGCAAGCTGGAAAGCAGGAGGAGGCACTTGCCTATCGCCTTGCAGATCCTGAGGACCGATCAATTTATCTATCGGCACAAAATTTCAAAGGTAATACGGTTTGCGCCTGCCAAGAATCTACCTATGCTTTCTATGAAAAACTCGTAGTTGAAATAGGGGAAATGTATGCGGCGGCTGGAGTCGAGAAAAAAAACTGGCACAGTGGAGGGGATGAGGTACCCAAAGGTGTTTGGACTGCATCTCCCATTTGCAAAGAATTTTTGAGTAAAAATCCAGCTATCCTTCAAGCTGATTTAAACGATTATTTTCGGGATCGAACTGCCCAAATTTTGAAGAAGCACGGTTGGATGATGGGTGGTTGGGAAGAAATTGGTCAAACGCATTCGTCTACGGCCGTAAGCCCAAATCCGAAATTTGCTGATCAGGATTGGAAGCTCTATGCCTGGAATGCTGTAGCAGGTTGGGGAGGGGAGGACATGGCCTACAAACTTGCAAATGCAGGTTACCCCGTCATCATCTGTTCCAGTGCGAATTTCTACTTTGATCTCGCGTATTCCTGGGATCCGGACGAACGAGGCCATAGCTGGAGTGGGGTAGTGGATTTGTATCAAGCCTGGAAAGCCGTACCTGGCAAATTGTACCTCTCCCACGATCAAACCATCGATGGAAAGCCTTGGAATTGGTCCGATGCTGGGCAACGATTTACCAAGTTAACAGAAGAAGGAAGGCAGAATATTATAGGTGTTTCTGGGCAAGTTTGGACAGAAACCATTAAGGGGGGCGAAATGCTTGAGTATTACCTTTTCCCCAAAATGTTGGGCTATGTCGAACGCGCGTGGAATGGAGATCCTGACTGGTCCAATCAAGCGACCGAAGACGAAATGAAGGCAGGAAGAGCGAAAGAGTGGAATCAGTTTGTGAACCTGGTGAGTCAGCGCGAACTCCCGAGACTTGAAACGATCTTTGGAGGGGTTCAATTTCGACTTCCCAAACCCGGTGTTTCCGTGATCAATGAACAAGTACAAGTCAATGCAGCATTTCCAGGAATGTTGATTCGCTACACGGACTCAGGGCAGGAGCCTACGGAGGATTCCCCGATATACCGAGAGCCCATTTACATGAGACCAGGATATACCCCTCGTTTCAAGCTGTTTCTGCAATCGGGAAAAAGTGGCATGAGCTCAGGTATCGATTAAAGCACCTTGACCAAAGGCTTGTATGCCTCGAGTAGAGCGTCATTGTGTGCTCCGCCTTGGTCGGAGTTGGAACTGGCAAAAATATCCGGCACAATCCCTTGAGCAAGGAGCTTTGCAGTAGCCTCTACGAGTATGGCCTGAAGGAGGCCAGTGCCAATGACCGTCGAAGTAGGTCCTATTGCAGTGCTTAAACCCTCAAGGTGCAGTGCAGCATCCCCAATTTCTCCAAAATTATCCAAGACCACATCTCCGAGTTGGTACAATTTGAGTCCCGAAGCATGCCTTGAAGTGACGGATTGGCTATGTGCCAAATTTGTAATGACTATCACTTTTGCCCCCTTCTGCTGTGCATGGCTAGCCAATTCAATGGGAACCGAATTTCTTCCTGAATTCGAGGAAATGATCAAGACATCTCTTTCCGTGATTTCATACTCTTGAAAAAGAAGGGGTGCATAGCCCTCTTTTCGCTCCTCATCGGTACTGCCTGTGGCACTTTCATGCAGCATGAGTTTGGGTAGTAGGAGTGGACGCACACGTGCAAAGCCTCCTGCTCGATAAAAAACTTCCTCCGCCAGCATGTGAGAATGACCCGTACCACAGGCATAAATCCAGCCGTTATTTTTCAAAGTGGTTGAAATGCAGGAAGCGGCGTTTTTGATTTCTTGCTCCTGCTGAAAAGCCTTCTCCAATTTTTCAGTGAGTAGCAGCTGGTATTTTTGGTAGGCGGTGGTACCCATCTTGTGAGAACGTGATGCGTTAGTGTACTAAAATTTCATCCACAAATACCCAGCCTTTGGCACCAGCACCAGGATGCCAGGTAGGTAATTTGGCAATGGGTTGTGCTTTCAAGCGAATTTGATCCATTGGGCCAGCTGGTAAGGGAATCGATACCAAACCAAATCGAGCTTCTTCAATCTTGCTGGAACTGGCTTGTGGAGGGCTGGTTACTTTTTTCCAAACTCCTTTATTCCCAATCCACACTTCAATAGTTTGTGGAGGAAAGATGTAGGCGCCTTCATGCAGGAGAAAACTTACTTCTAGAAGTTTTGGCTGTACCGATCCGATGGCTACGGTGATGTCTAAAGGTTTTTCTGAAAATCCCAACCAATCTCCAGTGGTGTGGTTGGCTTTTGCCTTGACTCCATCAAACAAGCT
>JBILBQ010000053.1:0-18538 GCA_044353615.1 Algoriphagus sp. | reverse complement strand
CCAAATATTCTACTGATTTACATTATTTTCAATTTTTTGAGATCACATCTAATTTTTGAGTAATTTTTTATCGAATCAGTATCTAAAATGGCAATTTTTCAATCGAAATATGTGATTTTACTAAAAATAGATGGGAGACGGCTCTCCTCGCTTGATTTCCCTTACTTTTGTCCAAACAGCGTATCTCCATGATCACTTTTCCCAACGCCAAAATAAATCTAGGACTACACATCACCCAAAAAAGGAAAGATGGCTACCACGAGATCGAGTCTTGCATGGTTCCTATTCCGCTCTGTGATGCCTTAGAGATGATTTTAGACAAGAAGCCATCTTGGACGGTTACGGGTTTGGAAGTGCCTGGAGATCCCAAAGACAACTTGATTTTGAAAGCAGAAAAGCTGCTCAAAAAAGATTACCAAGGATTGCCCAGTCTCCAGATCCACCTACAGAAACATATTCCCATGGGCGCCGGCTTGGGTGGAGGTTCAGCGGATGGAGCGTTTGCACTCAAGTTGATGAACAACCTCTTTGACCTACACCTAGATGATTTTTTCTTGGAGGAGTATGCTGCGGAACTGGGTAGCGACTGTCCATTTTTTATTGAAAATACGCCTAAAATTATCCGCGGCAGAGGGGAAATTCTTGATCCCTGTTCGGTCTCCCTTCAAGGATCCTACCTGGTACTAATACACCCAGGAATTCATGTGGGCACCAAGGAAGCCTACGCTGGTGTGACTCCGATGCAGCCCAAAACCTCGATGGAAGAAGTGCTTGCAGACCGAAGCCGCTGGAAGGATGAGTTGGTCAATGATTTTGAAGCCAGCATCTTTAAAAATCACCCGGCAATTGCTGAAATCAAGGCAAGAATGTATTCAGCGGGCGCTTACTATGCCTCTATGTCAGGTTCGGGATCCAGTGTATTTGGTTTGTTTGACGAAAAACCAAACCTGCCGAGCTGGGCACCAACCTATTTCGTGTTTGAATCCCAACTTTAAGTCACGAAAAGCAACTATTTACTTTTGGCTTGCGCTTAAGAAAGTTGACTAGACTCCTGTGCAGTCTTCCTTTTTTTATTCCAATAGTTGAGCACTGGATAAATCAATACCGAAACGAGAATGATCCCTGTTCCCAGGTAAAACTGCTCTGTCATTTTTTCTTTCTCTCCAAAAATTGCCACCGCAAGCAGGATTCCATAGACAGGCTCCAAGTTGATGGTGAGGTTGATGGAAAATACTGGCAGCCGCTTCATCAATTCCACCGAAACAGAAAAGGCATAAACCGTACAAATCCCTGCTAGGATCAGTAGCCAAAACCAATCCATTCCTTTCCATGCCCATTGAATAGCTGAACCATCGATGTAAGAATAAAGCGGTAAAAATAGCAAGGCCACTAGGCTCGCGGCACCCATTTCGTAAAAAGTAATTTGGTAGGGGCTGTATCGAAAAGTCAAACGTCCATTCAAAATGGAAAATAGGGCGCTCAAAAATGCAGCTACTAAGGCCATGGAAATTCCCAGCCAGTACCCATTTTCAAATTGAAAGATGACGAGCAAGCCTGAAATCACCAGTAAGCCTAAGGCAACCTCGAAGGGTTTAACACGCTTTTTATTGATCAAGGGATCCAAAAAAGACGTCCAAAGTGAGGTGGTAGCCATGCCTGCCAGGCAAACAGAAGCGGTAGATACTTTGGCCGACCAAAAAAAGAAAATCCAATGTAAGGAAATCAGCACCCCTACTCCTATGATTTTGAGTAAGTCCATGGGAGCCACACGTAGCGATTCTTTTCGCAATCCCATCAGTACCCCTACTCCTATCGCAGCTAGAAGGGTTCGGTAAAACACTAGTTCCAAGGAGGGTAGGCTAATCAACAATCCTAAAATGGAGGTAACCCCCCAAATCAACACAATAAAGTGAAGTAGCAGGTAATCCTTGAAGGTGGCAGGGAGCATCACCTAGGAACAGTTTTGTACAAAATCAATCCTGTAAGCGCAAAAAGTAAGTTGGGCATCCACACCGCCAAAACGGGAAACTGAGTACCTGCCTCGGCAAAGGTGCGGGAAAGGAGAAACAAGAGGATGTAAACAAAGGCCAAGAAAAAGCCAAGCGCAATTTGAAACCCGGAGCCACCTCTGGTTTTGCGTGCTGACATGATCACGCCAATAAAGGTAAGGATGATGGAGGCAAAAGGAGTCATGTATCTCACGATGCGTTCAATGCGGTAGTAACTCACGTTATCCGCTCCACGATCCTCCAAAAGGCGTATTTGGGTACTCAATTCTGGGAGCATGAGCGTTTCGTGGTGATTTTCAGGCAAATCAAAATCGGCAGGAGAAATGGAAAGAACCGTATCCATGAAATTGCCCGTAGAATAATCTTCTCCCCGCTCCTTGAGTATTCGTAGCCTCCAGTTTTCTAATCTCCATACATTTTTGGCAGTATCCCATTGGATTAAGTCTGAAGAGAGCTTGGAAATTAGTTTCCCCTCACGAATTTCTTCTAAGGTAAAGTTGTAGCCCGTATTGCTTGTCTTGTAAAATCGACTGATGTAGGCATAGGCATCTGGACCAACTTTGATGTGAATATTGGGATCGGTGGAGGCCTCTCCTTTTTCAAGGTATTGCATTCGAAATTTTGCTACGCCCGCAGTGGCTCGAGGTAGGATCCATCCATTCAATAGAAAACTCGTGGCTCCAATGAGGGCTGCTGCAAAAAGAAAGGGTCGAAGTAATCGAATAAAACTAATCCCTGAACTCAGGATGGCCACAATCTCTGTTCTGCCAGCCATCTTGGAGGTAATGAAGATCACGGAAATAAAAACCGTAATAGGAGTCAGCAGGTTGTTGAGGTACAAACCATAGTTGCCCATGTAAGACAAGATGTCCTTTGTTGGCACCTGATTACGGATATAGGTATCGTTTTTTTCAGTAAAATCCAGGACCAAAACCACCAGAATAAGCAAGACCACTACAAAAAAGTAGGTCTTCAAAAATTCTTTGATGATGAGTTTGTCGAGAATTTTCATGTTACAATCGCGTACTTACTTTTTGGACCATGGCCGTTTTCCAGCTGCCAAAATCTCCCGCCTGAATGTGTTCCCTTGCCTGCCCTACTAGCCAGAGGTAAAAAGATAGGTTGTGAATGCTTGCGATCTGGGCAGCCAAAATTTCTTTGGAGACGGTAAGGTGCCGCAAGTAGGCCTTGGTATAGGTGCTGCTCACTTCATTGCCAATCGCGGGGTCTATTGCACTAAAGTCATCCTTCCACTTTTCGTTTCGGATATTGATAATTCCTTCAGAGGTAAACAGCATGCCATTGCGGGCATTTCGAGTGGGCATGACACAGTCAAACATGTCCACACCGAGGGCGATGCACTCTAGGATATTGGCCGGGGTCCCCACTCCCATCAAGTAGCGGGGCTTTTCCACAGGTAAAATATCGGTCACCAAGGCAGTCATTTCGTACATCATCTCGGCAGGCTCCCCAACAGAAAGCCCTCCAATGGCATTGCCCTCTCTACCCTGTTTGGCAATAAACTCTGCACTTTGAACGCGAAGATCTTTGTATACCGATCCTTGAACAATTGGGAAAAGGCTTTGGCTATATCCATACTTTCCTTCCGTAGCATCAAAGCGGTCTTGACAACGAAGTAGCCAGCGGTGGGTCATGTCCATCGATTGCCGAGCGTAGGCATAATCGCAAGGATAGGGCGTGCACTCGTCGAAGGCCATGATGATGTCCGCCCCGATGCTGCGTTGAATATCCATCACATTTTCAGGGGCAAAAAAGTGCTTGGACCCATCAATATGGGATTTGAAGGTCACCCCTTCCTCTTTGATTTTTCGTGTGCCTGCAAGGGAAAACACCTGATATCCCCCTGAATCGGTCAACATGGGCCTATCCCATCCTATGAACTGGTGGAGGCCACCCGCTTTCTCCAGGGTATCTAATCCTGGCCTAAGGTAGAGGTGGTAGGTATTGCCTAGAATGATTTGTGCTTGAATGTCTGTCTTTAATTCCCGCTGATGTACTGCCTTCACCGTTCCGGCTGTTCCCACAGGCATAAAAATAGGCGTTTGGATCGTGCCATGGTCTGTGGTAAGGGTGCCCGCACGGGCTTGGGTTTGGGTGTCTTTTTTTTCTAGGACAAACTTCATTGGAACGCAAAAAGGAGCAAAAATGCAAGACTCGATTGGAAAGACTTACTTGTGCAAAAATATCCACTTATTCTTAAATGACTTGCTGAAATTGATTTTATATTTGCCCAGCAAAATTGACCTATGGGCCTATTTTTATTGTGGTTTTTCTTCGGTTTCGGAATACTTATTCAAGGGGGGTACCTATTACTCGTGTTTTCCCGAACAGCCTTGCATGGCGGTAACGCGACGAAGTCTAAAAACCAAGACCCAGAGGAAGGGGTGACCATAGTGGTAACGGCAAAAAATAAATTCCAGCACCTCAAAGTGTTGATTCCCAAGCTTTTTGAACAGGATTACCCCAAATTTGATGTGATGATTGTCAACGATCAGAGCACAGATCGAACGAAGAGGCTTTTGGAAGACCTCATGATTCGCTATCCAAAACTTCGATCAGTCACCGTCAAGTACACCCCCAAACATTGTACTGCCAAAAAATTTGCACTCACACTTGGTATAAAAGTTGCCAAAAACGACGTCATCCTACTGACAGATGCGGACTGTTTGCCTAATTCAGATCAGTGGATCCGAAAAATGACTGCCCCTGTGCGTGAAGAAGGAAAAACTTTCGCTCTTGGATTTTCAAGCTACCGCCAAAATCCGAGCATGCTCAACAAATGGGTCCAATTTGAACTAGTTTTAAAGGCACTCTTCTACCTTTCCTTTGGCCTTTGGAAATCCCCCTTTATGGGAACAGGTAAAAACCTATGCTACCGAAAAAGCTTTTTCTTAGCGGCTAAAGGGTTTAGGGGATACTGGAATGTTGAAGGGGGAGATGATTCGCTATTTGTAAATATCCACGGTACAGGATCAAATACCAAGGTGGTAATTGATGCAGAGGCAATTACACAATCTGCTCCCCAAGAAACTTGGAAAGAATATTTAAAACACGAGAAAAGTCATTTGAAGGCCCAACGGTTTTTCCGCGTAGGAGACAAGAGCAAAGTAAGTTTGTATGGCATTTCCCATTCCTTGTATTGGATTGGAGGCATTGGTTTACTGATTTTTTTCGGCATCGGATCACAATGGGAAGATTTTTCAGTCGTTCTAGGAATAGTGAGCTTCAGGTCAATTTTGCTAATTTTGATTTTCAGAGCAGCTTCAAAAAAATTGCAGCACAATTTTCCAAAAATGAATGTATTGCTGAATGATTTGTTGTACTTGGCATACTTTTGGGTTTTAGGATCTATTTCCTACCAGGCAAAAAGCATCAAATGAACAGCAACGAACGCGAATTTTCATCCAAGGCCCTTGAGGATTTTGATCTAATTGACAGAGCCGTTCAGGGGAAGGATCAGTCAGCCTATGCCACCTTGATGAAACGCTACAAGAAAGCGGTCTATTTTATGATTTTGAAGATGATCCGAGATGCGGATGATGCGGATGATCTGACCATGGAAGCCTTCGCAAAGGCCTTCCGTAATCTGGAGCGATTCAAAAAAGAATACACCTTTTCAACTTGGCTTTTTCGCATCGCAACCAACAATACCATCGACTTTATTCGGAAGAAAAAGCTCAAAACCATGAGCTTAAACAATTCTTTTTCTGATGACAACGGCAATGCCGTGACCATGGATGTAGCCGATAAAGACGACAACCCACAAGACGAGTTCATCAAGACTCAGCGCATAGAAATGGTCCGCTTATTTGTGGACAAGCTCCCAGCAAAATACCGAAAGCTCGTTCAGCTACGTTATTTTGACGAGCTCTCTTACGAGGAAATCGCCCAGGAGCTAGATAAGCCACTGGGAACCGTTAAAGCACAATTGCACCGTTCACGGGAATTGCTTTATGAAATTGCTTCTGGAAAAGAAAACCAAATTTAATGAGCTCCACTAGCGCCCTAATTGCCTCCTACTTTCCTGATCTTACCGCCAAGCAGCTCCATCAATTGGAGCAATTGGAGGCAGTCTATCAGGACTGGAATGCCAAAATCAATGTGATTAGCCGCAAGGACATGGACCAATTTTACATCCACCATGTGCTCCATTCTTTGGGCATCGCCAAGGTGATGCAATTCCAACCTGGAACCAAGGTATTGGATATCGGTACAGGCGGTGGATTTCCAGGCATCCCGCTAGCGATCTTATTTCCAGAGACCCACTTCCATTTGGTTGATTCCATTGGCAAGAAAATTACCGTCGTCAAAGAAGTAGCCAAAGCACTGAAGCTCACCAATGTCGAGGCACAACAGGCACGAGCAGAATCCTTGGTTCGGAAATACGATTTTGTGGTCAGCCGGGCCGTCACCCGCATGATCCAGTTTTACCCTTGGGTAAAAGGAAAAATCAAAAAGGAGGACATCAACGACTACCCTAATGGCATCTTCTACCTCAAAGGCGGGGATGTGGACGAGGAAATGGAGGAGACAGGCAAGTCCTACGTTTGCTACCACTTAGAAGACTACTTCAAAGAGGAATTTTTTCAGACCAAAAAAGTGGTCTACATGCCTTGGGAAGACAAGCGATAAACCCCTACCTTTTTTACTAGTACTGGGCTTGGCCGTATCGCTGAAGAGTAGCCTATTGATCCACTGAATTCAAATTTTTGAGCGTTTTGAGCTAAAAAATCAAACAAAATTTCTGTATAATTTCAAAGTCAACCCCGTACAATTTCAAAGTTGGCCTTGTACAATTTCAAAGTTAACCTTGTACAATTTCAAAGTTAACCTTGTACAATTTCAAAGTTAAACTTGTAAAATTTCAAAATTAAGCGTTACTTTGTGGTCGATGGATGTAATTAACAGACACATTTACAAGGCGATACGGGAATACCAAACAAAATACCCGATACTCACCGTAACCGGGCCAAGGCAATCGGGCAAGACCACCTTGCTCAAGACACTTTTCCCCGATTACCGATATGTCAGTTTGGAGAATCCGGACGCCCGTGACTTCGCACTCAAGGACCCCAATGGATTTCTAGCGGAATACAATGACCAGGTGATCTTTGATGAAGTTCAACAGGCACCTGCCTTGTTTTCCTACCTCCAAACCTTGGTGGACAGCCGCCCTGATCGCATGGGAGGGTTTATTTTGTCTGGCTCGCAAAATTTTCATTTGATGGAGCGCATCACGCAAAGTCTCGCAGGCCGAGTTGCGCTTTTCAAGCTACTTCCCCTGGACATTCAAGAACTAAAGGAAGCCCATTTGCTCGCTGAGGACCCCTTGGATCAATTGCTTCACGGGTTCTATCCGGCACTCTACGATCGAAAAATCTCCCCGGCGGTTTTCTACTCCAATTACGTGCAGACCTATGTAAACCGTGATGTGACAGAGCTGATCGAGGTGAAAGAGTTGCGGTTGTTTAAAAATTTTCTAAGCCTATGTGCAGCTCGTGCGGGCCAGCTCTTGAACATGAGTTCCCTCGCAAATGAGGCCGGTATCAGTCAGCCCACAGCAAAGTCCTGGTTATCAGCGCTTGAGTCTAGTTACATCACCTTTCAGCTGTATCCCTATCACAAAAATTTTAGCAAACGGGTAGTCAAAACTCCAAAGCTCTATTTCTACGATACTGGACTTTTGGCCTACTTACTGAAAATCAAAACCAGGGAAACGCTACTTACGAATCCCGTAAAAGGAGCCTTGTTTGAAAACATGCTAGTTGCTGAATTTCACAAGCAAATGCACCACAGCTATCGCGATGAAAGTCCTTGGTTTTGGAGAGACAATCATGGCGAAGAAGTGGATTTACTGGTGGATCAAGGTGGAAGTCTGCAGGCCTACGAAATCAAAGCTAGCGAGACCATTCTCACCGAGCACTTCAAGGGCTTGACCAAGTTTGAGCAGCTCTCAGACATGCCTTTGACCGCAAAGGGCTTGATCTATGCGGGCGATCTCAATCAAAAAAGATCCCAAGGACAGTTGATTTCTTGGAGAGATTTTCCTGGGTTTTAAGCGAAATCGTTTCAACCTTATTTTTCAGAATTGCAACTTTCAAAAAATCGAGAAAAAGGCTTCTAGACACCGATTAAATGGCTTGCCTAGAAGCTCTTTTTTATCGAATACGCTAATTCCAAAAACCTCTGCGACAATTTCCGTCACTCCATTTTTTGCTTCCCATTTTAAGCCGTATTTTGAGTCTTTATTTCCCATTCCCCTATGTACTTAATTTTTGATACGGAGACTACTGGCTTACCCAGGTCGTACAACGCGCCCATGTCTGACTTGGACAACTGGCCAAGGCTGGTTCAGTTGGCATGGCAGCTGCATGACGCTCGGGGAAAGCTCCTTTCCAACAAAAACTACATCATCCGCCCTGAGGGCTTTACAATTCCTTTCAATGCGGAAAAAGTACATGGTATCTCGACCAAGCGTGCCTTGGAAGAAGGGCATGATCTAAAAGAAATACTACAAATCTTTCGTGAGGATGTCATTCAATCCAAATACCTCGTGGGACATAATATTGGGTTTGACATCCATGTAGTAGGTTCTGAATACCTTCGTGGCGCACTCGTCATGCCCTTTGAGGGGATGGCAGAACTAGACACCAAGGACATTTCCACCCAATTCTGTGCGCTCCCTGGCGGCAAAGGAGGCAAGTTCAAATGGCCTACCCTGACCGAGTTGCACCAAAAACTTTTTGGCGAAGGATTTGGGGATGCGCACGACGCTGCATACGATGTGGCTGCTACTGCCCGCTGCTTTTTTGGGTTGATTGCACAAAAGGTACAAAACCCAGAACCGGGAATCTCCTCAGAGGAGGTGCTGTACGAGGCCCCAATACTCGCAGAAGCCAATTTTGCGCAGCGCAATACAGAAGTCAAAGCATCAATAGCGGATGGAGCTAAAAAATCAACTCCTGTTGGAATAAGTGAAACAAACGACAGCCCCTTCACACACCTGCATGTGCATACGCAATTCTCTGTATTGCAGGCAACCTCCGAAATCCCAACGCTGGTAGCCAAGGCAAAAGCACTGGGCATGAACGCACTCGCAATGACCGATCATGGCAATATGATGGGTGCGTTTCACTTTGTGAAGGAAGCCATGTCCAAAGAAATTAAACCCATTCTTGGCTGCGAATTTAACCTAAGCAGAGACCGAAAAAACAAAGCCTCCAAGGACGATGGCTACCAAACCGTCCTACTGGCAAAAAATAAAGCGGGATACCACAATCTTGCCAAACTTGCCTCCTATGCGAATACAGAAGGGTTTTATTACGTACCCCGCATCGACAAGGAGCTACTTGCCCAGTACAAGGGAGACTTAATTGCCAGCACCGGAGGCATCTGGGGCGAGATTCCCTACCTCATTCTCAATGTGGGCGAAACGCAAGCAGAGGAAGCCTTTGTCTGGTGGAAAGAGAAGTTTGGGGAAGATTTTTACGTGGAGCTCAACCGGCATGGAGTCCCTGAAGAGGAAAAAGTCAACGAGGTTCTCCTCGAATGGGCACGCAAATACGGAGTAAAGTATTTTGCCTCCAACAACTCCTATTACAACGAAAAAGGGGATGCAAAGGCACATGACATCTTACTTTGTGTCAAAGATGGGGAGCTCCTAGAGAAGCCTAAAAAGTATGTAGGCAAGCGAGGCCGCGAATTTAGATTTGGTTTTCCCAACGATGAGTTCTACCTCAAAAGCCCGGAGGAGATGAAGCAGCTTTTTGCCGATTTACCGGAGGCGATCCACTGCACGCAAGAAATCGTGGAAAAATGCGAGGCCTACAAACTGGCTCGAGAGGTGTTATTGCCCAAGTTTGACATCCCTGAAGAATTTAAACATCCCGAGGACGCCACAGATGGAGGCAAGCGGGGAGAAAACGCCTATCTCCGCTACCTCACCTACGAGGGCGCCAAGAAACGGTACCCAGAGCTGAGCCCTGAAATCCAGGAAAGGTTGGATTTTGAGCTGAAAACCATTGAAAACACAGGGTATCCTGGCTACTTCTTAATTGTCCAGGATTTCACAAGAGCAGCACGCGACATGGGCGTCTCGGTAGGTCCCGGACGAGGATCTGCAGCCGGATCGGCCGTCGCCTATTGTGTGGCCATCACCAACGTGGATCCGATTGCCTACAACCTCCTTTTTGAGAGATTCCTAAATCCAGACCGCGTATCCCTACCCGATATTGACATCGACTTTGACGACGAAGGTCGCCAGGCGGTCATCGACTATGTGATCAACAAGTACGGAACCAACCAGGTAGCGCAGATCATTACCTACGGTACGATGGCAGCCAAGTCTGCTATTCGAGATACTGCACGTGTATTAAACTTACCACTCGCAGAGGCCGGTAGGCTGGCCAATTTGGTTCCTGACATCAAGCTCAAAACCTTGTTCGAGCTTGCCAAAAATAGGCCTGCCCTATTGGACAAATTGAAGGGGCAGGGTGAACTACTTCAAAAGGCGGAGGAGCTTATAAAAATAGCGCAAGGACTAGACGATTCGGCGAAGACCATCAACCAAGCCACAGTTCTAGAAGGATCTGTTCGTAACCTTGGAATACATGCTTGTGGGGTCATCATAACCCCTTCCGACATCACCAACTTCGTTCCTGTGGCTTTGGCCAAGGATTCAGACATGGTGTGTACCCAATTTGACAACGCCGTGGTGGAATCCGCAGGCTTGTTGAAAATGGACTTCCTTGGTTTGAAGACGCTTACCCTCATCAAGGACGCCATCAAAATCATCAAAGAACGGCACGACATTCAGCTGGACGCAGATGTTTTCCCCATAGATGACGTAAAGACTTACGAGCTTTTTCAACGAGGGGAAACTGTCGGCATCTTCCAATATGAAAGTCCGGGGATGCAGAAGTACATGAGGGAATTGAAACCGACGGTTTTTGCCGACCTCATTGCCATGAACGCCCTCTATCGACCAGGACCTTTGGCCTACATTCCCTCCTTTATCAAGCGAAAGCATGGCACAGAGCCTATTTCCTATGATTTGGAGGACATGAAAGAATACCTGGAGGAAACCTACGGAATCACCGTCTACCAGGAGCAAGTCATGCTGCTATCCCAAAAAATTGCTGGATTTACCAAAGGTGAGGCCGATGTGCTTCGAAAGGCGATGGGAAAAAAGCAGAAAGATGTATTGGACAAAATGAAACCCAAATTTGTGGAGCAGGCTGCAGCCAAAGGACATGACGCCAAGAAGCTGGAGAAAATTTGGACCGACTGGGAGGCTTTTGCATCCTATGCCTTCAATAAATCACACTCGACCTGCTACGCTTGGATTGCTTACCAAACTGCCTACCTCAAGGCTCACTATCCCGCGGAATACATGGCTTCCGTGTTGAGCAACAACATGAATGACATCACCCAGGTAACCTTCTTTATGGAAGAATGCAAACGGATGGGGCTACAAGTTTTAGGACCAGATGTCAATGAATCCAAAAGTGGGTTTACGGTAAATGTCCAAGGAGAAATCCGATTTGGGATGGCTGCCATCAAAGGCGCTGGAACAGCTGCGGTAGAAGAAATCATCAAGGAGCGAATCAGCAAAGGCCCTTACAAGAATATCTTTGAGTTTGCCAAGCGAGTCAACACCCGTACCCTCAACAAAAGGTCCATGGAGGCATTGGCCATGGCAGGAAGTTTTGATTGCTTCAAAGAGCATCACCGTAGGCAGTACTTGGAGGCTCCCGATGGAGACGTGAGCCTGATTGAAAAGGCAAGCCGCTACGCACAGAAAATACAACAAGAAGAAGACAGTGCCCAGGTCAGTCTCTTTGGAGGAAGTAGCGGGAATGCAGAAGTTCCATTGCCATCCGTGGCCCCAATGGAGCCATTTTCTCAAATTCAGCAGCTCAACATTGAGAAGGAAGTAGTGGGCCTATTTATCTCGGGGCATCCCTTGGATCAGTACAAGCTGGAGATCGACTCTTTTACCAATGCTACCTTGACTGCACTCAACGACCTGGATGCTTTAAAAGGGAAAAATGAGTTGCGTCTGGCGGGATCTGTAGCAAGCTTTGCCCACCGAACCACCAAAAACGGCAAGCCTTTTGGCACGCTTACGATGGAAGATTACCATGGTACCTTTACCTTCTTTCTCTTTGGGGAGGATTACGTGAAGTTTAAGCAGTACTTCATGACGGGCTGGTTTTTGTTTATCAACGGAGGGGTAGCCCAAAAGAAATGGGGTAACGAGAACGAATTGGAGTTTAAAATCAATTCTATCTCCCTACTGAGTGAAGTTCGAGGCCGCATGATCAAGGGACTTAAAGTCAATATTAATTTAGATGATTTGACACTTGACCTTATGGAGAAATTGGAAAGCATCACCGCAAAATACAAGGGGGATGCAAAGTTGTATATTGAGGTCTTGGATCAGCAAGAGAACATCAGTCTCGAGCTTTTTTCGAAGAAAATCAAAGTTGATCCGAGCGCTGAATTAATCAAAGAATTAAAGCTGCTCCCTGAAGTAGCCTACAAAATCATGGATCGATAACTTAAAAATTACAGTCCCATCAGCAATAATTTAAAATTGAACGGAACTTATTCGGATTCAATTGCATTTTGCTGATATATTTGAAAAAAGAACCTTACCTGAAAGCAACCCATGGCAAAAGCAATTGAAATTACCGACGCAAACTTTGAAGAAATCATCTCCGGAAGCCAACCCATCCTTGTTGACTTTTGGGCAGAATGGTGCGGTCCTTGCAAAATGATTGGCCCCGTAGTAGAAGAGTTGGCAGGAGATTACGAAGGAAAAGCAGTGATTGGAAAGGTGGATGTAGATGCCAACCCTTCTGTTGCACAGGCTTTTGGTATTCGTTCCATCCCTACTCTCCTATTTTTTAAAGGAGGCGAAATCGTAGACAAGCAAGTAGGCGCTGTTCCTAAGGCTGTTTTGGCACAAAAACTGGATGCGCAACTGTAATTTTCTTGCGATCCAAAGCTAAAGCCGTAAAGTAATCTTTGCGGCTTTTTTTATCTTTCACATCTCCATGGCTGAAGTCTCCCTCACCTTAGAAAATTTTTGGACGCTACGCGAACAACTACCCCTCGTAGATGCGCGTAGTGAGGGTGAGTTTGCCCAAAGTCATATTCCTGGGGCAATCAACATCCCCATTCTCAACAATGCCGAACGAATTCAAGTAGGCACCTTATACAAGCAAGCAGGCCCTGAAAAAGCAACGTTGAAGGGCTTTGAACTGGTTGGTCCCCGATTTCACCTCATTCAACGCGAGGCGCTCCGCAAGTTTCCAGCTAAAAAATTAATTCTCTACTGCTGGCGCGGTGGGATGCGGAGTCAGATTCTTTCCTGGCTCTTGACACAGGTGGGATTTGAGGTGTATCGATTGGCTGGAGGATACAAAACCTACCGAACCTTCACCTTTAACGAAGTAAGGAAGCCCTATCCCCTGCTCGTATTGGGAGGAAAAACTGGTGCTGCCAAAACAGTATTGCTTCAAAAGCTGAAAGAACGAGGCGAACAGGTAGTGGATTTGGAGGGATTGGCCAATCACAAGGGCTCATCCTTTGGGGCTATTGGCCTCCCAGCCCAACCTACGGTGGAACAATTTGAGAACCTTTTAGCAGAGCAACTTCGGGACATCCATCCAGATCAAGCTATTTGGGTAGAAAATGAGAGCCGGAGAATTGGTCGAATTATCCTGCCTGACCCCTTCTATTTGCAGCTGGCACAAAGCCCTCGCATCGAAATTGAGAAGACGGATACCGAACGTATTGCTCACATTGCCAGCGAATATGCAGGATTGAATCAGGCAGAATTATCGGCTGCAGTGCTAAGACTTCAAAAGCGACTAGGTGGTGATCGAACAAAACAAGCGGTCGAAGCAATTCAAGCCAATCAACCTGAAATCTGGATTCCAATCCTATTGCTGTATTACGACAAGACCTACGAGTTTGATCTACAGCGTCATGAAGTTTCAAAAACCATTCGCTTGACCCTGCAAGGCCTTTCTCTTGAAGATCAAGTCAACTTACTTTTACAAACCAAACCCAAAGTAAATGGAACAAGTCATCCGGCTCACTGAGTGGAGTGAGGGATCTGGTTGCGGTTGCAAAATCGCTCCCGCCATATTGGATCAAATCCTGCAAGCAAGCGGCTCATTCTCCCAAAAAGACCCCAACCTACTGGTAGGCAACTCTTCAAAGGACGATGCTGCAGTCTATCAGGTATCCGAAGATCTAGCGATGATCAACACCGTTGATTTCTTCACTCCTATTGTGGATGATGCTTTTGATTTTGGACGCATTGCTGCCACCAATGCCATCTCAGATGTGTATGCGATGGGAGGCAAACCACTTTTTGCCAATGCAATATTAAGTTGGCCAGTAGAAAAACTAGCTCCTGAATTGGCTGCAAAGGTACTGGAGGGAGCAAAATTGGCATGTAGCCATGCTGGAATTGAGTTGGCAGGTGGACATTCCATTGCAGCCAAAGATCCACTTTTCGGCCTTTCCGTGAATGGAGTCATCCATCCTAGAAAAATTAAAAAAAACACAGGGAGTAAGGAAGGCGATCTTCTCTTTTTAACCAAGCCCTTGGGTATCGGTGTCTTGGCTACGGCACTGAAGCGTCAAAAAATAAGCCCCCAGGACTACCAGCGCATGGTTGAGGTAGCTTGCCAGCTCAACAAGATTGGCGAAGTTCTGGGCAACCATGAAGAAGTACATGCGCTTACAGATGTAACTGGATTTGGTTTGCTAGGACATGCACTAGAGATGGCTGAGGGAGCCAATCTCTCCCTACAATTAGATTTCAAGTCCCTCCCGTTAATTGAAGGAGTGCAAGACTACATTCAACAGTTTATTTTTCCGGACAACACTTACCGCAATTGGAATGCCTATTCGGCTAAGGTTAGCGGTGTAAACGGCATGGAGCTTGTCCCACTATGTGATCCCCAAACCAGCGGAGGTTTACTTATCGCGGTGGCGGAGGAAAACAAAGCCTGGTTTATGGAAACGATGGGCTTACATGAACAACGTTTCTGGGAGATTGGAAAATTTACACCAAAGCACAGTTTCTGTATAGAGATGGTCAAATAAACAAATTTTATACCGCTAACTTCATGAAGGTCAATCATAAAAGATACTTATGAAGAAATTAGCATTGATTTTCCTCTTGCTTCTAATCGGAACAAATGGATTCGCTCAAAATCAAGAAAACGTAACGAGTGAACTTGTTATTTTAAATGTGGGTACGGGTGAGGAAAGGACCGTACTTCGCCAAAATCGACATTTTGAAGCGCCAAACTGGTCAAGAGATGGAAGCTATTTGCTTATCAATTCGGGCGGTTTATTGGAAAAAATTGACTTCGCCGGTAAGAGTTTAGGATTTCTCCATGAAGGGGTAATTTCCACTGTAAACAACGACCACGGACTCAGCTTTGATGGGAAAACACTTGTTTTCAGTAAAAATGAGAAGGGTTTAGGCTCTAGAATCTATACGCTCCCGATGGAGGGAGGGCAGCCAAAATTAATCACTCCAGCTTATCCAAGTTACTGGCACGGAATCAGTCCTGATGGGAGGTTTTTGGCCTACTGTGCCCAAAGAGGGGGAAATTGGGATGTCTATGCGATTCCAATAGCAGGTGGGGAAGAGATTCGTCTCACCAATGCACCGGGCCTTGACGATGGTCCTGAATATTCCTACGATGGACAATGGATCTATTTTAATTCCCACCGAACGGGACGGATGCATCTTTACCGGATGAAAGCTGATGGCAGCGAAGAGGAACAGCTCACGTTTGATGAATTGGATAATTGGTTTCCCCACCCTTCACCAGACAATCAAAGTATCGTTTACATTTCCTATTTGGAGGATCAGAAAGGATCTCATCCTTTTGGAAAAGATGTCAAGTTACGAATCATGCACCTAAGGGAAAAGAAAATCGTAGACCTAACCGTGCCTTTTTATGGAGGTCAGGGCACGATTAATGTGCATAGCTGGTCTCCAGACGGAAAATGGATCGCGTATGTGCGGTATTCTAAACTGTTATAAATCGCTGTAAAAAGTCAATGAAATTGATAGTTGAGGAACATATGGATTTGGTTCCTCCTGGAATTTTCCTAGCTTAGGATACGAGTTAATCTGTTGAACCCCTAAACCCACAGAACGATGGCTAAAGGAATGAATACCCAAAAAGCGGCGAAGAAGGCGCCTACCAAAACTCCTAAGGAGAAAAAGGAAGAAAAAAGAGAAAAAAAGAAAAAAGGCTACGAATAGATAGCCTTTTTTTGTGTATCAAGTAACTAGTATCAAGTAGCAAGACGTTAAAATCTGTACCAGGTACAATGTACCAAGTACCATGTATTATGTACCGAGTATAATGCATTAAGATCCTTCTGAAGTAAAATTGGGTACAAATTCCTACTTTGTACTTGGTACTTGGTACAAAGTACGAAGTACTATTTTTGCACCTGATTGAAAAACAAATCCACCCATGAAGAGATTTAAAAAACTGGGACTCTTCTTTTTAATGTTAATCGGTATTGGTCTGCTGTATCCTCACCATTATTACATGCCTGTTGAAGGAGCTTCAAAATCGAGTTACCATCCACAATCGTTTTGGTATTATCCTTGGGGAATATCAGGAACTCACAAGGGAGTGGACATTTTTGCAAGACGAGGAACACCTGTTCGTTCCGCAACGAGTGGACTGGTCCTACATACTGGACAACTCAAACTGGGTGGAAAAATTATACTGGTTTTAGGTCCCAAATGGCGCTTGCATTACTATGCGCACCTAAACGAAATTACCACGTCAAACTTTTCTTTTGTCGCTAACGGAGAACAGCTAGGCACCGTTGGTACTACTGGGAATGCGGCTGGCAAACCCCCACACTTACACTATTCTATAGTAACCCCAATCCCTTATTTCTGGCGTATGGATGAAGCCAAGCAGGGCTGGATGAAAATGTTCTACCTAAATCCGATCGATTATCTCAAAGAATTGTAAGGTAATTGGGAAAGCATTAACCGAAAAGCTTTCATCTATTTTTTGTCCTTTGAGCATTCTTCCACCTTTGGTGGTGGAGGTAAATACATCATTCAGAAATCTGAATTTTTATTTTCTATTTATACTTTTGATCCTTTAATGAAAAACTAATCCGACTCACTATTTTCTATCCATCAAAATGAAAATCCACAGTCAATCCAAATTCAAAAGTGTAGGCGTAGATAGAGATTATTTTGAAAATTGGGTAAGCCAATTGGAAACACTTAATGGCCGCCAGTATGGCAGAATTGAAGTTTCAACTTCACTAGGAAAAACACATGTTTGGAGTCTTGTACCTCAAGAAGGATTCACGGATACGCTCGTGATTTTTCCTGGGGCCCGCACGACTTCGTTGATTTGGGATTTTGACAAAGGCTTGGACCAATTGAATGATTCGCTACGGATTTTTATGGTAGAAACGAATGGCCTTCCGAACCTAAGTGATGGATCATCGCCCGACATCAAGACTTTGGATTATGGACATTGGGCCACAGAGGTTTTTGATCAACTCCAGTTAGATCAAGCCTTTGTTGCAGGAGCATCTTTTGGAGGATTAATTGCCCTCAAATTTGGTATAGTAAGTCCAAATCGGATAAAAGCAGCATTTTTATTAAACCCAGGCTGCTTGCAAACTTTTTCACTGACTTTAAAAAATCTGTATTACAACTTGCTCCCAGTGTTCAAGCCTACCAAAGAGAACGTCTCTAAATTTTTGGATGTGGCGATTTTTTCAAAGCCTAACCACCAGATTTCCGCCCAGGCTGAACAACTATTGGTGGACTACGAGGTTTTTGCAATTAGCCGTTACCTAGACAAAACACAAAAGCCCTATTACATGGGCAAGCAATTGGAGGACGTCAGCATACCCATTTACCTCTTACTAGGTGACCAAGATTTACTATTCCCAGCGAAAAAGTCCTTGGAGGTAGCCAAGAAGCAATTGAAGAACTTGGTTGAAGCAAAAGTTTACCCTCAGGTTGGTCATGGAATTGAGACTTACGCTCCAGCGCTTAAATTCATTGGCGAAAAAATCAATTCGCTGAAATAAACGAGGGTCGAGATTTGTACCAAGTACCAAGTACAATGTACAATGTACCAAGTATTCTCAGTGCGCTGTACAACGAGATTCGGGTGCTTTACGAATTCCAACTTCTTACCTCAACATTTTGCGCTCGATATTCGACATTAGTTTAGTTTTCGTATCTCGCCTGCCTGCCGCAGGCAAGTATTTCCTACTTCGTACTTTGTACTTAGTACATGGTACAATAAAAAAAGCCCTTCGAAGTGAATCGAAGGGCTTGAATAATGTGGCGGCGACCTACTCTCCCGGGTGTAACCCCAGTACCATCGGCGCTGCAGGGCTTAACTTCTCTGTTCGGGATGGGAAGAGGTGGGACCCCTGCGCTAGGCCGCCTAAATCTTTGCAAG
>JBILBQ010000004.1:0-57851 GCA_044353615.1 Algoriphagus sp. | reverse complement strand
GGATTTCAGCTTGGTATGCGTCTGGAGCAGCGAATGCAGTGATTTTACCTGCAGGAGCTTTACCTGCATTTTTTGCAAATGCACGAAGTGGACGGATGTCGTCTAGTACGTAGATCGCACGTCCAAAAGTGCCAATCACCAAATCTGCCTCACGCTCTTGTATGGTCATGTCATAAGTAGACACTGCTTTCGGATAGCCATGCTCCCACTTGTTCCAAGTTTTGGCTTTGTCAAAAGAAACATAGAGTCCAAACTCAGTACCTAAGAAAACTAGATTTGGCTCAGTTGGGTCTTGCTTGATGGAAAGGGCAAAGCCCCAAACCTTGGAATCATCTGCGATCCGGGTGAAAGTTTTTCCATAATCCGCACTGTGGTATGCATAGGCAGCAAAGTCGTTGTTTCGGTAGTTGTTGGCGACTACCCAAACTTCTCCTGCATTGAACGTAGATGCTTGAACCTGTGGAATCCAAGAAGCTTTTGGAAGTCCAGTAAGTTTTGCGGCTACATTCGTCCAAGTTTTGCCACCATCCTGTGTTACTTGCAGGTTGCCATCGTCTGTACCTACCCAGATGACATTTTTGTCTACAGGAGAAGGAGCAATCGCAATGATGGTAGTATGGTTTTCAGCACCAGTGATGTCAAAAGTCAAACCACCAGTTTTTTGTTGGCGCTGCTTGGTTGAATCGTTGGTGGTCAAATCCGGAGAAATGATTTCCCAGGTTTCACCAGAATCTTTGGACTTGTGCAAAAACTGAGAAGCATAGTACACGGTATTTGCATCATGAGGATCCTGAGCAATCGCTGCATTCCAGTTGTATCTTAGGAATACATTCTTGTCTGGGTGCGTAGGACGGATGGTACGGTTGTGACCAGTAAGCTTGTCAAATCGGCTCACATTTCCTCCTTGAGACATGGTGTATCCATATCTGGAATTGGCAGGGTGGGATACCACATCAAAGCCATCTCCAAAGGAAACTTCTTGCCAGTAGGTATTTCGGATGCCATCACCTCTCCAGAGGTAAGCAGGTCCTGTCCAAGATCCATTGTCTTGCATGCCGCCATATACATTGTAAGGTACTTCGTTATCTACGTTGATGTGGTAAAACTGACCTACAGTAATTCCTTCTGCAAAAAACCAGGTTTTACCCATGTCTCTAGACACGTTTAATCCGCCGTCGTTGCCATTGATTAGCAACGATGGATCGTTAGGGTTGATGTACCAGGCATGGTGATCAGGGTGTACGCCAGAATAGGAAAGTAATTCTCTGAAGCTTTTGCCTCCATCTTCCGTGATTCCTACGCGAGAGTACAAGGTGTAAAGTCTGTTTTCGTTTTTAGGGTCTGCATGGATTTCGAAGTAGTAGAAAGGTCGATCTCCAATTTCAGCTTTGTCATTGATCATGCTGAACTTTCCACCTCCATCTTCAGATACATACAATGCATTTTTAGAAGATTCGATGAGCGCATAAACTTTGCTGCTATTTGCTTTAGAAATGGCTAATCCCATTCTACCCAAATTGCCTTTAGGTAGTCCATTTTCTTCTGCGGAAAGTTTTTTCCAATTGTCTCCACCATCCTGAGTAACATATAGTCCAGAGCTAGCTCCTCCAGACTCAAAAAACCAAGGGTAGCGTCTGTGCTCCCACATGTTGACAAATATTTTGTTTGGGTTGTTGGGATCCATGATCATTTCTCCAACACCAGTCTTGTTGTCTATATACAAGATTTTTTTCCAGGTTTTGCCTCCGTCGGTAGTCTTGTAGACGCCACGATCTTCTTGGGTTCCCCAAGGTGAGCCGATGGCACCAACAAACACCGTATTTGGATCATCTGGGTGAACGATGATTCGGTGGATGGCACGGGTTTTTTCAAGACCCATCAGTTGCCAGGTCTTGCCTGCATCCATGGAACGGTATACCCCATAGCCCATGTTCAGGGAGTTTCTCGGGTTTCCTTCACCAGTACCCACCCAAATGATGTTCGGGTTTTTCTGATAGATGGAAATGGCACCTATAGAATGTACCTTTTCATTATCGAAAATAGGTTCCCAGGTAATTCCTCCAGAAGTAGACTTCCAAAGTCCACCAGAGGCCGAGCCGGCATACATGGTAGTGGGGTTGTCGTGAATGGCATCGATGGCGGTAATTCTACCGCTCATGGCACCAGGGCCGATGCTTCGCGCTTTCATGGATTTAAAAACGTCCATGTTGACCTGCTGTGCCTGTACGCTCATGTGGAGCACAGTGAGGAAAATTAAGAGAACTAATTTTTTCATGTGACTAAGGGTAAGTTTCAATTTTTTAAATAAAACCAATTTTACTGATTTTATGGATGGAATTTACTTCAATGGAATTCAATTAAGTAGGAGTGCTTTATTTTTTTTTATGCATGGTTTGTGGATAGTTGGCAATTTGATTTTCTTTAAGAAAAAATTAGAAATGGTAAAATCTAGATTCAGGTCCTTGCTAGGACTTTTCTTTTTTGTGGGTATGAGTACCCTTAGTGCCCAAAATGGTCGTTTTCAACAAGCAGTTGCCTACAAGATGGAGGTAGATATGGATGTTGTGACCAACCAGTATAAAGGTGTACAGTCCCTTTCCTATACCAATAATTCACCGGATACTTTGAATCGGGTATTTTACCATTTGTATTACAATGCCTTCCAGCCGGGAAGTATGATGGATGTTCGATCTAGAACGATTTCAGACCCAGATCAACGGGTAAAGGATCGAATTTCAAAATTGACTCCTGAAGAAGTTGGATTTATTCATGCCACGAAGCTGACCATGAATGGGAAGCCCGTTCGCTACAAAGAAGTAGGGACGATATTGGAAGTGGATTTGGATCAACCCATACTTCCTAATTCCACTGTAAAGTTTGAAATGTCCTTTGAAGGCCAGGTTCCACTTCAAGTAAGGCGCTCAGGCAGGGATTCCGAAGAGGGAGTTCGCTATTCCATGTCTCAATGGTATCCCAAGATGGCCAATTATGACGAACAAGGTTGGCATGCCAATCCATATGTTGGCAGAGAATTTTACGGAATTTGGGGAGATTTTGATGTGAAAATCACGATCGACAAAACCTACACCTTAGGAGGTACTGGATACCTTCAAAACCCAAACCAGATTGGACATGGATATCAGGATGAAGGAGTGAAAGTTTCAGAGCCCAAAGGAAAGACATTGACTTGGCACTTTGTAGCACCTCAGGTCCATGACTTCATGTGGGCAGCAGATAACAAGTACAAGCACGACAAGGTGCAGATGGCAAACGGGATCACAGTTCACCATTTTTACATTCCTGGAGAGAAGACCACTGAAAACTGGGAAAAACTAAAGGAGTTTACTCCTAAGGCCATTGATTATTTGTCACAAAAATTTGGGCAATATCCGTACAAGCAGTTTTCTGTAGTTCAAGGAGGAGATGGAGGAATGGAGTATGCCATGTCTACTTTGATTACTGGGGAGCGTTCCTTACCGAGTTTAGTAGGAGTGATGGTGCACGAATTGGCGCACAGCTGGTTTCACGGAGTCTTAGCCTCTAATGAATCTTTGTATCCTTGGATGGATGAAGGTTTTACCTCCTATGCTTCCAACTTGGCGATGGCCTCTATTTTCCAGCCCAATCCAGCTCCGCAGCGTAGTTCCTATGGCGGATATTACCGATTAGTCAAATCGGGTTTGGAAGAACCCATGTCCACCCATGCAGATCACTACCAGACTAATTCTGCCTATAGTGCAGCAGCTTACAGCAAAGGAGCTGTTTTCTTGGCTCAATTAGGTTATGTAATCGGAGAAGAAACGCGTGACCGAGGCATGCTACGGTACTGGAATACCTGGAAGTTTAAACATCCCAATGTCAATGACTTGATTCGTGTAATGGAAAAAGAAAGTGGTTTGGAGCTGGACTGGTACAAAGAGTACTTCGTCAATTCTACCAAGACCATTGATTATGCAGTCAAAGAAGTAAAGGCTTCAGATCAGGGCACAGCTATAACTTTAGAACGAATTGGAGGAATGCCGATGCCAATAGATTTGGTGGTTACCTATCAAGATGGGACCAAAGAGTCCATCTACTTGCCTTTGGAAATGATGAGAGGGGAGAAGGTAGCTGAAAAAGATGCACCAAAGCGCGTAAAAAGTATCGCTTGGCCTTGGACTCATCCGACACAAACGGTAGTGTTAGAGAAACCACTTACATCCATTAAGTCTGTAGAAATAGATCTAAGCAAGCGGATGGCAGACATACAGGCGGAAAATAATAAAGTGGAGTTTTAGGCTCCACTTCAAAGTTGTTTAATGTAAAAAGGTGGAAATTAATTTCCACCTTTTTTTATTAGAATCAACCTTCGTTCTTCTTATCCTGTACTTCAGTACGGATTTCTTGCGCTAGGTTTTTCAAATCTTGCATACCTTTTCTTACGCGGGTACCTGCAGCTTGATTTCCTTTGTCGTAGAACTTTTCGAAGTCAGCTTCCAAGCTCATTACTAAATTTTTTACGTCGCTAAATCTGCTCATAGTAAAAGTTTTTAAGGGTTGATGATAAGTTTATAAGGGTCTAATATATGTCAAATACTTTCTATTTCAATTCAGAGGCGCTTTTTTTTACTTTTTTTTTTACTCGCCAAAAGAAAGTGCCAAGGCGGAATTCTTGTAAACACCAGAAGTGAGCTTGTCTTTTACCGCTGCAAAAGCTTTGACGGTCAGGTCCACATCTTCCAAAGTATGCACCGCAGTAGGAATTAACCGCAAGATAATCATGCCTTTAGGGATCACAGGATAGATTACTACCGAGCAGAAGATTCCAAAATTCTCCCGAAGATCCATGGAAAGTGCAGCCGCTTCACCCACAGTGCCATTTAAGACTACTGGAGTAACTGGAGAATTTGATTTTCCGATGCTGAATCCATTTTCAACCAATCCCTTGCGTAGCGCGTATACAATTTTCCAAAGATTGTCCTTCAGTTCAGGCTGACTTCTCAACATATCTAGGCGCTTTAATGCTCCTTCTACCAATAGCATTGGCAAGGACTTCGCGAAGATTTGAGAACGCATGTTGTATCTCAAAAACAAGATTACATCTGCATCGCCAGCGATAAAAGCACCGATAGAAGCCATGGACTTGGCGAAGGTAGAGAAGTACAAATCAATTTGATCTTGTACCCCTTGCTCTTCTCCTGTACCGGCGCCCGTAGTGCCCATGGTACCAAAACCATGTGCATCATCTACCAACAAACGGAAATCAAATTTCTTTTTCAGTTCAACGATTTCTTTCAACTTGCCCTGGTCACCAGTCATTCCAAATACCCCTTCGGTAATCAACAGGATACCTCCACCGGTTTCTTCTGCCAATTTGGTGGCACGCTGAAGTTGTTTCTCGCAACTTTCAATGTCATTGTGTGGGAACACGTAGCGCTTGCCCAAATGCATACGCAAGGCATCAATGATACAGGCATGGCATTCTGAGTCATAAACGACTACATCTTTTCTATCCAATAGGGCGTCAATCACTGACATGATCCCTTGGTAACCGTAATTGAGGAGGTAAGATTTTTCCTTGCCAACAAATTCAGCTAGCTCATCTTCCAACTGCTCGTGTAGATCTGTTTGACCAGACATCATTCGAGCACCCATCGGATAGGCAGCACCCCATTTGGCGGCTGCATCCGCATCCGCCTTTCGGATCTCGGGATGATTGGCCAACCCTAGGTAATTATTTAAGCTCCAGGTAAGCACTTTTTTCCCTTTAAACATCATCCTAGGAGCGATTTCACCCTCTAGCTTAGGAAATGACCAATAGCCGTCTGCAAACTCAGAGTGTTTGCCCAAAGGGCCCATGTTCGATTTTAACTTTGCAAATAAATCCAATGTTGTGAGAATTTAGAGTGTTCGAGGAAAAGGGTTCGTTTTGTAAAACGTCCAAAAATAAGACTTTCCTTACTTGGAAGCAAAAATCAGTTCGTAAGTATCAAAGCTCAAAATAAATTCCGTATTTCGCTTTAGCTCTAGCGAGCAGCCCAAGTCAAACTTTAGTGTACCGATGAAAAAAATAACCAAACTTTTGGTAGCCAATCGTGGCGAGATAGCGTTACGAATCATGCGTACAGCCCGAGAAATGGGCATCTCCACGGTGGCAGTTTATTCCGAAGCAGACCGACTTTCTCCTCATGTGCGCTTCGCCGATGAGGCCCGTTGCCTTGGACCTGCACCTTCCAATCAGTCTTATTTAGTAGCAGATAAAATTATTGCAGTTTGTAAGGAGTTGTCTGTAGATGCAATCCATCCTGGATATGGCTTTTTGTCTGAAAATGCAGCTTTTGCGAAGCAGGTACAGGAAGCTGGAATTTTGTTTGTTGGACCTTCTCCAGCAGCTATCGAAGTGATGGGTTCCAAGCTTGCTGCAAAGCAGGCGGTAGCAGCCTATGACATCCCGCTCGTCCCAGGTACCGAAGAGGCGATTTCCGATGTTGCGGTTGCCAAAACCAAAGCTAAAGAAATCGGCTATCCCATTTTAATTAAAGCTTCTGCGGGTGGGGGAGGAAAAGGAATGCGTATCGTTGAATCAGAAGCAGAGTTTGATGAACAAATGAACCGCGCAGTCTCTGAGGCGATATCTTCCTTTGGCGATGGAGCCGTTTTTATTGAAAAATACATTACTTCTCCAAGACATATTGAAATCCAGGTTTTAGGGGATCAGCAGGGCAACTTGGTTTACCTTTTTGAACGGGAGTGTTCCATTCAGCGGAGACATCAGAAGGTAATTGAAGAAGCTCCTTCTGCAGTGGTGAGTCCAGCCATGCGATCTGCCATGGGAGAAGCTGCGATTGGTGTGGCTAGGGCTTGCAATTACTACGGTGCAGGAACTGTAGAGTTTATTGTGGATGATCAGCTCAATTTTTATTTTCTAGAAATGAACACCCGTCTTCAGGTGGAGCATCCTGTCACGGAGATGATTACTGGAAAAGACTTGGTACGTGAGCAAATCTGGATTGCGGAAGGAAAGTTGCTTTCCTTTGCTCAGGAGGACTTAACGATTCAGGGACATGCTGTTGAAGTTCGGGTCTATGCTGAGGATCCTAAAAATAATTTTTTACCAGACATCGGGAAGCTAGTCACCTACCGTCGTCCCCAAGGACCGGGGATTCGAGTAGATGATGGCTTTGATGAGGGAATGGAGATTCCTATTTATTACGATCCCATGATTGCCAAATTGATAGCACATGGGGCAACTCGAGAAGAGGCCATTGATCGGATGATTCGAGCTATTGACGATTACCGCATTACTGGGATTCAGACCACGTTGGATTTTTGCCGCTTTGCACTGGAGCATGACGCTTTCCGATCAGGCAATTTTGACACCAAGTTTGTCGAGCTATATTTCAGACCTGAGCTTCTCGAACCGCAGTTTACAGAAGAAGAAAAAAATCTACTTGCGGCTCTTGCAGTGGAATTTTTCGAGCAAGAAGATCAGCGAGCAAATCCTAGAACTCCATTAAAAGCAAGTTCTAGCACCAACTGGACCAATCGCTTAATCTGATGGCTGAACTTTTACCGCTTAAGGCATGGCGATATGCGGATGAGCTAGGAGAACAACTTGAAAAACTTACGGCCCCACTTTTTGATGTAGTGACTTCAAAACAGCGGGATTTATTGTATCAAAACCCGCTGAATAGCATTCATCTATCTGTTCCTCAGGGTGAAAAAGGGCAGCTTTCTGCCCAGAAATTACTAGCTCAATGGAAGTCCCAAGGAGTATTAGTTCAGGATGATCTTCCAAGTATCTATGTGTATTATCAGTATTTTCGGCTGCCTGGAGAAAAAGAGGAGCGCTGTAGAAAAGGGTTTATTGCGCAAATTAAAGCAAGCGATTGGGAGGAAAAAATCATATTGAGGCATGAAAATACGATTGTCTCTGCCGTAAACGACCGAGTGGATTTACTTCGCGCTACGGAGATTCAAGCTAGTCCAACGCATGGCCTTTACGAGGATCCTACTCAAGAACTGGAACCCTGGATGGATCTGGCCATGGAGCAGCCCTTGTATGAGTTGGAAGACTACCAAGGTGTTCGGGAAGCCCTGGCTCAAATCACAGATCCAAGTATCATTCGATTGTTTTTGAAGACCTTAGCTCCGAAAAAAGTGATTTTAGCAGATGGCCACCATCGCCTAGAGGCGGCGATTGCGTATCGAAAAGAGCAAAGCGAAGTGGTTATTTCTTCCAGTTGGAGGGCTTCTGACTACCATTTGATGTACTTCACCAATGTGGTTGGAAATCACTTGGAAATTCTCCCTACGCACCGGTTGTACTACGAGGAAGGACTTACAAAGGACCACTTTTTTCAGGCCATCGAAGAATGGTTTGAGATTCGATCCATGGGTGATGCCGCCGAACTTTCAAACTATTCCTTTCAACGCAAACATTCTTTCGGCTTGGTATGGGAAGATGCTGCTTATGTAATCAAATTTAGGCCTGAAAAAATGGATCAAGTAGCCACAAGTTTACCTGAAGTCCTAAGGCAATTGGATTTGGTTCTTTTGCATGATGTGGTATTTGATAAACTTTTGGGCCTGTCCCCAGTTGAACAACGAAGTACTCCAGACTTGGCTTTTGAGCGAAATTTTTCGCGATGTGTTCAAGAGGTTCAATCTGGAAATGCAAAGTTTGCAATAATCACTCGAGAGATTCAATTGAGTCAAGTGATAGAAGTTTGTAATTCAGGGCAGTTGATGCCCCAAAAATCCACTTATTTCTATCCCAAAGCCTTGGGAGGAATGTTATTTGCCACCGTTAATCAAGAAGAATTCAACCATGACTATGCCCAGTACTTTAGCTAATCTTGCCTCAAAGAAGCTTATTTTGGGATCTAATTCCCCAAGAAGACAGGAGTTGCTCCGAGGACTAGGTCTTGAATTTGAAGTGCGGGTGCATCCCATTGCCGAAAACCTACCTGCTGATCTACCTGCAGCGTATGCAGCAGCTTACCTATCCAAATTGAAGGCAGATTTATTTCCTGATCAACTTCAGGCAGATGAAATCCTGATCACTGCAGATACCGTGGTCATTGATGGTGGGAAGGTATTGGGAAAGCCTTCCAATGAACTTGAAGCATTTGAGATGCTGAAGAGCCTATCTGGGACCACGCATACCGTGATGACCGCAGTCACGTTAAAAGATCAAAAAACATCTGTCACACTGGAAGATGAAACGCTTGTCACTTTTCGGTTTTTGGAGGAAGATGAGATTTGGTATTACCTGAAGCAGTACCAACCCTACGATAAGGCAGGTTCCTATGGCATTCAAGAGTGGATAGGATTTGTGGGCGTAAGTAGCATCACAGGCTCCTATTTTACTGTGATGGGATTTCCCTTACATTTGGTGTACCAGCAACTTAAAAAGTGGTAAAATCTTCCTGTTTTTTAATTTTTTTGATTGAGTACACCAAGAAAAATTAATTCGGTTACCCAAGAAGGTCTCGACCCACCACGGGCATAACAAGTGCATGGTTGACAGCAGCAGGGTTGTCCTGAAGCCAGTCAAGGGGCTCAAGCAAACGCTCATCTGCCAGGTCAAATGTGCCGAAATGCATTGGTACGAATTTCTTAGCACCCATTTCTCGAAAGGCCTTTGCAGCATCGCTCGGACTAGTGTGGGAGGGATGCATAAACCATTCCGGTTTGAACGCACCTACGCCCATCAGTGCTAGATCGGGAGAGCCCAGCGTTTCGGCTATTTGTTTGAAATGGGGGCCATCCCCTGAATCTCCCATAAAGTAGATGGACTTGTCTTTGCTTTCCAGGTAAAATCCGCCCCATAACCGTTGATTGGTGTCAAAAAGCCCTCGTTTTGCCCAATGCCTCGTGGGTACAAAGGTGATGCGTATGGACTGGCTTAGGTCATAGGACTGGTACCAGCCCGCTTCTTGGATGGAATTTTTTGGAAGCCAGGGCTGTAGCAAGGGGCTCATGTTTAGGCCCGTGAGAATCTTGGCTGTGGGGACCAACTGCCCGAGCAAGGTGAGAGTAGCTTCGTCACAGTGGTCTCGGTGATCGTGCGATAGTAAAATATAGTCAACATCTCTTAACTGGTTGGGATCAAAAGGCAGCTCACTGAATCGTTTTAATGCCCAGTTTTCCAGCCAAACGGGATCAATCAAAATAGTTACTCCTGCCAATCGAATCAGGTAGCTGGCATGGCCCAGCCAAATGAGCGAATCTTGCGAGGAAGTGTTCTGAAGTGAAATCTTCTCCACTGTTAACCTTCGAAGATCTTTTTTCTTAGCGGCAGCCTGCGGATTTGTTTCTAGCTTCCATTTCAATACGGAATAGAGGCTAGATTCAAAGGGATGATGCAAGTTTTGAAATGTACCGTCACTACGCTGTGGAGTTCCTTTCCAGTCGGCTGGTTTTTTTTCGTAAGGGAGTTTGGGGTTGTCAACGTGGCGCAAGGTCATCTCATCTTCTGGACTAAGGTGATAAAGTAGGGCGGATGTGGGTACAACGCCTGCTAGGGCAGTAAGAAAAGTTCTTCTTTTCATAGATAGAGTCTTGGGTATCCAACCGGACTCCTTGCGGAATGTTTAGCCAAAAAGAAAGGCGGGAAATCCCGCCTTTATTGTTATTTCTTTACTCGAGTTCCTGAGACTGCGAAGGAGTCCATCAGCGAACCGCTGACATTTTCATCGTCTTCACGTTGAAGTGTGAAGTAGAGGTCCCCATATTCTGAAGTGAAGTTTAGCGTAAGGCTATTATCACCCTCAGTGATGTCATTCATTTTTGTTTCTGTACTGGAAGCAGCGTCTACAAATTTTCCAACCAATTTACCGTCTACACGCTCAAGGGTAAGTAGAACAGAAATGGTTCCCATAGGAGTATCTTTAATCTGTACGTTCCATTCGCCAACGAAGTAATCCTCTGTGGTTTGTGCCATAGTAGAAGAGGAAAATAGAAGCGCTGAAAAGAAGAAAACGAGGATGCTTAATTTTTTCATAAGGTTATTTTTTTTGGTTAGTTAAACTAGGGTAGAAATATAAGGGAAAGATGGATAAAACGAAATAGTTGACCAATTAAGCTTTTTCTATTTGGGTTAAACTGTCTATACTCTTGGAGGTAGGAGTTTGTAAAGGACTGGTGTCACGATTCGAGATAGGATAGTCGAACTGATCAATCCACCAATAAGCACGATTGCGAGCGGCGATATCAAGGGATTGGTACTTAAGGCCACAGGAATCAAGCCACCAATGGCTGTAATCGTGGTTAGGACGATGGGTAGGAATCGAATTTCTCCGGATTGTTGGATGGCGGTATCTAAGTCCACTCCTTCTTTGCGCAGCTGATTCGTAAAATCCACCAACAAAATGGAGGTTTTCACTTCGATCCCTGCCAAGGCAATGAGGCCAATAATGGCAACGAAGGAAAGGGAATTGCCGGTGATCCAAAGAGCGATCAAGGCGCCTACCATCCCTAAGGGGATTACAGAAAGGACAATGATCGTGCTTTTGAAGGTTCTGAACAGTAAAATCAGTACAGCTATGAAAAGAAATGCGGTAATGATAATGATGGTATTGAACCCTGCAAACGATTCTTGTTTGGTTTCGTATTCTCCTCCTAAGGTCAACTGATAACCCTCCGGCAAGGGGATTTGATCTAACTTTGCGATCACTTCACCCAGTACACGATCCGTCAAATTATTTGCATCTACAAAGGAGGATACGGAAACGGACCTATTTTTATTGTAGTGGTCTATGGTCAGGGTGCTACTTTCAAACTTGAGATCTGCAATTTGAGAAAGAGGAATGCCCTTTCCTTGGTTGTTGTAGATGTAGATGGGTTCGAAAGTTTCTAGTGTCGCACGATTCTCTTTTGGGGTAGTGAGTAAAATGGAGCGCTCATTTCCTTGAGAATCAGTAAAGGAACCTAAGTTTAATCCTGCTAGCGCGAGTCGAACTGTTTGGTCGATGTCAGCAGTTGCGATTCCTAGTTGCCGTGCTTTTTCTTTTTGGATGTCCACGCGGATATCTGTTTTTAAGTTGGCTACCGGGTTGTTAACATAGATCGTTCCAGGAGTTTGCTTGAGAAGCGATTCCACTTTTGAGGCAAGGCTTCGAAGCGTATCCAAATTCTCCCCAACGAGTCTGATTTCGATGGGAGCAGTTACAGGAGGACCTTGCTCAAAGTTTTTAACTTCCACTTTTGCACCAACAATCTTTGCAAAGCTGGCTTGAAGGGTTTGGATGATTTCTAGTTTTCGAGGTGCTGAAGTCTCGGGCTCAAGTTGAACAAAGAGTTGCCCATAATCGCTACGTTCGTTTTCAGGAATCTCGTTGTAGTAGATGCGGGGATTTCCTTTTCCTACGTTGGTGGCAAAATTTCGTAACTCAGGGATTTTACCCACTTCCTTTTCCACTTGTCGTACGAGGGTATCTGTATTGCTCAAGTTGGACTGTAATGGAGTGGTGATGTTGACCAGAAATTGGGGTTTCTCCGAAGATGGAAATAGGCTAAACCCAATAACTGGGAATAAACTTAAGGAGACGAAAAAGATAGACCCTGCAAGAACGAGGGTTGTAACTGGTTTCTTCAGGGCTTTTTCAAGAAGTGGGGCATAGCTCACATGGATCCCTCTTTGAAAAAGGTCATAGATCTTGTTGGAATGACCTTCGGTCTTGTTTTTAAGAAGCCAGGTGGACAGGAAAGGGATGATTGTGAGGGATACGACTAGAGATGCCAATACGCTTGTGATCACGGACATGGGCAAACTACGTACAAAATCCCCAGAACTTTCTGGCAAGAATACCAACGGAAGGAAGGCGATAATTAAGGTAACGGTACAGCCGACTACGGAGATGGAAATCTGTTGGGTAGCCTTTAAGGCTGCTTCTTGTTTGCTGTAGCCATCTCTGATCCAGCGTTCGATGTTTTCGACCACGACAATGCTATCGTCTACTAGCAAGCCCAAAGCTACCACCAAGCCGACAATGCTAAGTTGGTTCAGTCCATAGCCCAATGCATTCATCAAAATCAACCCAATGGCGAGCGATAAGGGGATGGAAACCATGACGATGATTGAGGCACGGTTGCCCAAGGGGAGCAAGGTCACAAATACCAATGCGATTGCAATCAAAAAATCCATTCCCAATCCACCCAATCGTCGATTGACATAGTCAGCTTGATCAAAAGCAACGACTAAATCGATGTTTTCTGGCAATTTTTCAGTGCTTGAAGCGAGTAGGGGGCTGTATTTTTCTTGTACTTTGGAGATGTTGGTACCTTCCTTCAAGGCCGCAGTCACAAAGATGGCACGGTAGCCATTGAGTCTCGTGAGGTGATTGGCTGCATCAAAGTCATTACGAATCGTCGCCACATCTTTCAACAGGATGTTCTTTCCTTGCATAGAAAACACCACGGTTTCAGCGATTTCCTCCGCTGAACTGTAGTTTCCGCTTGTCTTTACATTGAAAGTTTTGTTTCCAGCATCCACCTGTCCTCCAGGAATGTTGCTCAATTCACTTTTGATGCTTCCAATCAGTGCATTTAGCGGGATATTTAGCGTGGCTACCTTATCGAGCTGTAATTCAATTTTTACCAATTGGGCGGGTAAGCCGTGAATTCGGACATTTTTCAATTCTGTGATGCTCTCCAGGTCCTTCTGCAGGCGGTCCGCTTCAGTTTTTAGTGCCTCTCGGGAAGCATTTTCACTTACTAAAGCAATTTGAAGAATGTTGACATCGGAGGGACGAACCTTCTTTACTTCGATGGAAAAAATCTCCTCGGGCAATTGAGGTCGAAGGGTGTTGACTTCACGTACGAGTTCTTGGTATTTTTCATCCACATCCTCGTTGTAATTGTATTCCACCAAAAGAATCGCTGCGCCATCCTTGATCTCGGTTTCGATGCGCTTGATATTTTCTAGTGCATAGATGGTTTTTTCCAAAGGATCCACCACTAGCTCTTCCAAATCTTCGGGACTTGCGCCAGGATAAATGACAACGATGGGAAAATTTGGAGAATTGATAACCGGATCTTCACTCCGGGGCATGTTCAAAAAAGTAGTCAGTCCAAGGACCACCGTCATGAGAAAGATGACGAGGGTAAATTGGTAATTCTTTACCGCGAAATCAGAGATTTTCATCAGTTCTTAACTTGAATAGTGGAACCATCTGTTAAATAGGCACTCCCAGAAACAATTAGACTGGTGTAATTCTCTAGACCGGATATTACCTGAACTGCTTTAGGAGTAATCATTCCAAGTTGGATAGATACTTTCTTCGCTTTTTGCCCATCAACTACAAATACATACCCGCTGGCACCATTGGCATCCAAAACGGATTCAAATGGGATCTCCCAACCTTCCACGGTCTGGGTTGGACGAATGCGAGCTTTTCCAAACATGCCAGACGCCAAAGAAATCTCTTTGACCGATTCTGGGGTGACCTCTACCCAATAGGTGCCCGTAACAGGATCTGCTGACTGACTTTTTTGGGTTACTTTGGCCGGTATCCAATTGGCTGATGCTGCCACATTGATATCCGCTTGATCCCCGATCTGGATAGAACTCCATTGTTGGTCACTCAAGGTCACCTTCAAGATCCAAGTTCCAGAAGCGGCACCATTGATTTGTAGGATGGGGGTGCCTGAGGCAACCAACTGCCCTGGGTTCACAAACTTTTTCAAGACAAATCCAGTGGTAGTGGCTCGGATTTGAGATTGAGCAAGGTTGAAGTTTGCTGCATTTAACTGCTGCTCAGCGATATCAACTGCTGTTTTTGAATTTTCAAACTGTTCCAAAGTCGCTACGCTGTCTTTGTACAAGCGGGCAGCGCGCTGATGATCTCGTAACGCTTTCTCGTAGGCGAGTTTGGATTGACGAACTCCCGCTTGAATCTCAGTCAAATCTAGACTTGCTACGACTTGACCTGATCGTACGGCATCACCTTCTTCTACAAGGATTTTGGCGACCACCCCACCAAGTTTGAAGGAAAGGAGAGTTTCGTCCTTGGTGCTGAAGGTACCACTAGCAGTCACTGCCGTAGTTATTGGGGATGCTTGTAGCGGAAAAAGGCTTACAGGAATGGTCTGGCCAGCTTGAGGTGTGCTGGTATCGGTAGGCGTACTGCTGCTACATCCCAAAAGGAATAGGAGGGAAATTACAGGGAAAAGTGAATGGCGCTTTTTCATGGCTTTTTGGTTTCAGTAGTAAGTTGGCGTTCGAGCTGAGCTAGTGCCATTTGTAGTTTGTATTCACTGATTGTTTTTTGCAATGCAGCTTGTGTGAACTGGTTTCTTGCGTCTATAAATTCAAGTAAAGACTGGCTTCCTTCTTTGAAGCCTCTGTCGATGAGTTTGAGGTAGGCTGTAGCGGCCAGTAGTTTCTTTTCAGCCGATTGGATCCCAGCTAAAAGAGTTTTTACCTCATTTTTTTGGATCTGTAGGCTTAAGTTCAATTTTTGGTTGACCAATTCTTTTTGCCGTTGGATGGATTCTAGGCCGATGACATTTTTTTGAATTTGGTTTTGATTTCTTCCACCTTGAAATACCGGTACGCTGAAGTTTAACCCCCACATGAGGTACCTGGATTGGGAATCAAAACTCCAATCAAAGCCTTGAGAGCCCAGATCAGCATAGGTAGAGATTTTGGGAACCCAGTAGTTTTTTCCGGATTTAAGCAGGGTTTTTTGGATGGATTCCATGCTTTGCATGGCACGTATTTCTGGATTTTGTTCCTGGATGTCCTCTGCAAGCAGCAGGTCCAATTGACTTAAGTCAAGCGGAATTGCTTCGAATGGGACCGATTGTTCCAGGGGTCTATTGACTAGAAAATTAAGGTACTGGGCTGCATTTTCTGTTTTGTTTTCTGCTTCCAGTAGCATTGAGTTCACCTGTTCCAGTTCGCTTTCTGCTCTGAGAACTGCAGCGGGGAGACCTTTTCCATTTTCAACGAGTGAGCGGGTATCTTTTAGATTTTGGGTAACCAGTTGCAGCGTGTTTTTAAGAATTTCTATGGAGCTGTGTGCAGCGCAAAAGCTGAAGTAGGCTACTCGAATGTCCTGGATGAGGGTAGCACGGTAGATTTCCACCTGGTAGCTGTTCCAATTGACTTGTTCTTTTCGGATTTGGTTTTGGTACTTGATGTCTGTATTCAGGATCGGTAATGTGGTTCGGAACCTCGTATCGTAAAAATTATCCGGAAGTAATTGCTCCGAAACGTTGTCGATTTGGGGGAAACTACTGGAAGCAGTGAGTTTATTTAAGGTGGAATATACCGGATTGAGTAAGTCGCCAACGGGAAAAGCGATGGTTCGACCTCCTTCAGCTAGGGTATAGCTTGCTCCAAAATCCATCGAAGGAAGAAAGAAGCTTTTGGCATCCTTTAGTGCCAATAAGCTTTGGTCTAGGCTTGCGTTTTTTTCTTTGAGCACCAAGTTATTTGCCTGCCCTTCTTGAATGTAGGTTTCAAGGATTTGTTGCGCCTGAAGGGGTGCTGCCTGAAGGCAAAGGCAAAGGAATATTCCAGGGATTAGGGTGCGAATTGACCAATTTGGTAGCATACTAGCGTACTTTATTTTCATGAGGAGGGTCTGTCGAGAATACTGAAAAATTCGTTTAAGCCGTCTTTGACGATGGTATCTTGACGATCAGCCAAGACGACCTCGCATCTGCGGCGGATGTGTAAAGAAACCATTCCATGGACGGTGGACCAGACCATAAAAGAGAGTGCTTCTTGATCATGCCCTTGGAAATACCCTTCTAGGATACATTCTTTGATCGTGGCACGAAGGAAATTGAAGGTTCCATAGCCTTCTTTCCATTGATCATCGTTGGAATTGGATACGTGTTCCATTGGTGCTTCTTTGATAAACATCAAGTCGTACATGTCTGGATTTTCTAAAGCAAATTCCACATAGATGGATCCCATTGCTTTGAGTCGTGACATGGGATTAGGAATAGTGATGAGTACTTCCATTTTACCCATCAATTGCTGAAAACCTCCCTGGTGTAGGGCATGGAAGATCTCGTTCTTGTCTTTAAAGTAGTGGTAGATGCTTCCTGGACTGTATTCAATCAAATCGGCAATGTTGCGTATCGATGTTTTTTCTACCCCTTTTTCCAAAAAAAGTGTCTTTGCTGCTGCTAGGATTTGCTCCCGCAACACTTCTTTTTCTCGTTCCTTTCGTTCCGCTACACCCATAGTATTTTTTGAATAGGCAAATGTAATTGAACAGTGTTTAAAAAATAAAAAAAAGTTGAAAAAATTGTACCTGAATTGGAACAGGAGAGCGAATTATTCGGTCTGTATTTCTGCAGTATTCTTTCTGTGCGTGAATAGAAAGGTGCCTAGCTAAAATGCATAAAAAAAGCTCGATATAATCGAGCTTTTTAGAGAAAGGAAGGTTTCCTGTGGAAAGGAACCCAAATTAATTTTCTTTTGGATTTGGTTTTTTCATCACCAAAGAGAAACAGTACAGCGTAACGGATATGATTAGTCCTTGTGTTACAATCGATAGAATTAGCGCAGATGTGTTCATTGAATTGCTTTTTTGCGTTTAACAGTGGAATACCATACAATGGCACAAATACCTAGAAAGAGAAGGAGTAATTGAAGTCTTGCCCAGCCCGAATACATCATTTTTTCCTCCAAAGCGGCAGCATTTTCAGGGTTGGCAATAATCTGCGCTTCTAAGTCTGCAAAGGTGATTTTGGCAATTAGGGAACTGGTATCTAGTGGCCATCCACCACCTGAGAACAAGTTGCTGAAAGCAGTCACCCAATCGTTACCCGCTGGAGTAATCAAGGCGCCAAGGAATACAATACTTAACAATACTGGGGTGACATAGGTCATGATCCATTTGTAGAACGATGGGATGCGGATATCAGCTCCTCGAGTGATTTCTTCCCATCCTTTTTTCATCCCAAAAATGTAGGTGAATAAGATGGTTTCAAGCAAAGCAAAAATCACCAAGCTGACCGTTCCACCCCAATAATCGTACTCATCAAAATATCCATACTGGTAGAAAAGGACGGTAGGAAGGCCCATGGCCAAGGAAACCAGTCCAAAGGAAACAGCTCCTTTTACCTTACCCCAGCCAAATTCATCCTGCATAAAGCCCATCCACGGAGTACCCATGGCGAGAGAAGAGGTGATGCCGGCAAAGAACAAAAGGCCAAACCAACAGACTCCTGCAAAGGCACTGATCAGCGGCCCCCATTGCTGGAAGAGGTAGGGCATGGTCTGGAAGGCCATTCCAAAACCTGCATTTTCCAATACCCAATCCAATCCAAGAAATCCGGCTGCAATAGGGATTACAATCGCGCTACCTAGGATTACTTCAACGAATTCATTCGTAAAACCAGCAGTAACCGAGTTTAGTGCGATGTCTTCGTTTTCCTTGAGGTAAGAAGCATAGCACTGAATGGAACCCATTCCGACAGACAAGGTAAAGAAGATCTGTCCTGCAGCAGCAAGCCAAACTTTAGGATCTGCTAAGGAACTGTACTGAGGAGTCCACAAGAAGTTAATTCCATCCCAAGCATTCGCATCCGGGAATTCTTCTGAGGCGAAGGAACTGCCCATGGTCCATCCACGAATAGCCAAGATGATACCAAATAGAATGAGCAAGGGCATACCGATTTTGGCTACTTTTTCTATTCCTCCAAGGCCGGTGGATAGGATGTACACATTTACAGCCAAAACCATAACGTAGGCAATAACAGGGAATAGGGGGATTCCGAAATCTGAACCGGAAAGCTGTACGTATTGGTCGAAAAATGTACTAACCGCTTCCTTACTCATTCCTGTGAAGGTACCAATCACACTGTGTACCACATAGACAAAGGTCCAGGATTCGATGTAGGTGTAATAGGCGACTACTGCGATGTTGGTAAAGATTCCAAATACCCCAATGTACTTCCAATACCACTTTTTGCTTAAGGAGTCAAGGATGTATGGGGTACTGTGGTTGCCCAACTTTCCACCAAAACGTCCCATGCTCCATTCCGTGAATAGCAAGGGAATTCCCATCAAGAGGAAACAAATGATGTAAGGTAGAATGAATGCTCCGCCGCCATTTTGAACGGCCTGAACTGGGAATCTTAGGAAGTTACCAAGCCCGACTGCATTTCCAGCCATGGCTAGAATTAAGCCTATTCGCGAGCCCCATGCCTCTTTTTTCATAAATAATGTACGTTAATGATCGAAAACCTAAACTTCTAGATTTTCCAAGTTGATTTTTGTCTTCTACAAACAGGCGATTTTTGAGGTTCTTATGAAATGAAAGCCTCGATCACCGCATTCCGTTTATATTCCAAGGATACTACTTTTTTTTCAGAACAAACAACTTAAATTCCAGTTGCTACCCTAAAAAATCAAAGCTTACAAGCTTTAATTTTTGAAATGAACCGATTTATGACTTCGTGTAACTCACTGGAATAGTTGAATTTAATCCCTAGGGATCGAATTGCTGGCTTCTTTTTCTACCCTTGAAAAACGAGGAGTAGAAATTTCTGAGAAGTTTCCTTTTTTTCTAGGGATGGTTTCAAGGATTACTGTAAATCCATAATTTGAAGAGCATCCAAGCCATGGTTGAGGGTTACTTTTTTCCAAGGGGAAGATGGAAATAGGATGGAGGTCAGCACCAATTCTCCATCATTAACAAAAACTTCTATCGAAGAAGCATCCAAGAAAATACGCAAGGATTCTGCTTTCCAAGACATAGGAGCGGAATGAGCAGCTGCAAAATCCCGGTTGAAACTTATTTTTCCAGCTTTTTGGCGGTTTACAGTGACCAAACCCATTTCTTTTGATACCGTGATTTCTTCCCCTAATTCATTGGATAGCGTTAGGGAGAATGCTTCGTCGCTTGTAACATCTGCCAAAATCTCAACTGCTGAAGAAGGAAGAAGAGACTCGTTTTTTGAAATGGAATAGGTTGCTTTTCTGAGATTTTCTAGCTCTCTAGCTGGGGTTGATTTGAGAAGCAAGGTGCCATCCACATCAAAAAGGCTGATCTCTCTCGGTAAAGTCGTTGCAGAGCGCCAGGTCTGGGTAGGTACCACTTGTGCATAGTCCCAATTGCTCATCCAACCGATCCACAAGTTTCGATCCTGATCTGCAGGGAGATTGGCCCAAGTCACCCCTGCATAATTGTCAGGTCCATAATCCAACCAGCGGATCATCGTATCGTCCGGAGTGAACACCCCTTCTGCAAAGTCTCCAATAAAATATAAGGTGGCAGAGCCTTTCTGGGGTCCACCAGGATTCATACTCACCAGCAGTACCCATTTTTGACTGCCGTCTGGCGCTTTCATGGGAATCAAATCCGGGCATTCCCAAACCCCTCCATGCGCACCTACGCCCTGTCCAAATTCGCCCAAAAGCGTCCAATCTTTCAAGTTGGGAGACTCATAAAACTGAATTCTATCCTTAACTGCCAGGGTCATCAGCCAAGCCTTTGTTCCATTCGCTTTGGTGATTTGTGTAACTTTTGGATCTCTAAAATCCCGAATTCCTGGATTTAGAAGCACGGGATTCGCTTCGTATTTGCTCCAAGTTTTGCCCTTATCCACCGAATAGGCTATCCCTTGCGTCTGGTAGTCAACAGCCCCTGCTTTTTCTTGAAGTGCATTATGGTAGGTGAAAATCGCTACTAGGGGAGGGTTGTCCTTGGTCCCCAATTCGGAACTGTTTTCCGCATCGTATACGGCACTACCTGAAAAAATGGTTCCCAAACTATCGGGAAAAAGAGCAATTGGAAGTTCCTCCCAGTTAAGCAAGTCTTTGGAAACCGCATGTCCCCAATGCATTGGGCCCCACACGGTACTATCTGGGTTGTACTGGAAAAACAGATGGTACTCCCCATCGATGTAAACCAAGCCATTGGGGTCGTTCATCCAACCTTTTGCAGGAGTAAAGTGGTAGCCGGGACGGAATTGTTCCAAGGTGCTGGGCTTAAATTTGATCTCTTGTTGACTACACGAAAAAACACCTAAACTTGATAGGCAAAAAAAGAGGAGGGATCTAATTTTCATTTTGCGATTAATTTGAGTTTAAAATTATCCTTTCCTATTGATTTTAGTCTGTATTCTTCAAGTATTTCTACCTACTTCCTATTAACTCCTTAGGCCTAGTTTTTACTCTTCTTTAGAATTTAGTGATTCAGGGATGGGTTCGGCTGCATATAAAATTTAGCCTTTGCTTTTTGAGACGGTTTTGCCTCCGATTTTTTTTAATCTATGAAGCTTGGTAGCTTTGGGCTGTATTTAATCTTTTTTTATGAAAGGAATCATTTTAGCGGGAGGGTCAGGTACCCGACTTTATCCCTTAACGATTGCAGTGAGTAAGCAACTCATGCCTGTTTACGATAAGCCGATGATTTATTACCCCTTGTCCGTCTTGATGATGGCAGGGATTCGGGAAATTTTAATCATTACCACTCCCGAAGATTCGGCAGCATTTCAAAAACTGTTGGGCGACGGTTCGCATGTGGGATGCCAGATTACCTATGCCGTACAGCCTAGCCCGGATGGTTTGGCACAAGCTTTTATCATTGGAGAGGAGTTTATTGGAAAAGATAAAGTAGCCCTAGTGCTAGGGGACAATATTTTTTACGGTTCAGGCTTGCACAAAACGCTACAAGAAAATACCAATCCAGACGGTGGAGTGGTCTTTGCTTACCACGTCACCGACCCAGAGCGCTACGGAGTAGTGGAGTTTGATGCCAATCAAAAAGCGATCTCCATTGAAGAAAAGCCATCCCAACCCAAGTCTAACTATGCGGTGCCGGGCTTGTATTTCTACGACAATGAGGTGGTGGAAATTGCCAAGAATATCAAGCCGAGTGTTCGCGGTGAACTAGAAATCACCGATGTGAATAACGAATACCTCAAAAGAGGAAAGCTTCAGGTAGCCATACTCAACAGAGGAACGGCCTGGTTAGATACAGGTACGCATCAGTCTTTGCTGCAAGCCGCGCAGTTTGTAGAAGTGATTGAGGAGCGTCAAGGCTTAAAAATCGGTTGCATCGAAGAAATTGCCTACCGAAATGGATTTATTGGCAAGGAAAAATTGCTGGAAGCAGCCACCAAACTTGGGAAAAGCGGTTACGGCGCTTACCTAAGACGTTTGGTGAATTAATTTTCTTTTGACTTAAAACAAAAAAACCTCCAATCGGAGGTTTTTTTGTTTGGAGACGTGGCTTCAGATGATTTTTTTTCGCTTAAACCAGCCAAAGATGGCTAGTGAAACTGCTATCATGACCCCCCAAATGATGTAGTACCCGTATTCCCAACGGAGTTCAGGGAGGATGTCGAAGTTCATCCCGTAAACGCCCACAATAAAGGTAAGAGGGAGAAAAAAGGCAGAAAAAACTGTCAGAAGTTTCACAACCTCATTTGTCTTTTGTGAGTTGCTGGATAAGTAAATGTTCAATAGGGAGTTGGCTTCATCCAAAAAATCCTCGAACTGAAGTACTAGGCTGGATACACTTTCCTTTAAGTCTTGAAGTTGCGCTTCGTTGTTTGGCTGTACGGTGAGGTGCAGCAGCAAGGTTTGAGTCAGTTGAAGTACCTTTTTGCAGGCTCGGGCTTTTGCCTTCGCAAAATAGAGTTCCTCAACTGAGAATCGTTTTTTGCGGCCGAGGAAAACATGACTTTCGAAATGATCCATCTCTTCTGACAACCAATTTGCAGGTGCTTCATAGGTTTCAAGCATTTTTCCGATGATTTTTAAGATGAGGGATTCTGGGTTTTCAAAATGTCCGGAAATTTCACCCAAGAATTCAAACGGCTTTTGATGTACCGATATCAGAATTTCATCTGTGAAAAAGAATCCAATCTTATTGCTTAGCTCAGGTATGGTGGTCAATTTCCCATTTGGTTTGGCACTAAATGCCCGTAGAAGCAGAAAAGTAAATTCCCCCACTTTTTCCAGTTTGGGTAAGTGACCCACTTGTACTAAATCCTGAAGTAGGTGTGGATTCAAACCGTAAGGTTTAATGAATTCTGTCAGCTCCCCTATTTTGGGATTTTCCAAATCTATCCATTGAAAATTTGCAAAATCAATTCGGTTCTCTTTCATGACCTTCTGTTTATATTCTAGTCCTCAAGTTCATTTAACGTGAAACTAAGGAAAGACTTTTTCTTAAAATTTCTCCCATGGAGCTGCACTTCAAAAAGTCCTTCGTTTGGTAATGCTTTGCGAGTTCATCTTTTAGCTGATCTACATGGGATTGAGGTGCAAGCTGGTCATTTTCCATGGTTTGAAGAATGTCTTCCAATTCGAGATGGGAGGACTTCACACGGGTAGCGATGAGCGCTCGTTCCTCACGTTGGTATTGACGCATGGACTCGGGCGTGATTACATCCATCCCCAGTTGAATCAACGCATTATTTTCTTTAAAATACTGGGGTAGGTAGATGGATTTTTTTGACTCGTAGCACTGTTGATCAAAGTCGATGGCACGAATCCGGTAATGCGTTTCTTCAAAATCTGGAGTGACATCGATGACAAAGTTGGAAGAATGCATGTCTCCCAGTAGGCGAACGAAGCAGCGTTCGTTGAACTTCACAAATTCCTTCGCCAATCGGATGGGGTTGAGGTTGGGGTCAGACATGTGCAGTCGCATAAATTTCTCCCCAGGAATTCCCGCAATGTGTTCTTCAATGAGCGTGTTTTGATGTACGAGGTAGCTAATTCGATTCGGGGAAAGGAGATCTTCCAATTCCAAGCCATAAACCCGTGAGGCGTCCGCATTTTTTATGTAGAAATAATCAAAGTTGTCGTTGATTCGATTGACCATCCGCACGCGAAAAGGCTGCGTATTTCCAAAAACACAAAGATCAATTCGATCAATGTACAGGTGCTCCATCACCGAAAGATCTCCACCTGCTTTAAGCAAGGCATAAATTTTCTTTACATTCTGATGGATTTCTTCCCGGTCACTTTGATCATAAAAGACAGTTTCCCAGTAGGTATCTTGTTCCTTCGAATCGTAAAGTGCAATGGAGTTGGTGTATCGGAGCAGCTCGTGGTAGTGAATCGGGATATCTACTTCTCTGCCATACTGGGTGAGGTAGCGTCTTAAACCAGCACCAATCGGATAAATTATCTTTTTTTTGCTGATCAGAGCCATGTCAAAATTTGGTTTGTTGGCTCTTGTTTAGGTTGCGGTCAAAAATAAAGGGCCCAAAGGGTAAAACTGCGGCAACCAGTGCAAAAAAAGTACGACTAAAGCTCCATTTTAAACTTAAGGCTGTTGGGAATACCACATAAATGTAAACTACAAATAAGGCTCCATGTACCCAGCCCAAATACTTCACGGCAAGTGGCATGTCAAATCCATATTTTAAGGGCATGGCTATGCCAAGAAGTAGGAGGAAGGAAAGGCCTTCGGCCAAACTAATCCATTTAAACCGCTTCGCCCATTTGAGTTGTGATTCGTTCATTTTGGTCCAGTGCTAAGGTTGAAAAGGAGCTGAAGTGCAGCCCAAAGTTGTCTTTTTAATCCCTTATCCTCGGAAATGGAAGTAAGCGCATCCGCAAACAGGTATTCTGTTTCCTCCTCCGTATGGATTTCATAGGAACTGATTGGAAGTTGGTTGATTGGGTGCTTGATGCGTCCAAATTTGAGCACTACGTGGGCATTTAATGCTTTAAAATCTTCCATGCTTCGATTTTCTAAGTTTTCTGCAGCAAGCAAACCGACCTCCGACATGGAATGTCCACATGCATTGAGCATTTTGACTAGCATGTCCATAACTTCTGGGTTGAGATTAGTCTCTTCATGGATCACCAATATGCCCTTTGAAAAATTACCCTTGATAGGAATTGGTTCTTCGACCGATTCCATTTTTGTTTCCTGATCAACAGGAGTTAATGAATCGGTAGCTGGACGTTCATTTGAAGGAAAAGCAACCGGCTGTTCTTCAGCTGGTAGGACCTCGTTTCCTCCGGAAACTTGCATCGCTGCTGCTATTCTTTTTCGATCGGCCTCCAGCAGAAAAATGGGTTCTTCTAAAAATGCGCTGAGGGATTCAAGGCTGTCAATTTCCATGGTTAAAGTTGGTAAAATTTTACCCATTGGCAAAAACTTGGTTTTGGAAGCACATCTCAATTGATAACTCCGTGCTGCTACTGCTGCTGCTCAATTTATTTTTTGATTGGAGTTTCATCACAATTCACATCCCCAACCACATATTGCAGGCCATCTAGATAAAACTGCAGCAAAGCAGGGTTTTCAAAGCTTTGGGCATTGTGGGAAGGAGAAATGTACATCACCTTACCTTTCCCATCAGGGCGAATCCAGGCGACATAAGTTTTACCACTTTTTAGTTCTTGGTTGGCTCGTTGATTTTGTATTTGAGCGTTGTCAAAATAAAGTAAAGGGGTAAAATTCAACTTGGAATAGGCATTCTTGTAAAAATAGGGTTCGTCCACATGTGAAAAGCCTTCTTTTGGAAATGCGGCAACCAAGGGATGGCTGGGGTTTTCCAATTTCACTTGCACCTGTTGCTGGGGTGGGTGGTAATCAAAGCTAGCACCAACCAAGGCACTGAACTTGGAAGAGTTATTCAAGGTGGTAATGCCGCCATGAAGCAGGAGAAGACCTCCTCCCTTTTTTACAAATTCAATGACATTGGTTTCAAACTCCTGTGCCTTAGCCATCAAAAATGCGGAATCTGCGGTTGATTCTGCGCGTAGTTGATCCCAAAATAGGTGGCGATGGTCAGGCTTGGAACAGGTGTTGTTTAGGACGATGGCATCGTAGTTTGCTAGGGATTCCTTTTCAAATTGGTGGATGTCCTTGCTTGCAGTAAGGACAAAGCCCTTTGATTTGGACCCTAAGATTTTGAAAACTTCTTCGGTATGGGGAATGACCCAATGTTCAAATCCAGTGTGCAGTGAAAAAAGGAGGATTTTTTTTGGTGAAGTACTGGGAAATCGGGTTTGGGAAGGTGCTAGTGCTTCTATTTTCTGCTTCCAGGCTGCTGTTAATGGAACAACTGCTAAATCTTGACCAAAAGTCAAATTCGGAAGAAGTAGAATTGACAGGCCGAATAGTATTTTTTTACACATAGTTTTGAAAGGCATCGTTGACAAATTGATTCAATATACCCTATATTGAATCTCAAAGCCCAATAACCTGAATTTCTTATGCGTTTCAAAAGGATCTTCCTTCTTTTATTCCTTTCACTTGTTTTTATTTTTCAAGCAAACTCTCAGGAAGTAACCCTTCAAGAATCTTCTAAAGGAATGGACTTTCTCTTGGATGGGAAGCTGGTGCTTAGTTACCAAATGACCAAAGAGCCCGTTCCCACAGGAATCAAGGAGGCGTATAGCAAATCTGGATTTATTCATCCCATTCAATCGCCAAGTGGACAAATCTTGAGTAGGATACAGCCAGAAGATCATTACCACCACTACGGAATTTGGGGGCCCTACACTAGAGCGACGATTGGAGGAAAAGAGGTTGACTTTTGGAACCTTGGAGATGAAAAGGGTAGGGTAGATTTCTCCCATGTGCTCTCCAAAAAACAAGCTGGAGGTGCTGCGGAATTGACGGTTAGACAGAATCATGTCGACCTCAAAGCCGCTGCAGAATCACGAATAGCCATGGAGGAGGATCTTCGCATCAAGGTGAAGCCTGCCGATAAGGGCCGCTACCTGGTAGACTACACCAGCACCTTGCAAACTGCCATTCCAGGAGGGATTCTATTGGATGATTACCGCTATGGTGGCGGAATTGGTTTCCGTGCCACTGAGGTTTGGGGAGATGCCAACAGCAGCATCCTTACTTCAGAGGGCAAGGACCGCGCTACGGCTGATGGTTCTAATGCGCGTTGGATCTTGGTAACCGGGCAATCGGATCATCCCTCCGGGAAAAGTGGAATCCTATTTATGAGTCACAACACGAACCAAGCACATCCCGAACCCCTTCGCGTTTGGCCTCCTGGACAATACAAGGGAAAGGGGAATGTATTTATTGAATTTTGCCCCATTCGCCATACTTCTTGGGAGATACAGCCAGGCAAGCGCTACAGTTTGACCTACCGAATGCTTGTATTTGACGGCGAATTGACTGTTCAAGAAGCCGAAAACTATTGGAAATCCTTTGTCAAATAATTCCATTGCCATGCAAAGAAGAGATTTTATGAAAAAAACAGCCCTCGCTACAGCAGCGTTTGGGATACCAACCCTTGTTCCTGCTTCCGTACTTGGGAAAAATGCACCAAGCAACAAAATTCAGATTGCTCAAATCGGTTGCGGAAGAATCGCTCGAGATCATGATTTGCCAGGCGTATGGAAGCATGACGTAGCGCGCATCGTGGCCGTATCTGATCTCGATAGCAAGCGGATGGCAGAAGGAAAGCAATTTATTGAGGATCACTACACCCAAAAAATGGGAAGTCCTTACCTGGATGTAAAGCAAGTAGCAGACTACCGAGACTTGTTCAAGAGCAAGGATATCGATGCAGTGATTATTTCTACCCCAGACCACTGGCATTCACAACCCGCCATGGAGGCGGCTCTGGCAGGCAAGCATGTCTACCTCCAGAAACCAACCTCCTTGACCATAAAAGAAGGAAGGCAATTGGTTGAGGTGATTAAAAAAACGGGCGTTGTGCTGCAATTAGGAACACAACAGCGCTCAAGTGAGCAGTTTCGCTTGGCGGCGGAATTGGTTCGAAATGGGAGAATCGGCAAGCTGCACACGGTGAGAATAGGTTTACCGGGAGATCCTTCCGGCCCCGAAGCACCGGCCATGCCTATACCTGCCAACTTGAATTTTGACATGTGGCTGGGCTCCACTCCGGAAGTTCCCTACACCGAAATAGGCGTGCACCCCCAAAACGATTACGGTAGACCAGGCTGGCTGCGTCACGAAAATTACGGAGCGGGCATGATTACCGGATGGGGGCAGCATCATTTTGATTCTGCTGCTTGGGGCATGAATACCGAATTGGTGGGCCCTAGGTACATTGAAGCCGTAGCTGAATTTCCAAGATCCGGATTATGGAATGTGCATGGCGACTTTTTAGTGAAGGCCACTTATGACAATGGTATCGTCATGCTGACTTCTGGAACCTATCCCAACGGCATTCGATACGAAGGCACGGAGGGATGGATATGGGTTTCAAGAGGCAGCTATGTGGCTTCCACTTCAGATCCAGTGGCTCAAGGGAATAATGCCAAAGCTTTGGATGCTTCTGATCCCAAACTTTTGCAGACTGTTTTTGGAGCGAATGAATTGCGGTTTACTCGTAGTTCTTCGCATCATGGCAACTGGCTGGATGCTATCCAAGAAAAAGCAGAATTGCTATCTCCGGTAGAAATTGGACATCGATCCTGTTCGGTGTGCCTGGTTAGCCACGTTGCGATGAAGTTGGGCCGTAAGCTGGAGTGGAATTCTGCAAAGGAAGAGTTTGTCAACGACCCTGAAGCAAATACCTACTTGAGCCGTAGCCAGCGAAGACCTTGGGGTACAGACCTGGTTTTAGCTAATAGTTAATTGACTAATCGAACCAACTCATGTCGAGCAATTATTTGCGTTTTCTGATTTTTGTGGCCTTTCTGGGCTCGTCCTGTAGTACCAAAGAAGTAACAAAAATGACCATCAGTCCAGGAGAAAAAGTAAAGTTCATGACCTTGGATCCTGGGCATTTTCATGCCGGCTTGGTTCACAAATCCATGTATCCTGAAGTGGATGCTACGCTGCATGTATTTGCTCCAGCAGGCGCTGAACTCAATGATCATTTGGCACGAATCCAAGGCTACAACAGCCGTAAAGAGTCGCCTACAGCCTGGATAATTAAGCCCTATACCGGTGCAGATTATTTGGAACAGCTGCTCACGCAAAAGCCAGGAAATGTGCTGGTAGTAGCCGGAAAGAATGATCAAAAAATAGATTACATTCTTGAGGCGGTTCGTCAGGGAATTCATGTCTATGCAGATAAGCCACTGGTGATTGATGCGATTGGCTATCAAAAACTTCAGAAGGCCTATCAACTAGCCGAGCAAAACCAGGTGCTGCTGCTCGATATGATGACCGAGCGATTTGAAATCACGACACTGCTTCAGCGGGAATTGTCTCGAATCCCAGCGGTCTTTGGGGAGTTGGAAAACGGCACTGCAGCGGATCCAGCGATTACCAAAGAGTCAGTGCATCACTTTTTCAAATCTGTTTCGGGTGTTCCCTTGGTGCGACCTGACTGGTTTTTTGATGTTGAAAAAGAAGGAACTGGAATCGTCGATGTGACTACGCATCTCGTAGACTTGATCCAATGGGAAGCTTTCCCCAATGAGGTTTTGGATACCACCGACATTCAGGTGTATGATTCCAAAATTTGGCCGACAGCCTTGAATTTGAGTCAATTTACCCAAGCTACTCAAAAACTAGCTTTTCCAGAATCCTTTACCAAATACTTAAATGGGGACAAAATTGAGGTATTTAGCAACGGAGAGTTCCAGTATACGTTGAAAGGGAAGCATGCCAAGGTTCGGGTAGTTTGGGATTTTCAAGCACCAGAAGGCACTGGGGATACCCACTTCAGCATGATGCGGGGCACCAAGGCCAATTTGATCATTCGCCAAGGCAAAGAAGAAGGCTTCCGACCAGTGCTGTATGTGAAACTACTACAGGGTGATTCTAAGGAATTAGCTCAAGCGGTGAGAAATACGCTGCAAGCAAGCTATCCGGGTATTGATCTGGAAGCGCGGGCTTCTGGGGAATACAAAATTCTCGTTCCTGACAAGTACCACAACGGGCACGAGGCACATTTTGCGCAGGTGACCGCCAAGTACTTGGACTACCTGCGATCTGGAAACTTGCCAGCATGGGAAATACCCAATACGCTGACCAAGTATTTCACGACAACGAAAGCTTTGGAACTGGCAAGAAAGTAGTGCAATCCAAACTTTCGATCTCTCAATGAGTTAGCATCTTAACCCTTCCATTTATGTCTAGCTCAACTTCTCCAACTTCCGCTTCACCAAAAATCACTGTAGCCCTTGCAGGTGCAGGAGGCTACATTGGGAGCTGGTTTATTGAGCAGTACAAGGATACCTACCAGTTGATTGGACTGAGTAGAGGCAAGGTGAAGTCCAATCCCTATCCTGAGGTGGAATGGAGACAGGTAGAGTTGTATTCGATTACTTCCACCGCCGAAGCCCTCAGAGGGGTAGATGTGGCCATCTATTTGGTTCATTCGATGTCTGCCTCCACCCGATTAAATCAAGGGAGCTTTGAAGACACAGACCTCATTTTGGCTGATAACTTTAGTCGAGCAGCGGAGATAGCTGGTATCAAACAAATCATTTACCTGGGGGGATTGATTCCCAACGAACCCGAAGAGCATCTTTCGCGGCACCTGAAGAGTAGGCTAGAGGTAGAACAAACTCTCGGTTCACGAACTGCAAAATTGACCGCCATCCGAGCTTCGATCATCGTGGGTCCAGGAGGTTCTAGTTTTGACATGATCAAAAACCTAGTCCAAAAACTACCGGTGTTGATGTGTCCAAAGTGGACCAATTCCTTGACGCAGCCTATTTCTCTTCGAGACACTTTAACTATAATTAATTTCTGTATTGGAAATTCAAAGGTCTACAATCGGGTATTTGAAATAGGAAGTCCCGAGGTAATGAGCTATCGTGATATGCTTGCGAGAACGGCCAAGGTGATGGGAAAAAAGAGGCTTATATTTTCAGTGCCTGTATTTTCGCTGGGCTTTTCTAAGTTTTGGGTTGGGCTTTTTGGAGATACGCCTCCGCAACTGGTATCCCCACTTGTAGAAAGTTTGAAACATACCTTGGTTGTCAATCCAATTCATGCTTTCAAAGAAAGAGAGATGGATTACCTCGGCTACGACGATGCTGTGAAAGTTGCCTTATCGACTACGGAAAGACCCAAGTTGCCTAAATTTAAGTACAAAAAGGGTTTGAAAAACACAGTTCGTTCCTTGCAGCGCATGACGAATTTGGGAAGACACAATGCGCTTTGGGTAGCAGAGCGCTATGCACTTTGGTTGCCTTTTTTCTTTCGATACATCATCCGAGGCAAACTACGCGGTACAGAGGTTCTTGGATTTCATTTGCTCTGGGACAAGGAACCGATGCTAGAGCTTACCCATGTACCTGATCGCAGCGATAGCCAAAGGCAATTATTTTACATTTCTGGAGGATGGCTGGTGAAACGGTATGACTATGGATGGCTAGAATTTCGAGAGGTTTTGGATAGCAAGTACATCATTTCGGCTATTCATGAATTTGCACCGCGTTTGCCTTGGCTTATCTACGTCAATACTCAAGCTCGCCTTCATCTATGGGTAATGAGTCGCTTTCAAAAGTATCTTGAAAAAAAAGCTGATCTTTGATTTATTGATCACCGAATAGTACATCGAATTTAATTTTTACGACCATGAAAACGTTATCTTTTAAAAATGGAGATCAGCTACCAATCCTAGGACTTGGTACCTGGAAAAGTAAGCCAGGAGAAGTTCGAAAAGCAGTTTTTTGGGCAATTGAAGCGGGATATCGCCACCTGGATTGTGCTGCGATCTACCAGAATGAACGTGAAGTAGGGCAGGGGATAGCAGATGCACTTGCAGCAGGGATGGTCAAGCGTTCCGAACTTTTTGTGACTTCAAAGCTCTGGAACAATGCACATCGATTTGAAGATGTGCGGCCTGCATTAGAGAAGACCCTAGACGACCTGAGACTCGATTACGTGGATTTGTACCTAGTACACTGGCCCATTGCCTACAAGCCAGGGGTGGGCTTTGCTACCCAACGTGAAGAATACTACACCTATCAGGATGTACCTTTGAGTCAAACCTGGGAGGCCATGCAGGATCAGAAGAACAATGGGCTCGCAAAACACATTGGCGTTTCCAATTTCAACCAAACAAAGCTTGCGGAATTACTGGCTTTGCCGGGACAGCGTCCAGAAATGAATCAAGTGGAGCTACATCCGTATTTGCCACAGGATCCATTGGTGGCTTTCTGTAAAGAAAATGACCTTTTAGTGACTGCCTATTCCCCTTTGGGTTCACCTGACTCTCGTGCCGAGAAGCATGCGCAGGATCCCAAATTATTGGAAGATGCGTTAGTTCTTGCACTAGCTAAAAAACATAATGTGAGTATAGGTCAAATCCTGATTGCCTGGTCGATAGCAAGAGGTATAGCGGTGATTCCCAAATCAGTGAATCAGGCCCGTATCGTAGAGAACTTTGCTGCAGCTGAGATCAACCTGGATGCAACTGATATGGCCCAGCTCGATGCGATTGGGACAAGTCATCGCTTTGTGGACGGCACCTTTTTTACGGGACCTAAAAGCCCTTACCGTTTATCTGATCTGTGGGATAGTTGAGTACCTAGGAATTTTAGATCCAAGCGCTGAAGGGTGCTTGGATTTTTTTTAATCTTCCAGTTCCAAACTTTCGAGAATGGCTGCCAGCTGATCAAAATCTCGGAGGCCTGGCTTGATCTCATCTCCACCATCCAATGCAAACCCATACAATCCAGGCAACTCACAAAGTGAGTTGGCATTTTCGGCTGTGATTCCAGCTCCTAAAAATAGGTTCAACTCACTCGATAATTTTTTGATAATTGATTCATTATCAATTGTTATGAATTTATTAGTTGAAGTGACATGTAAAGTGATTTTATGTTCCTGAAGAAGCTCGATTTTTGGAAGTAGTGGTTCCAACTCCTCAAGTTTTACCCGGTAGATCAAGTTTTTTCCAAGCGGCTTGAGTTGCATCAAGGTGTCCAAATCCTCTGACTCGATCCAGGTAAGGCTAGGATAGTCAGCGAGAAGTCTTTCAATGGAATAAGCATCCAAATCCGAAAATTCACCTGCGTAATCTATTCCAGAAATCCAGCCTGTAATCTCCTGAAACTGCGTTGGAGAAACGTACTGCGCGGAGCCCTCTTCCAAGCAAAAACCCAAAATATCAACATACATTCCAGAGCAATACCGTGCATCGGTGAGGTTTGTAATTCGGTTGATTTTAACTTTTGTTTTTAAGGCCATGGCTTTCGCAGTTTGAGCCTGCGAAGGTAAGAAAGCTTGTGGGTAGCGCCAAAGGGTAATTCCGCACCTTTTTGAAATTAGGGTGCACTACATTCACTAAATTTATTTTCCAATTAGCTGTTTTTTTAATCGATTGCTAAGTCTAGGGGGAGACACATTAAAACCCTAGGTCCTCATGTAGCAAATAAAACCGCCTAGCCTGGCTGTGGCGGGCGGGATCAATTTTTTGTCTCAAACGCTGGCAACAGAGCATAAAAAATAAACCACAAAACACATAAAGTTTTTTCTATGTGTCTCCTTGTGGCAAAAAATACCACATAGAAGGCACATAGGCACATTAGGATTCTAAAAGTAAAGTTTAAAACCAACCTATTCATTGGCTCACACTTTTCTATGTGTCTCCTATGTGGTTAGAAAAAGATCTTACTAGTTGGGATTTAAAGGTGTCATTTTATTAACTACTTGGTACTTTTTTAACTAATTGAGGCGAGTCAAAGTTGGTGTTAGTCATTTTCATTTTCTTCGATTCGAAAAATCAGCTTTGCATACCCTCCTGTGTGTATTTAAGTGGCTTGGATTTGGTATCTTCGAGCAGCTACTGGAGTTTCCAAGCTAAACCATCTGTTGACACATGTCTAAATTAATTTATTTTTTGGTCTTCTTACTTTCATTTGGTTGGACCACAAAAGGGCTTGCTCAAGATCGGTATGCTGTATTTTTTAAGTTTAAGCCCCAAAAGGAATACGCATTGGCAAGTCCAAGTAAGTTTCTGACAGAAAAAGCCATTCAACGTAGAGCGCGAGAAAAATTCGCTGTGGATAGTTTAGACCTTCCTGTCACGGCCGCCTACCTTCAAGGAATCAGCGCGTATAGCCAGGAACTGTTGTATGCCAGCAAATGGTTGAATGCAGCTGTAGTGGTCACGGATGCAGAAGGCAAGAAAAAAATGGAAGGGCTACCCTTTGTTCAAAAAGTGGAATGGTTGGCCAAAGGATTTATTTCAAGGTCAGGAAATCGGAACAGTACTGGAGTTATTGCCTCCACACCAAAGAAATGGGCGATTGAAGAAAGCTATCGAGAAGCTGCGGCCTATGATTTTCAGAATGAATTACTCGGTATTCCTGCGATGCACCAGGCGGGATTTACGGGAAAGGGGGTTACCATAGCTGTATTTGATTCTGGATTCCCTGGATTGGATAAGGCAGTTCCATTTGCGCATGTTTTTACCAACAAGCGAGTAGTCGGTCAACTGAATGTGGTTCGCCCTTGGATCAAAGAGGTATTTCGAGACAATGAACATGGTACCCAAGTTGCTTCCTTAATCCTCTCAAACCAGGCGGGTACCTTGGTAGCTGGGGCCCATCAAGCACATGTGATTTTTGCGATCACGGAGGATGTAGCAACCGAATATCCGATAGAAGAGCTCAACTGGGTTCGTGCAGCTGAGTATGCAGATAGTTTGGGGGTGGATATCATCAACAGCTCCCTTGGATATCTGGATTTTGACGAGCCGAGTTTGACGTATACTACGTCTCAATTGGATGGAAAAACCACCTATGTTACGCGTGGAGCTACTTTGGCTGCCAAAAGAGGAATATTGGTAGTCAATAGTGTTGGCAATTATGGATCTGCTGGCAGCAGTAGCTTGGTTGCTCCTGCTGATGCACAAGGGATTCTTGCTGTGGGTTCAGTGAATGCCAGTTCCGTTGTGTCCACCTTCAGTTCTCGCGGACCAACGGCCGATGGGCGAATCAAGCCCGAGTTGGTAGCCTTTGGACAAAGCCCAGTACTGGTTCGTGGTACCGGACAAGTTTCGTCTGCTGCGGGAACTTCCTTTTCAGCGCCGCAGCTCACAGCCCTTGCCGCTGGATTATGGGAGGCAAAGCCAAGCTGGACCAAAGATGAATTACTGACCAATCTCATCAAAAGTGGAACTCAGTATGCGACCCCAGATCAAAATTTGGGCTATGGCATCCCCAATTTCCGTAGTGCTTATTATGGAGCTCTTTTGGGGCTGAATGAAGAAATTGAATTGGGTTCAAGTATCTATCCCAATCCCCTGAGTACAGAATCCCTCCACATTCGATTTGGAAAGGAACTGAGGGTAACGCTTCAAATTTTGGATGGTTCGGGTAGAAGAGTTGTAGAACAATTAGGGGAGCGAAACACCATCCAGCAGCCTTTTGTCTTTAATTTATCGGAATTGCCCTCAGGAATTTATTTTCTTCAGCTACTAGATGGCAAAGAAATTGCGTACAAGAAACTTATTAAACTTTAACATTGGACAAAACGGGAGTTATGCCGTGATTTGTATCAACTACACCTCAAGATGAACCCTCAAATCGCGCCCTCCATTCTTGCAGCTGATTTTGCAAACCTTCAAAAAGAGGTAGAGATGCTTAATTCCTCAGCTGCAGATTACATCCATGTAGATATCATGGATGGGGTTTTTGTACCCAATATTTCATTTGGTATTCCCGTAACCGAAGCGATTCATCGCCATGCTACCAAACCTTTGGATGTTCACCTGATGATTGTAAATCCTGAATTGTATGTGGAGGATTTCGTAAAGGCAGGTGCTTCGATCGTGACTGTTCATGTGGAGGCTTGTACCCATTTGCACCGTACCCTTCAAGAAATCAAACGATTGGGTGTAGCCGCAGGGGTTGCATTGAATCCGCATACCCCAATTGAACTCTTGACGGAAGTGCTTGAGGAAGTGGATTTGGTCTGTGTGATGTCTGTAAATCCAGGATTTGGAGGGCAAAAATTCATTGAACATAGTTATTCAAAAGTGGCTAACTTGAAGAACCTAATTCTTAAAAAAGGGGTAAAAACCCAAATCGAAGTCGATGGTGGAGTGGGTGAACAAAACGCCAAACGCTTGGTAGAAGCAGGTGCTGACATCCTGGTAGCTGGAAGTTTTGTGTTTAAGGCACCGGATCCTATTGCCGCTATCGCATCGTTAAAAAGTATTTCCATCTAATTCTAGTTGAAAAAATCACCTGGTTCGGGAGCAATGGAGCCATTTATCATATTTAAGCCATGACCTTTCAATTTCGTATTATCCTGGTTGGTCTACTTTTTTGGTCTTTAACCCAAGAAGTAGTAGCGCAAGAAGATACTACACAAGTAGTGCTCACGGATGCGGATTGGAGCAAGTATGCGCAAATAGAAGTGATGACTTCAAAATTTATGGCTGAAAAAACCCAAGAACTGAAGGATTGGATCAGCGCTAAGGAAGGACTGGGAGGAGGGGCACGCTACAACCAAATTAAGGGAGCTTGGGGCAATGCCAAAAAAGAACTAGCGATTGCGTTAACTGAGAAGGAGCGTGAGGCTTACCAGGAGGCCCTTGCTTTTCAAAATTCAATGCAACAAAAGGTGGTTGCGTTTCAGGCTGATTTGATTCGAAATGAAAAGTTATTGGGATTGAAGCTTTTTGAGCAACTCTCCAAGGCAATTCAGGATAACCCTTCTTTGAAGGAAAAATTGGTTCAGGAAGTGGCACAATTGAAAAAGAAGAAAAATTAAGGTGATTTCAATGGGGTGGATAAATACTATTTTTTGTTTGAATGCACACCAAAAGCAATCGGGTGTTCGTTCCTTGTCTATGTTCAATCTCCGAATCTATCTGCTAATCACTCTTTTCTTTCTTATAAGCACATCTTCTTTTTCTCAAGACGAGGATATTTTTGGTATTACTAGAAAAGCGAGAGCGGCTAAAAGTGAATCTAGCTTGGGAAATGCATTTCGGTCGATACAGCAAATGTTTTCATTTCAACTGTCTACTGGCGCTGCGCACTACACGATGGGTACTGAATTTTACAGGGGTGATGGCAAAGTTTACCCGATTACCCAGTATCAAAACCAAGAATTTGAATATTATCCTTTGCCGGACACCTTAGCTTTAAATACCCGCCAATGGATTCTTCCTACTATGGAGGCTGGTCTACGTCTCAATCTATTTAACATTCTAACCTTAGGTGGTGGTTATGGCTGGGAAAAAGGAATGCTCAATCCATTTGAGGGTGGGCCATATCAATTTTCGCTCGAAGGAGCAGCTTACAATGCAACCAATTACTATGCTTCTGCTGGTTTGGTGTTGTACGATGCAAGTAGACGCAGGTTTTTGCTTAAGCAGCGCTATAGAAGGTTCAATGGTGCAAACCCAGAGCTAAAAATGCGGATGGAGCGCGAATACCAGCAGCGTATTCGGCAGAATTACCCCTGGAGCATTAGTGTTGAAGGAGAAGTGGGTAAGGTAAATGTAAATCAAGGAGAACCTTCAGTTCCAAAAGTTTACCTGCCGCGTTTGGCTGCCGCTAAAGATCAATATACCTATGCTGCCGCGCTGCGAGTTTCCTATGACCTCTCCGAGTATGCTTCCGTTTTTGTAAAGGGAAAGTACATGCAACGGTCTTTTGAAAATGGCTCTCCTGATTTCACTCCTTTTGCCATGAATCAAGAAGTTTATTCGTTACAAACAGGTTTTGCTATCAGGCCTCCTGGAACCAAGCGTTGTAGGATAAACGGCTGTGGTGTAGTCATGAAGCATAATCACAATGGAGTGGAGTACCGTGGTAGTTCCATTTTCTATTTCCAAAACCGTAAAATCGGACAATGGAATTGACAAAATAAAACCAGGATAAGGTTTAGTTCTTGGTTTTGTTCCAGCCTGCTTTTTACTATCTTGCATACCGAATTTAAGTTACAGTACGCACTTTATGAGCCAAAGAGAAAACGAGCAGATCATCCCAATAAATATTGAAGAGGAAATGCGTGGTGCCTACATCGATTATTCGATGTCGGTAATTGTTTCCAGAGCACTTCCAGATGTCCGAGATGGACTCAAACCAGTTCACAGGCGTATCCTGTATGGAATGCAAGAACTCGGAGTATTGCATAACAAACCACATAAAAAATCAGCAAGAATCGTAGGAGAGGTGTTGGGTAAGTATCACCCACACGGTGACTCAGCCGTTTACGAAACGATGGTTCGAATGGCGCAGGATTGGTCCCTACGATATACTTTGGTTGACGGCCAAGGTAACTTTGGATCAGTAGATGGAGATAATGCAGCTGCGATGCGATACACTGAAGCAAGGCTCAAGCGTATTGCTGAGGAGTTGCTGGTGGACATCAACAAAGAAACAGTAGATTTTCAGCTAAACTTTGACGATTCACTGAAGGAACCCACCGTGCTTCCTGCCAAAGTTCCGGCACTTCTTTTAAACGGTGCTTCAGGTATTGCAGTAGGTATGGCTACCAACATGGCTCCTCACAACCTAGGAGAAGTCATTGATGGAATCATCGCTTACATTGGCAACAAAGACATTACTATTGCGGAGCTGATGAACTTTATTGTAGCCCCTGATTTTCCAACTGGAGGCATCATCTATGGGTACAATGGGGTCAAGGCAGCCTTTGAGACTGGTAGAGGACGAATTGTTGTTCGTGGCAAAGCAAATATAGAAATAAAAGAAGGAGGAAGTAAGGAGATGATTGTCATCACCGAAATTCCTTACATGGTCAATAAGGCCAATATGGTGGAAAAGACCGCCCAATTGATAAACGAAAAGAAGATTGAGGGGATTTCTGCCATTCGAGATGAATCCGATCGCTCAGGGATGCGGGTTGTTTATGAATTGAAGCGCGATGCAGTTTCTAGTGTGGTTTTGAATAACCTCTACAAGCAAACTGCCCTTCAAACTTCCTTCTCGGTAAACAATGTGGCCTTGGTAAAAGGACGTCCACAAACCTTGAACTTGAAAGACTTGATCGTTCACTACGTATCTCACCGACACGAGGTGGTGGTTCGAAGAACAGAGTTTGAACTAAAGGAAGCGGAAAAGCGCGCACACATTTTACAGGGTTACTTGATCGCACTAGATCACTTGGATGAAGTAATTGCTTTGATCAGAAGTTCAGCAGATCCTGAAACAGCCCGTAATGGATTGATGGAGCGATTTGAATTGAGTGAAATTCAGGCTAGAGCCATCCTTGATATGCGACTTCAGCGCCTTACTGGCATGGAGCGCGACAAAATCATTGCCGAATACAAAGAGATTATGGCGCTTATCGAAGAACTTCAGGCGATTCTTGCGGATGAAGGAAAACGTATGGAGATCATTAAGACCGAACTTCTGGAAATGAAGGAGCGCTACTCGGATGACCGCCGCACGGAGATTGAGCACAATGCTGAAGACTTCAGTTACGAGGACATGATTCCAAATGAGGAAGTAGTCATTACCGTTTCCCATCAAGGTTATGTGAAGCGCACTGCCTTGACCGAATACCGTACCCAAGGAAGAGGAGGTATCGGATCCAAAGGTGTCAGCACCAAGGATGACGATTGGACGGAATACTTGTTTACCGCATCTACACACAACTACCTGCTGATCTTTACCGATAAGGGCAAGTTGTTCTGGCTCAAAACCTACGCCATTCCGGAAGGTTCCAAAGTATCAAAGGGAAGGCCAATCCAGAACTTGATCAACATTACTCAAGACGATAAAATCCGTTCCATCATCCAGGTGGAGAACTTGGAAGATCAGGATTACATCAACAATCACTTCCTAGTGATGGTGACCAAGCAAGGGGTTATCAAAAAGACCACCTTGGAGCAATATTCTAGACCCAGAACCAACGGCATCATTGCCTTGAATTTCAGAGAAGACGATCAGCTAGTACACGTGGCCAAAACCAATGGTAGTCAGCATATTGTCATTGCAGCTAAATCAGGCAGAGCAGTGCATTTCAAGGAAACTGCAGTTCGCCCAATGGGTCGAACAGCCACAGGAGTGAAGGCCATCACGCTTACCGGCAAGGATGATTATGTGATTGGCATGGTTTGTGCATCTGAACCAAATGCTACCCTATTGGTAGTTTCTGAAAAGGGATACGGAAAACGTTCTGACCTCGACGAATACAGAATCACCAATAGAGGAGGCAAAGGAGTGAAAGCGATGAATGTAACTGACAAAACAGGTGCATTGGTTGCAATCAAAGAGGTAGTTGATACCGATGACTTGATGATTATCAACAAGTCTGGCATCATCATCCGTATCAGCATGGAACAGCTGCGCATCATGGGTAGAGCTACCCAAGGTGTCCGTTTGATTAAAGTAGGAGAAGGAGACGAGATTTCTTCGGTAGAAAAAATCTCTAGAGAAGAGGAAGAACTTTCAGAATCTTCCGATATTACCGCCGATTCTACTGGATCACCTGAATCTCCAGAATTACCTGAATCACCCATAGAAACAACTGAATAAAAATTCCTAACGAAAAACACGAATGAAAAAGCTCGTTCTATCACTAGCAATGGTTGCGACCGTCACCTTTGCTTTTGGACAAAAGAAAGTAGTAAAAGAGGCAGAGAAAGGATTTAAATCCGGTGATCTGAAAGTGGCGTTAACTGCCATTAATGCTGCTACCACTAACCCTGAAACAAGTGGAGATCCTGCCACCTTCTTAGTAAAGGCACAAATCGAGACCAAAATCTTTGGAAGGGATTCTTCGAACACGAAGGAGACTTTGGAAGTTGGGAATCAAGCTTTGGCAACATTTAATAAAACCTTTGAAATGGCTGGCAACAGCAAAACTTCACCGGTTGGAAAGTCAGTGTATGCAGATGAATTGCCTGGTATCCCAGATAACTTGAGACCGTATTCCTTGCTTACGCTAAAGAATGTGGCTTTTGACAAGGCATTGAATCAATACAATAAAGATGACATGGAAATGTCTTACGAATTCTTCAACCTAGCTGGAGAAATCGATAAAACAGATTCTACTATCCATTACAATGCTGGTTTCTTGGCCAACGATTTGGGTCGTTTTGAAGACGCAAAAAAGCATTTTAACTTATTGTTTGAATTGCCAACCTATAATAAGACCAATGCGTATTATTTTATGGTGCAAATCTTGAGTACGGAAGAGAAAAACCCAGAAGCTGCCTTTGCAATAGTGACTAAGGCTCGCGCGGAGTATCCAAACGACAAGGTGTTAGCGGAATATGAAATCCAGTTGCTACTTCAGCTCAATAAAATGGATGAGGCAATGGCTCAAATTAAAGATGCGCTTGCAAAAGATCCGAATAACCCAGGATTGCTATTGAGATCCGGATATTTGAAAGAGCAGGGTGGAGACTTAGAAGCTGCACTAGTGGACTACAAGAAGTCAGTTGAAGTTGATCCCAACTTCTTTGAAGGAAATTATTACACTGGAGCGCTTATGTTGGAGAAATCCAGAGGCATCCTCGCAGAGCTAAACACTTTGTCTGATGCTGAATGGGAAAAAAGATCTCCAGAGATGGGCAAGCAGGCAGATGAATTGTATAGACAATCAGTTCCGTATTTCACCAAAGCTTTGGAAATTAAGGCTGACAACACGGATATTATGATCATCTTGTTCCAGGTACATACTCGTTTGAAGAACACAGCTGAAATGAATGCGATGAATGCAAAGATTTCAGCCATTCTTGGAGCCAACTGGCAAGAGAACTAATCCTCGAAAATCTAAATTAAAGGCCGGAATTATCCGGCCTTTTTTTTTATCAAGTGGAGATTTGGGGTTTTAATTGGATTACGATACCTGCTGTGTTTTTTTACACTATTCATCAAAATTCGATTTTATTTGGTGATGATTTGAATTAGTTTGCGTTTAGTTGAACCTACACCCATGCCTCCACAAATTTTCCGATTTCTACAATTCTTCGTTTGCCTGTTCTTTTTTGCCAGCCTGAGCTTCGGGCAATCTTTGACTTCCTCGGAGCAGTACCACCAACTGCTTCAGTTACGAGAAACTAAGCGTGTATTGTATGTGGCTGCCCACCCGGACGATGAGAATACCCGCATGATTGCGTATTTGGCTAACGGAGAGCATGCAGAAGTGGCTTACTTGAGTCTTACCCGAGGGGATGGAGGACAAAACCTCATCGGCAAGGAATTGGGAATTGAATTGGGTCAAATTCGTACCCAAGAATTGATTAAGGCACGCTCCGTTGATGGCGGAAAGCAGTATTTTACGAGAGCATTGGATTTTGGCTATAGCAAGGACCCAACTGAAACCCTTCAAAATTGGGACAAGCAAAAGGTCTTGGCCGATGTGGTTTGGGCTATTCGTAGTTTCCAACCCGATATTATCATTACCCGATTCAATACAATCCCTGGAATTACCCATGGGCACCATACCACCTCAGCTATCCTTGCCAATGAAGCCTTTGCGCTTTCGGGTGATTCAAAAGCCTTTCCTGAGCAGTTGACCTATGTAAAACCTTGGCAAGCGAAGCGTATCTTTTTCAATGCTTACAATTTCAGAGGGGAATTTGAACCTGAAAAAGGGAAACGCTACTACGCGATGGAAGTAGGGGGATACAATCCCATTTTAGGGAAAACCTACCACCAACTTGCAGCAGATAGCCGGACCATGCACAAGTCTCAGGGATTTGGATCTACTGCAGGAGCTGGCAATGCCAAGGACTTTCTGGAACAAGTAGGTGGAGATTCGTATGAAAACACTCCGTTTGATGGGGTTGAAAGCCGTTGGGCTTCAGTGAAGGGCGGATTAGCGATAAAGGCGCAGTTGGACCAACTCTTGGGAAGTTTCAATCTCGTGGAGACCTCCAAGAACCTGCCAGCCTTGCTCTCTATCCGTGCGGCCATGCAGCAACTAGAGCCAAGTACCCCTTGGGTCACTGGTAAGCTAGCCAAATTAGATCAACTAATTTATCAATCGCTTGGGCTAAAGATGGAATTCGTTACTAACAAAGAATTAGGTCATCCAGGTGAAAAAGTAGCGGCAGAATTGCTGCTTGTCAATCCTTCATATGAATTGATTTCAGAAGTTTCTTTGCAGCTTGGCGATACTTTTTATGTTGGAAAAGACACCAGGGGAAATGTGGAAACAAGGCTTCCCATTGCTTTTGAAGTTGCAAATCAAGAAGAATATTCCCAGCCGTATTGGCTAGAAGAATCCTTGGATGGAGCACTTTTTTCGATTCCAAGTCAACGGAACATTGGACTTCCCTACAAAGAAAAAGTTGGCGGAGACCTGAGCTTTGTTTTGGGTGGGCAGAAATTCAAGTTAACCGTACCCTTGATTTATAAATTCAATGATCCCATTGATGGAGAGGTGAGGCAACCTTTTACCCTAGTTCCGGAAGTGGATCTTTCCCTGTCGAAAGAATTGGTATTCCTTGTAGCAGGAGCGGATCCAACAGTGACGGTTACAATTAACTTTAGAAACCAATTGCTAGAAGGGGCGCTTGAATTTGAAGGCCTAAACGCCAGTCAATTCAAGGTGGTAGGAGTGGAAGAGTTCCCTACCCAGAAAAAGCGAACCTACACGGTCACTTTTCTTAGAGGTCAAAATGGAAGGAAGGAGATTAGAGCTCGATTTAAGAGTACTTCTGGCAACGTATTTGACCAAGTAATTCACCGCATTTCCTATGCCCATATTCCCAATTTGACCTACTTTAGCCCAGCAAAAATCCAACTGATCCAGGAGGACTGGGAAGTTTCTGGTGGAAAAGTAGGTTACATCGTAGGCGCTGGTGATGAGGTGCCTGAGGTATTGTCTGCCTTGGGATACCAAGTCAGTTTCCTCGAAGAAGGCAATTTGGAATTGGATGAGTTGAAGCAATATCAAGCGATAGTAGTGGGGATACGTGCCTACAATACCCAAGAATTCTTGGCAAGTAAGCAGCAGATCTTACTAGATTATGTGAAGGGTGGGGGCAATTTAATCCTGCAGTACAATACCAGTACGCCTTTGGTGACGCCAAACTTAGGGCCTTATCCTTTTGTCATTGGAAGAGATCGGGTGGCGGTGGAAGGTTCTCCTGTAGTGGCAGATTGGAAGCATGGTGTACTCAGTACTCCCAACCGAATGGATGCGAAGGATTTTGAGGGCTGGGTTCAGGAAAGAGGGCTTTATTTTGCCTCCAAAGTAGACGAGCGCTACCAAAGTCCCTTGACCCTTCAGGATCCTGGAGAGCCGGCAAATGCAGGCGCATTGATTACAGCACAGGTGGGAGCAGGAAACTATACGTACACTGGACTTTCCATTTTCAGGCAACTACCTGCAGGAGTGCCTGGAGCGATTAAATTAGTGATCAACTTGATTGAGCAATAGCATGGAAGAAAATCAAATTCCCTGGAATAAAATTTATCTTGGTTTGATGGCCAGTCTGATCGTGATGATCTCTCTCCTATATGCCTTAACCCTTGCGTATTCATGAGTACTTTAGATTGGGCAGTTCTATTTTTAACCCTGGTTTCCATTGCCGTTTACGGGATGTACAAAACTCGTGGCAAGCAAAGTTTAGAAACCTACCTCAAAGGCAATAAGGATAACTGGTGGACCATAGGCCTATCCATTATGGCTACTCAAGCCTCTGCGATCACTTTTTTGAGTACACCTGGACAAGCCTACGAGGATGGTATGCGCTTTATCCAGTTTTATTTTGGGTTGCCCTTAGCCATGATTATTATCTCGGTTGCCTTCGTGCCTATCTATTACAAGTTGAAGGTGTACACGGCCTATGAGTACCTGGAAAATCGATTTGACCTCAAAACAAGGACGCTAACTGCCCTCTTATTTATCGTGCAGCGGGGATTAGCAGCGGGGATTACCATCTATGCGCCTTCGATCATTTTGTCCACCTTGCTTGGCTGGAACTTGACCTTGACGAATATTTTTATTGGGGTATTGGTCATCGCCTATACCGTTTCAGGTGGTACAGAGGCAGTTTCGATTACTCAAAAGCAACAGATGGCGGTAATGATGGGAGGGATGGTTTTGGCAGGAATCATGGTGATTCAGCTTCTACCCATTTCCATGAAAGAGGCCCTGCAAGTGGCAGGTAAGATGGATAAACTAAATGTGGTTAACTTTGAGTTTGACTTGGCGGACCGCTATTCGTTTTGGTCAGGGATGACTGCAGCCGTTTTTTTGTTTTTAAGTTACTTCGGAACAGATCAAAGTCAGGTACAGCGCTACCTATCTGGTCAAACTTTGACTCAGAGCCGAATGGGACTGCTGATGAATGGGTTTTTGAAGATTCCCATGCAGTTTTTAATTCTCTTTATTGGGGTGTTGGTTTTTGTGTTTTACCAATTTATTCCTCCTCCGGTTCACTTCAATCAAGTACAAACGGAGGTCCTTCGGCAAAGCGAATATGGAGCTGACTTTAGTCGTCTAGAACAATCGTATCAAGCCAATTTTGATTCTTCCAAGCAGGTATATACGGAATTGTTGTCCTCCATGGATCAGGGCAAAGAAGTATCCACTGAACAGTTGACTAGTACCTTGAAAGGATTGAAGGCTGAGCAGCAGGAAATTCGAGAAGAAGTAAAAACCCTGTTACTTACCCATGATCCTGAGACCGAAACTCGGGATACGGACTATGTCTTTATGCGCTTCGTGATGGATTACTTGCCTACAGGTGTTGTAGGCTTGTTGTTTGCGGCCATTTTTGCTGCGGCCATGTCTTCATCCTCCTCCGAATTGAATGCCCTGGGGAGCACGACTACGGTGGACTTGTACAAGCGATCCATCCGAAAAGAAGCGAGCGACAGTCATTATGTGCGTTCCTCCAAGTTGTTTACCGCATTCTGGGGTTTTGGCGCAATTCTTTTCGCTACCTATGCATCCTTATTTGAGAACCTGATCCAGGCGGTGAACCTCCTTGGCTCGCTTTTTTATGGAACGATCTTGGGGATATTTGTGGTCGGTTTCTTTATTAAATGGATCAAAGGGAAGGCTGTATTTATAGCAGCAATTGGATCTCAGGCCCTGATTTTGGTTGTTCACTTCTTCAATGGCAAAGGACTAATGGGCTTGGAGTGGAACATTGGATTCCTCTGGTACAATGCTATTGGTTGCCTTGCTGTGGTTTTGTTCGGCTTGATTCTTCAGCTCTTTATAGGTGGCAGCTCCACAAAAAAATAAATACTGAGAAAGAACTCAGTTTGGATCAAAAAAAGAAGCCTTCGAATTTTCGAAGGCTTCTTAATTATTTACTTAATCGATTTGATCAAGCGGTCGTTCAATCCCACATAATCCAAGTTTTTGCCCTCTTCGGCTAGCTTCTTAGATTTCGTTGCAGATTCCAAGGCTTCTGTTTTTTTGCCAAGGCTCATTTCAATTTTTGCCTGCAGGTGTAAGGTCCAATACTTTGGATCACTTGTAGTGGATTGTTTGATCCAGGTATAGGCTTGGTTGAGGTCCTTATTGCTTGTGAAATAGTAATTGGCAGCCTGATAGAGCAAAGCAGGGTTTGTGCTTTTATCATCAATAATTTGCTTTTTAATGTCTGCCATGACAATGGGATCTACCTCTGTTTGAATTGTAAATTCTACTCTAGTTTGTTCCCATTTGATGGAAAGATTTGCACTAGCATCTGTCAAATTGTTGAAGCTAATTTCGAAGGAATCATACAATCGGCTTGTTTTTGCAGGAGTAGCAGTGAATCGAAGAAGATCATCTTTCGCTTCATAGCCAATGGCTCCCCAAAGTTTGGTGTTTTTGCTGAGGATCATCGTCCAAGTAGATTTCTCTGGAATAGCATAGAGGGCGTAAGAGCCCGCAGGGACTTTAGTTCCACTGATGCTTACTTCAGTTGAGAAGGTAAGAATAGTTGCCCCATTGGCACCAGTTCTCCATACTTGTCCAAAGGGTACCAGTTCACCAAATATTTTTCTACCCTTTGTGCTGGGTCTGCTAAAGTCTACAGTAACATCTGTGAGACCAACTTTTTGAATAATTTTTGAGCTAGGGCTTGCCTGAGGCATTTGAATTTGTTGAGCCATACCAATTGTGGATACAAAAAGCAGGGCTAGGATAAGGAAATTGATTTTTGTTTTCATACAAATTTTAAATTTGGAGTAAAATCGGGGTAGCTAAGGTTATTATTTTGTTTTGTTCCTAAGGTTTGGAGCTGCAAGTTGATAGTTTATTCTCTTTTTTTTTGAAAATGCTTCAGGAATTTGACGAATGAATTTTTTGCCCTGCTGGAATGACCTACTTTAGGTGCTTCTTAGCTTAAAGATTATGAGTATAGCCATTATTAGTCCAGGTAGAGATCCAAAGGCATGGATTGCGGCACTTCTGCACCATCATCCAACTCTAGATTTACAAATCTTCCCACATATTGATCGACCTGAGGATGTTGAAATGGCCTTGCTATGGCAGCATCCCGCAGGCTATTTAAAAAACTTTCCAAATTTAAAGTTGATCAGTTCGCTGGGTGCAGGAGTAGACCATATTCTTTCGGATCCTGCTGTTGGGGATGAACTTCCAATTGTTCGGATTGTCGATGAAAAATTGAGATGGTCCATGACCAATTATGTAATCATGGGTGTATTGAACTTTCATAGGCAGCTTGTTCGTTACCAAGATGATCAGAAGAAAAAGGTTTGGGACATGTCCAACCCTGAGATCCCTACGCGAGTCGGGGTTATGGGGGTAGGAGCCTTAGGTGGCGATGTACTAAACAAATTGAACGGTTTGGGATTTGAAGTAGTTGGATTTGGATTTTCAGAAAAAAACGAGTTCCGCTACCCCTACTATCAAAAGAATCAATTAGAAGATTTTCTTTCACAGGTAAACGTACTCGTATGTTTGCTTCCTCTTACACCCGACACGGAGGGCACTTTAAATCTTTCACTATTTAGAAAATGTAAGAAAGGCACATTTTTAATCAATGTAGCCCGAGGAAAACATTTGATAGAAGAAGATCTGCTTGTTGCCTTGGAGGAGGGATTCATTTCTGGAGCACTTTTAGATGTGTTTCGAACTGAACCCTTACCGGAAAGCCATCCTTTTTGGAATGAAAAAAGGATTCAGCTGACTCCACATATTGCATCAGTAACCAATCCATTGGCTGCCTCTCCTCAAATTATTGAGAATTATACTCGGCTAAAAGCCGGTCTTCCTTTGCTTAATCTCGTAAATCGTCACACAGGTTATTAACTACCAACTATGGCATCTAACTTCACTATCCTTTGTCCAATTGACTTTTCAGAATGCGCACTGAATGCGCTCGAATATGCTGCGAAGATTGGAGAGAAGTACAAGGCCAAATTGATCGTTTTTCACGTTTTAAATAAGCAAGACTACCAGCACCAAGCGCCATTGGATTTGGACGGTAACTATCAAAAAGAGTTTGTCGAGCAAAAATTAAAGAGTTTACAGGATGCAGTCCTAAAGGAAAGCCTTCCCAAGGGTCTCCAAGGCTGCGAAGTGGTAATATCTGAAGGAGCTATCGTACAAACTACAATCGCCTTTTCTCAAAAAATCAACGCGAATTTGATTGTTGTTGGTACGGAGGGAATGAATGAGTTTAGAGAACAGGTATTTGGAAGCCGGTCGAGCAAGATGGTCATGCAAACTGACCGTGATATTCTTGTGGTACCAAGAAAAGCTTTTTTCAAACGCCCTAGAAAATTAGTTTATGCCTCTGATTATGTGGAAGAAGACAAGACTGCAATTAAAAAAGTGGTTGAGTTTGCAAAATTCTTTGACTCTGAGATCGATATAGTACACGTTTCTTCAAGATCCCGAGTGATTGATAAAGCGCTACACAAGACGATGGTCGAAGAAATTAAACCTTCCGTGTCTTATGATTTGGCGAATTATGTATTGAAGGCTTTCCGTGATGATCTAGCACTTGGACTTGAGAATTACTTGCAACTTGCAAAAGGTGATATTCTGGTGACGATCAGCAAAAAGAAAGACTTTTTCGATCAACTATTTTCCAAAAATCTATCCCGAAAGATGTCTTATTTCATCACTAAACCACTTTGGGTGATCAAGAGTTATTAGCCTTTTTTAGTTGCAAATAGCCCTTTGAGGTAGGTGAAAAACTCTTTTCGAATGGCAGGTTTTGTAAAAATCCCATGGACTACCTCAAGGAAATGACCAGGAGTCAATTTTGGGTTTGAGACTTGAGATATAGGTCTCGTTGGTTTTAATTTTTCGGTCTGATTTGGAGTTACACTAGGAGTAACTTCGGCTTCTTTTTTGGGAGGATAGCCACTCAAGCTGTCCGCTTTTTCGAAGTAATCCTTCGCTTTTTCTTTCCGTCCTAATTTTTCTTCTACCAACCCCAAATTGTTGAAGGCAACTGCATCCTCAGGGTCTAGTTCTATCGCCTTCTCATAATCTTCAATTGCCCCCATAAAATCTCCTATTCGATCTTTCAGGTAGGCCCTGCTGCTGTAACGATAAGGATTTTTTGGATCCAAATTAGCGGCCCGATCAAGTTCTGTGAGCGCATCTTCATTTCTTCCCAACAGATGCAAAACTACCCCTCGATCACTCATGAAATCCGTATTGTAAGGCTCCAACTCAATTAAAATATCAAAATCCGCCAAGGCCTCAGCGCCTTTTCCTAGACGAGTTAACGTGCGTCCTCTGAAGAGATGGAACTGTGCATTCCCCTGTTCAGCACTACTCAATTTTTGGAAAACTGTCAATGCAGCTTCAAAATCACCGTCCTTGTATAGGGCTACTCCTTTTTCAAAATTCATCGTCATTCAATTGGCTTGCAAAATTAACCTAGAATCATCGATTAAAGTTTATTTGCTCAGAAATTCTCGATGGATTGCTGCCATCTATTATCTTTAGGTGCACGAGTGATTTACCGTATGGCCCTCCTTCCTGAAGTAGTTTTAAAAGATTTAAAAGCGAATAAAATTGCCCCAATCTATTTTTTGCAGGGCGATGAGCCGTATTTCATTGACCAGATCAGTGACTACTTGGAGAAGAATGCCATTCCAGAATTTGAGCGAGGATTCAATCAACTCGTGCTGTATGGAAAGGAAGCTTCGGTAAGTACCATACTTTCGCATGCGCGCAAATTCCCGATGATGGCCGATCGACAGCTGGTCTTGGTGAAGGAGGCGCAGAATATTCCCGACCTCGGAAAAGAAGATGCTCAAAAATTATTGATTGGCTACCTAAGTAATCCCTTGCCAAGTACCATTTTGGTGTTTGCCTACAAGCATAAAAAACTGGATGGCAGGAGCACCTTGAAAAAGGAGATTGAGAAGAAAGCGGTATTTGTTGAAGCAGAAAAAGTTAAAGATTGGAAGCTGAACGAATGGATTGAAATCTATTTTAAAGACTTAGGCCATCAAATTGAAACCAAAGCCGGGCAATTGCTTGCCGACTCCATTGGAAACAATTTGGAAGTGATGACAAATGAGGTGGGAAAAATGCTCATCAATTTTCCTGAGCCGACTCGATTCACGGTAGATCACATTTCCAAATACATCGGCATCCACAAAGAATACAACAACTTTGAATTGACCAAAGCTATTGGGTTTCGCGATGTAAATAAGGCCAATCTGATTGTGCATTACTTTATTCAAAATCCTAAAAACCATCCCGTTATCCCAATTTTCTCGTTGCTGTATTCTTATTTTTCAAGAATTGCGCTGTTGCATCGTGCAGGCGCGATTCCTGAAACGCAACTCGCTGCTGCCATTGGTGTGAACCCTTATGGTGTTAAGGAATATGTTATTGCTGCTAAAAATTACAAGTTAGGCAAGGTAATTGATGTATTTGGATACCTAAAAGAGGCAGATCTACGTTTTAAAGGAGTTGATTCCGGAAGCATGACTGAAGGGGAAATACTTCGAGAGCTAGTCTACAAAATAATGCATTGAATTCGCTAACTGCCATGAAATACTTCTTGGTTCTGCTCGCAGGACTGGGCTTCACGCTGGAGTCCTTTGCACAATCTTCGCTTTACCAAAGCAGCTCACAGCAGGGCTTAGATAGAGCTACCAACCTGTATGAGCAGCAGTTATTTGCTGCAAATCTTTACGATAACAACAAGTTGCTTGCAAGCGGACTTGATCTTTCCCAGCAAAAGCAAGCTGAACTTCAGCGTGCGCTTTCCGCTCTCCAATTGGATCGACCAGATGGTTTGGGCTTAATCAAAAAGTTTGTTCATGACTACGAAGGGCAACCGGAAGTGGCTACTGCTGCCATTTTTTTAGGAGATTTCTATTTTTTCAAGAAGCGTTATTCAGAGGCAATTGAAGCTTTTGCACTAGCTCCGATTGGTTTAGTGAACAAGAATAGCCGTGCGGATGTAGCATTCAAACTAGGTTACAGCTACTTTCAACTCAAGGATTATGCTGCTGCGGCAAGCTATTTAGATCAGGTAAAAGAGTTGACCATTCCTTTAGCGGCAGATGCCTTGTATTACAGTGGCTACATTGCCATGGAGCAGGGAAATAACCAACAGGCCATTCGAGAGCTTCAACTTGCGGAGAAAAGCGAGTTTTATGCAAGCAAGGTACCCTATTTATTGACTTCATTGTATTACAAGGAAGGCAACTATGCTGAAGCCATCGGGTATGCCACGCCATTACTTGCTTCAGGAAAATCGTTCGATCAACAAGAATCCATTCATCTCTTCTTGGCAGAGTCGCACTATTCGCTAAAGGATTTCAGGAATGCAGCAGACCAATACAATTCATTTATTTCCTTTAAAACGGGTGAATTGACCAAGGAGGAATATTACAAAGCAGGAATCTCCTTTTTTGAAACAAAAAACTACCAAAAAGCAAGTGAATTCCTGAAGGTGGCGGCCTTGGGAAATCCGGATATTGCTCAAGCAGCTAGTTACTATTTGGGACATACTTATGTGCAGTTGGGTAATTTTCCCTATGCGCTTACCAGTTTCCAAGTAGCTTCTGCGAGTTCAATTGATACAGGAATCCAAGAAGAAGCCTTATTCAACTTAGCTAAGATCAATTTACAGCGCGGAAATTTCCAGGTGGCGGTTAATACCTTGGACGATTACTTGACTAGCTATCCCCAAGGAAAAAGATTTGGGGAAGCAGAAACCTTGCTTTCTGACGCCTTGCTCAATTCTTCAGACTACCTCCGCGTGATGGATCAGCTCGATAAGCTCAAAAGTAAATCCCCACGCCTTCAACAAGCCTATCAAAAAGTAGCTTACTACCAGGCACTTATTTATTACCGAGATCAAAAATTTGAGCAAGCGCTTAGCTATTTGACCAAATCCCAAAATTTTCCTGTGGATCGGAGCCTTTTGGCTGAAACCCATTTCTGGAAGGGAGAGATTTACAGTGCGCAAGAAGCTTTTGCCCAAGCTATTGGTTCCTATCAGCTAGCCATCAATCAAACTTCAGCTTCTGATCCTTATTTTTTGAAGGCTACCTACGGATTGGGCTATGCGTTTTTTAATTCCCAAGACTATGGATCTGCGGAGCAGCAATTTCAAACGTACCGCTCAAGTCAACGAAACAAAAATGAAGCAGCATTTCAAGATGCCTTGTTGAGGCTGGGAGATTGCTTTTTCGTTCAAAAGAAATTTGCGCAAGCAGAGGCTATATTTACCCAAGGCATTACTGAAAAAATTGCTGGACAGGATTACGCACACCTTCAATTGGCAGTGGTGACCAACTACCAGGGAAAGAATCAAGCGGCTATTGAGCAACTCAATTTATTGCTTGCAAATTTTCCAACGAGTGTTTATTTGGAGGATGCGTTTTTCCAGAAGGGACAGATTTACCTCGAAGAGCTTCGTTATGAAGAAGCGATCACCGCCTTCAGTGAATTGATTCGCGAACGACCAAATTCACCGTTCCTGCCTTATGCTTTGGAGGGAAGGGCAGTGGCCAACTATTCGCTGCAGCGCTTCGGTCAAACCCAAGCGGACTATAAAAAGATTTTGGAGGAGCATCCTTTGGCCGAGAACTCTGAAGCAGCGCTGAAAGGTCTGCAAGAGGCTTTAGCTGTGCAGGACAAGGCAGAGGAATTTGGGGAGTACCTTCAAAACTATAAAAATACCAACCGCAATACAGGATCAGTTCAAACGCTGGAATACGAATCTGCGAAGAGCCTCTACCTCAGCCAAAAATTTCCTCAGGCGGCCAAAGCATTGGATAGCTACCTTAGAGCCTACCCGGAATCTCCACAAAAAAGTGAGGCCATATACTTTGCAGCGGATGCTTACAAACAGGCTGGTGATGTAGAAAGGGCCTATGATATGTTTAAGTTGATGGAGCAACAGCCCGCATCTCCGTACCGTATCAAGTCCCTGCAACAATTGGGGAGTATCGCCTTGGATAGGGAAGAGTTCTCGGAAGCCTTGAGCTATTTTGTATCTATTGTAGGCCAATCCAGATCTCCATTGGATGAAGCAGAGGTAACACAAGGAATGATGAACTCCTATTTTTCCTTGAAGGATTACCCGCAGGCAATTGCTACAGCTACCCAACTGCTTGCTCAAGAGGAATTGATTCCAGGGTCGGCTGCTAAAGCGCTATTGGTGAAAGGTAAATCCCAGCGCTTCCTAAGTCAAAACTCTGAGGCCGAGGATAGTTTTGGCCTATTAACTCAAGAATATTCCACTGAGGAGGCGGCAGAAGCACTGTATCTTCTCGCGCTTCAGTACCAAGAGAAGGGGGATTTTAAAGGATCCAACGAATTAATTTTCGACTATTCTACTCCATTTTCCGAATTTGACTATTGGTATGGAAGTATGTTTTTGCTTTTAGCAGACAACTATCTGAAGTTGGGTGAGGTATTTCAGACAAAGGCGACCCTTCAATCCGTGATTGATCAATCTACCGATGCAACGATTAAAGAAAAAGCAGAAGCTACACTTAAAAGCCTGGACTAGACCATGAGAAGAATTTGTACCTTATTCTTACTTCCAGTGCTTTTTTGCGGAAGCCTAAATTTTAGTGCTGCACAAACTTCGGTACGAGGAGGCCTTCAAGATCAAGTGTTTGTGATTCAAAAAGATCGAGAGATCCGTTTGCCCAAGCAGATTCGAAGTTTTGAAAAGATGCCTGCATTGCCTCAGCCCAAAGCTTTGGGATCGCTAACCTTCCCAGTAATGCCATTTTTTCTTTCTGTTCCTGCTTCTAAAATTCAAGCAGAGCCTGCCACAAAAGAATGGGAAGTTCCAAAATTGGATTTGTATCCAGGATGGGTTCGGGTAGGCTATGGCAACTTTTTATCCCCTTTGATTGAAGGGAGGTACCTATCTACCCAATCCTCCGAATGGCAGTATGCCACAAAATTCTACCACCAGAGTTTTGGAAAAGGCCCAGTGCGCTGGATGGATGAGGAAAGCAAAGAATCACATACCGAACTGGCTGGAGATGTGAGTTACTTTTTGGATGAATCGGAATTGTATTCTTCCCTAGATCTGAAAAGAGATGCCTATACTTTTTACGGTCGAGACTTAGGATTTGTAATCCCTACCAATGTGGATTTTGCAAGTCAATATTTTGCTCCAAACAAGCAACTACATGGAGATTTAAAGTTGGGGATCCGCGACCTAGACAAAGTGGGTCGAATCGGATATGCTGGGGAAATCGTTCTTGGAGGATTTAGAGATAGCTATGCAGTGCGAGAGCAGGAACTTGGGTTTGAAGGAAAAGGAGAATTTAGGCCATCCAAAGAAATGAAGGCTAGTTTGGGGGTTTCGTACTTTACGACTGCTACAGAAGACCTAAAGTATGACCTCAATCGAAACTATTTTTCACTCCGACCTGAAGGGCACTATGAATATGGTGATTTCCATTTCTCGGCTGGTGTTGTTTTGGTTTCCGATAATGATTCAGTAGCGGAAAGCAAACCGGGGATTCGCATTTTTCCAGTACTTAAATCTACCTATCAGGTATCAGAAAATCTCCTGGTGAATGCTGCTATTTCTGGTGATGTTCAGCGCAATACTTACCGAAGTTTTGTTCAAGAAAATCCATTCCTCGGACCCAGTGATCAATTGTTGAATACGGTTACCTCCTTTGAGTTTGCGGCAGGGGTAGAGGGGCTCGCAACCGATAAATTGGTGTACCGGGCAGGCATGGCTGTTCGTCGACAGTCCAATCTTCATTTCTTTGTCAATTCTTATGCTGATACTTCTAGGTTTGAACTGGTATACGATCAGCAGGCTACGGTGCTTCAGTTTAATTCAGATGTGGAATTTTCAGTTGCCGAAAAATATAAGGTAACTGCCCAGTTTGATTTTTTCCATTACAACTTAAGTACCCTGCAAACTGCTTGGCATCGACCTACTTGGACGGCAAGCATGAATCATCGACTTACTCCATTCAAGAACTTTTCTCTTCAAGCCAATCTCCAAGTTTTAGGGGGCATGAAAGCAAGAGGTTTGGGACAAATTGATACGTTACCCACCCAAGCTGAGGTGGTCAAGTTGCCTGTAGTGGTTGACGTGCAAGTCAGTTTGGAATATAAAATTAATTCCCGTTTCGCTGTATTTGCCAATGGAGCCAACTTATTGAATCGGAATAACCTGCGTTGGATGAACTATCCAGTGCGTGGAATTCAAGGAGTTGGAGGGCTGAGTTTCAAATTTTAATTTACTGAACCTAGGGTTGGGCTTTACCTAGTTTTAAGTTAGTTTCGTATATTCTCTTAAGTGCAATGGCAGAAAAAGATTCCAATCCCAAACAATGGTCAGATCCCAAGGATTTTGGGCTACCCTATGTAGAAGTGAGTCCGCTTTCCTCATTGAAACCCAATGCGAAAGCTAGGGACCAAGATCCTTCTGTTGAGTCGCCTCAAACTTCTTCACTTCCTACTGAAGACAAGAAAAAAGATACGAAAATTAGTCGACCAGCTGTTGCTTCTACTACGGCTGTAAATGGCGAAAAAAAGAAAGTAAAAACATGGGTTTGGGTGGTTTTGTTCGCAATTATACTAGCAGTTACCGCAATCATTATTCAACTAAAAAATAGTCAAGAAGCTGTTGTTGAGAATGAAAATTTGGTTGTTGCTCCACTAGATACTGCTACCCTTTCAAAACATTTTGAAGATAGTTACAAGCTCGCAAAATCGAACTTGGATTCCTTATCCAATCAAGACTCATCTGCTAATTCCGACTTCGAACTCAATTCGCCTTCAACAAATTCTGGCACATCAATTGCAACAAATCCAAAAGTCAAACGAGTTGAGCAAAAAGAGGGAAGTATACGTTATTATTTAGTGGTAGGTAGCTTTGCGAGTGAGCAGGAAACAGCTAGATATATTCAAAATTCCGGAGATAAATTCACTGAATTCTATTTAGTGTATCCTTTTAAAAAAAATCAAAACTATAGGTTAGCAATTGGATCCTATAGTACTTGGAAAGAAGCTTCAGCCAAACTTAAAGAAATGAATGCGCAGGATTCAACAGGTTATTGGATATTGAATTATTGATGATGATTTTATTACAGACATTTGCTATTGATTCCGTTGCGACTGTTCCAGCTGCAGTTGAAGCAACAACCCAATCCATTGGATTATTAGATCTATTAATAAAGGGGGGATACATGATGATTCCACTTTATGGGTTGTTCGTTTTGGCAATTTTCATATTTATCCAGAAATTTTTAGTGATACAAAAGGCCTCCAAAACTCCAGGAAGCTTGATGGATCAGGTAAAAATATTGGTTCAAAACGGGCAAATAGAAAAAGCAAAAATGCTTTGTGCAGGAGAAAAGACTCCAGTTGCGGTCATGATTTCCAAAGGAATAGACCGGATTGGATCGCCTTTGAAAAATATTGAAGTGGCGATCGAGAATGTAGGTAAACTTGAAATCTATAAGTTGGAGAAAAACTTAGGAGTTTTGGCTACTGTCTCTGGTGCTGCTCCGATGATTGGGTTTTTGGGAACTGTAACCGGGATGATTCAGGCGTTTATTTCCATTGCCCAAGAGGATGGAATGGTGTCTCCCAAGTTACTTTCTTCGGGTATTTACGAAGCAATGATTACTACCGCCGCAGGATTGGTTGTAGGAATCATCGCGTACTTGGGTTACAACTATTTGGTCACGCAAGTTTCGAAGTTGGTACACCACATGGAGTATACCACTATTGAATTTATCGATCTTCTTCAAGACAAATAAAGATGGGATTGCAGCAAAAAAATAAAGTTGATGCTTCTTTCAGCATGTCCTCCATGACGGACATTATCTTTCTATTGCTGATATTTTTTATGCTAACCTCCTCATTTATAACCCCTTCAGGGCTTTCTGTTAATTTACCTTCGAGCGAAACTTCAGATATCGTGATGCAGGAAGTGACGGTATCGGTTACGAAAGACCTTCAGTTTTCGGTCAACGATCAACTGGTAACAAGGGAACAACTCAAAGCAGTGCTAACTCCATTACTGGAAGGCAAAAAGGGTCAGGTAGTCTTGCATTTGGACAAGGAGGTGCCTGTAGAATATTTAGTGGAGATTGGTGGCATTGCAGCAGGACTGGGTGCCAATGTATCTATCGCGACCAAACCCTACAATTGATGGTTGGTGTGAATTCCAATTCACTCGAACAGAAAAGCCGAATTCAATCGGCTCTTATCACCGTACTGGTACAAGGGTTGCTATTTTTAGCCTTTTACTTTATTGTCGTTTGGGAGCAATCCAATCCACCTAAACCTACCTATGGGATGGAGTTGAATTTGGGATTTTCGGATCAAGGTTCAGGAAATCAATCTCAAGTACTAACCAACACTTCAGAAAGTCCGTCTACTGAAGATGCAGCTCCGGGTGAGGTGATACCCACTCAGCAGGTAGCAGTACCTACAACTACTCCTAAAACAGCGTCAACTAAGCCAAGTACCAATCAAGCGGTAAGTACACAACCTTCTCCGATCAAAGGAGAAACTACAGCCAATGTTGCACCGGCAAAGGAGGAACAGAAAGAAGTAAATCCAAAAATAGTTGAGCAACCCAAGGTGGATCAGCGGGCAATTTTTGGAGCTGGAGGAAAATCTGGAAAGGCCTCGCCTTCAAGTACATCTACGGGACAAGGAAATTCCGATTCCAAGGGA
>JBILBQ010000133.1:0-5780 GCA_044353615.1 Algoriphagus sp. | reverse complement strand
ATCTGCTAGCATCAATAGGGAAGGGTTATTGCCTGGGTGAAGGGGTTCGTTTTGGATGGTGAGCGCACCGATGGTAAACCCGCGCTTGTCCATTTCCTGAATGTATTTAACCAAATACTGGGCATAGCTGGCCTCAAACTCCGGTAGTAGTGATCCTCCTCGCGTATCCTTATTGTCTTTCATCCAGGTAGGAGGAGACCATGGGGAAGCCATCAGCTTGATTTGAGGGTTCACTGCCAGAATCTGCTTTAGGATAGGGAGTACGTCGAGGGTATCGTAACTTAAGCTAAACTGACTCAGGGTAGGATCCGTGGCACGGGGGTCTTTCAGGTCGTTGTAAGAAAAAGGGAAGGCATTCAGATCAGAAGCAGCCACAGACAATCGTAAATAGGAGATACGAATGTCTTTTTCACCTGTACCAAATAGCTCCTGTAACACACTTTTTCGAGCGGAATCAGACATGGCCAACAAGTGGCTTGCGGATCCCTGGCTCAGCGTAAACCCAAAGCCATCCATGGATTGGAAGGTGGAATCGGGATACAAGTTGATCTGTGCAGTAGGTAGCCCTGAACCCGAACTTGGTTCAGCTTGCATTTGGAATAGGATACCAGCTTTGGGGTCGGTCAGCCAAAAGGATGGACTTTGTCCCCTGGCAGAAAAGCCAAAAGCGAGAAGCAGCAGAAGAAAGAGTGTAGATCGAATCGGCATGGTGTAAACCTTTGAGGTTTATTTTTAAAACCTCGAAGGTTTAATAATGTAAAACAGTCGAGGATGGGAGAACCTTTGAGGTTTATTTTTAAAACCTCGAAGGTTTTTAAATTGGAAGTGTTCTAAATATCGAGGGCATTTAGTTTAAACTTAAACCTTCGAGGTTTGAAGAAAATGGCAAAGGTTATTTGAATGCCATTGCTCTTTTAGCGGCTTTAACAATGTTCTCTGCATTGAGGCCGTATTTTTCAAGGAGCTGAGTTGGGGTACCTGACTCACCAAAGCTATCGTTGACACCCACATACTCCAGAGGAGCAGGATTGTGACGAATCAAGGTTTGAGCGATGCTGTCACCTAGGCCCCCATTGACTTGATGCTCTTCGGCGGATACGGCACAACCGGTCTTTTTTACGGATTCCAAGATCGCTTCGGTATCCAAAGGCTTGATGGTGTGGATGTTGATCACCTCGGCACGAATGCCTTCCTCGCGGAGCATGGCTTCTGCTACGACAGCTTCCCATACCAGGTGGCCTGTAGCGAAAATCGTCACATCGGTTCCATCAATCATTTTCCAAGCCTTTCCTATTTCAAACTTCTGATCTGCAGGCGTGAATACAGGCCAGCTTGGACGGCCAAAACGGAGGTACACTGGGCCCTCAAATTCGGCGATGGCAAGCGTAGCTGCTTTGGTTTGGTTGTAATCGCAAGGGTTGATCACCGTCATGTGGGGAAGCATTTTCATCATGCCTAAATCTTCCAAGATCTGGTGGGTAGCTCCATCTTCCCCCAAAGTCAATCCGGCGTGTGAGGCACAGATCTTTACGTTTTTATCGGAATAGGCTACGGATTGGCGGATTTGATCGTACACGCGACCGGTAGCAAAGTTAGCGAAAGTACCTGTAAAGGGAATTTTACCTCCCAAAGCCATTCCTGCAGCTAGTCCAATCATGTTGGCCTCAGCGATGCCAGTTTGGAAAAAGCGATCTGGAAATTCCTTTTGGAAGTCGCCCATTTTTAGGGAACCAATCAAATCGGCACAAAGTCCTACCACGTTGGGGTTTCTCCTTCCTGCCTCCAAAAATCCGTCACCAAAACCTGAGCGGGTGTCTTTCTTTTCGGTATAAGTATATTTTAAGTCTAAGCTCATCTTCTTGTGTTTTGCAATGGATAATTAATAATCGCCAAGCGTTTCCTCCAATTGACCCAAGGCAAGGGCCAATTGCTCGTCGTTGGGAGGGGAACCGTGCCATTTGTGGGTACCCACCATGAAATCGACGCCATAGCCCATTTCGGTATATAGCAGGTTCAAGATGGGTTTGCCTTTTCCTGTGAGGGATTTGGCTTTTTCCAAACCAGCAATTACCGAAGCTAGGTCATTTCCCTCTTTGGTTTCGATAACTTCCCAGCCAAAGGCTTCCCATTTGGCTTTGAGATTTTTTAAGTCCATTATTTTCACGGTTGGACCATCGATCTGCTGTCCATTGTAATCTACGGTAGCAATCACATTGTCCATCCCGTAGTGCGCAGCGTACATGGCCGCTTCCCAAACTTGTCCTTCTTGCAATTCTCCATCTCCCATCAACACGTGCACTACTGAGCTGTCTTTGTCTAATTTTTTGGTTTGGGCTACACCCAGGGCAACTGACAATCCTTGGCCCAAAGAACCTGAAGCGATCCGAATGCCAGGGAGGTGCTCGTGCGTGGCAGGATGTCCCTGAAGTCTTGAATTCAGTTTGCGGAAGGTTTTCAGTTCGGCAACCGGAAAATACCCACTACGGGCGAGTACCGAATACCATCCTGCAGAGAGGTGTCCATTGGAAAGGAAAAATAAATCTTCTCCTTTTCCATTCATTTGGAAATCGGGATTGTGGTTGAGCTGATCAAAATAGAGGGCTACAAAATACTCAGCACAGCCAAGGGGTGCGCCAGGGTGGCCAGACTGTACGGCATGGACCATGCGTAGGACGTCTCTTCGTAGTTGGCTACAGATTTTTTGTAGCTCGGGTAGGGATTGTTTTTTCATGGGACTTTTTACTTCAGCACTTGTGCTGTATGATTCTTGGTATCTACTTTTTCGATGATTTCTGCGAGTTTTCCAGCTTCATCGATGACAAAGGTGGTTCGTGCAGTACCCATGTAAGCGCGGCCATACATGGATTTTTCTACCCAAGTTCCGTATGCATGGTGAACGGTAAGGTCAGTATCTGCAATCAAGGAAAAGGGAAGGTTTTGCTTTTCGATAAATTTTTGGTGAGATTTTTCAGTATCTGAGCTCACCCCGAAGATTACGTATCCTGCTTTTAGTAGCTGCTCGTAATTATCTCTTAGGTTGCAGGCCTGGGCTGTACAGCCCGGAGTAGCATCTTTAGGATAGAAATAAAGAATCACTTTTTTTCCGCGGTAGTCTGAAAGTTTGATGGATGCTCCAGTTTCAATCTTTGCTTCAAAATCGGGTGCCATTTGGCCTACTTCTAAGGACATTTTATTCATGTTTAGGTTTCAAAAACATTAATTCAAGGTTCCACGCCACTCTGCCACATTTCCTGCTTGATCAGTCACTCTTAAGATGGCAGGTCCTTTGAGGGATTGTCCATTCATCGGTTCCGACCAAATCACAGCTTGTTTATGTTCGTAGCGCATCCAAACCCATTCTCCATTGACAAATGCCTCAAAACTTTTGATTCCGGACAAGTTGTCTCTAATCGTGAAGCGCATGCCTTGGGCATTTACTTTAATGGGGCTGATACTGGGTTTGGTAGCATCTTCAGCTAAAACAAAACTACCAAAATTTCTGGTTTTGAATCGAATTTGATTTCCTATCCATTCACCGCCAATATAGCTAAGCGCTCCATTTCCAGCACGTTGGTAAACTTTAGTTTTGGCTTTATTTCCTGCATATCCGGTTACTTCCCAAGTAGCTTCAATTGGGTTCCAAAGGTACGTAGTGGATTCTCCTAGGGTAAGGATAGGAGAAGTAGCAGTTCCGGAATGGCTGACGCGTAAGTACAGATCTTCCAATAGGCTGTTTGAATCGGTTCGAATCTGGAGTTTAGCGTTGGCATGTACATGCTCTCGATCTACTGGAAAATGCCCAATTATGTCAGGAGTATAAATTTCTGAACAGAGGTCAATTTTCTTAGGGATGCCAAATCTAAGGTCCCAGAGATAGGTTCTGCTTGCAGCATCCTGGTAGGCAGGAAGAATTTCGTAGGTTGTATTACCTACCTCAAACTTGGCAAGGCCACCTTTGCTGCTTTGGGCTACCTTGATTTTCATGATATTCTTGTAGTAGCTGACTTGTGCCTTTGGGGGAGCAGCACCATCCGAACGGGTAGAATCTAAATCTGCACCCACAAGGCTGAGTTGAACTAGTCGGGTATTGTTGTAAGCATCGACAAGTTTGAGTTGTACATTTTTCTTTTTACCAGTTTCCAGTTCAAAAGCACCTGTTCCAGGGGAATTGGGTGTGATAAACGAAAACTTTAAATCCTTTTGGTGATAGAGTTTAGTAAAGCGATTGAGGTGTGTATGCAGCAAAAAATGCCTCGTGAAATTAAAATCCACTTTATCTACTACCAGTTTGAAAAGTGGTCCAGAATCGTCTGAAACTTCAAATTTTGGAAAGCCGTTTTGATTTTCAGCTCCATCCAGCTTGTCATAACTTTGGATTTCCAACCCTACTTTTCCGCTTACCTGAATGGTTTCCGGAATTCGGTAATTCGTTCCACTGAGAACGGGTGTGACTTCAACCCGTTGAAATTTTCCATTGACACGGCTATCTAACTCAAGCGGTACAATGGCAATTTTTTGAGGAGTAGGAGGGGTACGGTCAAGGATTTCGGAATAGCCTGCTAGCAAAGGATCCATTGCACGATCTAAGCTATCGCGAATCTCAAAGTGAAGGTGGGGACCACCCGAACTCCCGGTATTTCCACCATTTGCGATCAATTCCCCCTTTTTAACAGGCAGTTCACCTTCCTTCAAGCTGATTTCCAGTTCATTTAGCTTGGCTTCGTACATCTTTTTCTTCATCCAGGCATGCAACGCTGGACTGAAATTCCGCAAGTGCCCATACAGCGTAATGTGTCCACTCGGATGCTTGAGGTAAATCACATTCCCGTAGCCAAAGGAGGAAATCTTGATCTTATGGACCCAGCCATCCGCTACGGCATAGATGGGTTCGCCCTCGACACCGCCAAACTTGTAATCCAAACCCGTATGAAAGTGGTTGGGACGAAGTTCAGAGAAGTTGCCGGCAAGGTAATTTCGTGCACCTGGTTTTACGGGGGACTGGAAGTATCCTTTTTGAATTTCCTGGCTCCAACCACTAGAAATGTACCCTACACTTAAAAGAAAACTAAAAACTACAAGCTTACTTAACTTCAACATGGAGCATTTTTTCATTTCCAATAAATCCGATTAGCTGGTCGCCCTTATGAACAGGCCCAACCCCAGCGGGTGTTCCTGTATAGATGAGGTCCCCTTTTTTGAGGGTGAAGAATTGGGATACGTAGGAGATGATGGTGGCAAAATCAAAGAGCATCAGGCTCGTATTTCCCTTTTGCTTGACTTCTCCGTTGATTTCGAGGTGGAAGTCGATGTTTTTTAAGTCACTAAACTCTGAAACTGATTTGAAATCTCCAATGGGTGCCGATCCATTAAATGCTTTCGCAATTTCCCAAGGTAGCCCTTTGGCTTTGCATTGATCTTGTAGGTCTCTAGCGGTGAAGTCAATCCCCAGCCCGATTTCTTCAAAGTAGCGGTGCGCAAACTGCGGTTGGATGTACTTTCCTTCCTTTGAAATTTTGAGTACCAACTCTACCTCGTGGTGGATATTGGTGGAAAAGTCAGGATAGTAGAATGGAGATCCTCCCTTTAAAAGAGCAGTATCGGGCTTGAGAAAAACGACTGGCTGTCCAGGTTTTTCATTTTTTAACTCTTCAATATGTGCTGCATAATTGCGGCCAATGCAAATTATTTTCATTGAATCTAAAATTAAATTCCGGTCTGTTTTTAGAAATTCATGGTGTTGAGCTCTTTGAGCAATTTGCCCATCCATTGTTCGTAGATGA
>JBILBQ010000052.1:0-18703 GCA_044353615.1 Algoriphagus sp. | reverse complement strand
CTCTAACGCAATGGCAATTGCCAATTCAGCCTCTGTTACCGTGTCCATGGCAGCAGAAACTAAGGGAATATTTAATCGGATTTTTTTGGTAAGCCAGGTAGCTGTGGAGGTCTCGCGCGGGAGCACTTCAGAATATCCTGGAACTAGAAGCACGTCGTCGTAGGTGAGTGCTTCGTATAGAAACTTCGATGAGTTTTTATTCATGGCAAATATCGGTGGTAGGGAACCCTATTTGCCCGTCAAAGTTACATGGAATTTGTCTTGGATTACTAGAATGTGAAAAATATTATTGTGCAACGTATCAAGTATCAAGTAATCAGTATCAAGTATCAAGATTTTCCAGAAACAAGATGCAAGAAACAAGAGCCGAGATGAATGATGCTCCTGATTAACAGGAGTTTCCTAGCAGCAGAATAGTAAGTCTAATATCTTGGTTCTTGGTTCTAATCGTCTTGATACTTGATACTAGCTACTTGCTACTATCTACTTACTTCTTCAAAAGTCGTGCAATATAAAACCCATCAAAGCCGCTTTCCTGGGCGAGTACTTTGCGGTCTTCAATCAATTCAAAGTCTTTGCCGGCTTCGCTCTCTAAAAATTTCTTGATCTGCTCCTCATTTTCCGAAGGCAAGATGCTGCAGGTCGCGTAAACTAGCTGTCCTCCTTTTTTCAACATGGAAGGATAGGATTGGAGAAGTTCCTGCTGTGTTTTTTGCACCTTTTCTAGTGACTCTAGCGAAAGCTTCCACTTCGTATCTGGATTCCTGCGCAGCACCCCTAATCCGGAGCAAGGCACATCAAGCAGTAGTCGATCGGCAGATTCTTTGAGGCGCTTGATGGTTTTGGAACCTTCAATGATTTTGGGTTCAAAAATGGAAACTCCATTTCTCCGGGCTCGGAGCTTTGCCTGCTGCAACTTCCATTCCTCCACATCCATGGAGATGACCTTGCCCTTATTGCCCATCAGCGCAGCAAGGTGAAGGGACTTCCCTCCGGCACCTGCGCAGGCGTCAATGACACGCATGCCTGGCTCCACCTGGAGCGCGGCGGCTACCAACTGGGAACTTGCATCTTGCACCTCAAACAAGCCTTCTTTGAAGGAAGGGTGTCGAAATACGTTTTGACGCTCCTCTAGCACCAGTGCATCGGGGTAACCTTTGACCAAGTAAGTACCGATGCCGTCGGCTTGCAAGAGGTTTTTGAGGCGCTCGCGGGTGGTTTTTAGCGTGTTGACGCGCAACACCACTTCAGCCTCTTCGTTGAGTGCATGGATTTCAGCTTCCCACTTATCGCCCAGCTCCTTGGAACCAAGCTTTTGTAGCCAGTCTGGAATGGATTCCAACATCCCTGGGTCGGTGATGTTTTCGTACTTTCCTCTAATTTTTTCAGGCTGCAAGCGTGCAAATTCCTCCCAATCGGGAAGCTCATGCCCTTGCATCAGCCAGTAGGTACCGAAAAGGTCCCAAGGATCCTTGGAGGGGCTGAGAAAATTGACCAATCGCCACCAGCGCACCATCTCATAGGTGGTCTCCGCAATAAAAGAACGGTCCTTTGCTCCCCACTTGGGGTTGGACTTTAGCGTGCGTTCAATGACTTTGTCCGCATAGTGCCCTTGTTCAAAAATAGCTTCCAAGGCTGTGTGAACGCCTCTGATGGTATTGTTATGTAACTTCATAAATCAAAATTCTGAGGCAAAGGTACAACAATCCTAGGGAAAGCCACGAATTCGAAACAAGTAGCTACCTGGCTAGTGGTAAATCACCTGAGGTAGGAAAAGCAAGGCCGCACACGGGAACGCTGCCCGCGAGACTTGGGACTGCCGTAGAAAAACTGGTAGCGCAAACTCAGTTCGTGTGAACCTAGTGTCTGGGAGCCGACATCCGAAATAGGGTAATCGTAGCTGTAGCCAAACGCCAGCCCTGAGGAGAGGTTGAGTCCAAAAAGTCCAATGACAGACTCCCGCTTGGGCAAGTCCGATTGGATCGGAAGACTTCGAAAGCCTCCACCGACGACAAGTTGATTGAGTAGTACCTGCACACCTGCGTCTACAAATTGGAAGGGGCCTTGGCGCTTGTAGTTGGCCATCAGGTGGATGAATTTCCCGGAGCCTTCCTCCCAAAACTCCGGCTCCTCAAGGGGTATGGTGTATCCTGCTTGGATGGAATACTTGGGCCAATGTTGCGATTGCCCGTCGCGCACATAAAAAGTCCTATTCGGCCGATTCAAGTGGTGCCCAGAAAATCCTACCCAAAGCTTGTCCCATGTCAGCACGCCTCCAAGTCCCACAGAAAAATAGCTGAAGGGCTCCAAGCCACCTACCGCATCCGCAGAACTGGGAAGAGTGGTCTGGTTAAACACATCGATCTGATCGCCAAAAAGCAGGTTTTCCAGCGTCCCTCGCTTTTGGATGTAGGAGATCTGGGTGCCCAGCTGAAAGTTGACTCGCTCCGAAAGCTGCAAATTATAGGCGTAGTACCCTGAGATGTCGGTGGTATTGAGTTTCAAAAATTCCTCTGAAATAGAACTCAAGCTGAGCCCTACTCCACTTTTGTAATCAAAGCTGTAATGGTCTATGTAAGCAGTAACCGCAGTGAATTGGTAATCAAGGCCTGGCCACTGATTGCGGTACACCGAACCCATGCGCGTTTCCTGGCTAATGCCTGTCAGTGCTGGATTCAAATAAAGCGGAGCCGCATAGAATTGGGAAAATTGAAAATCCTGAGCCCCTCCCTGAAAGCAGAGAAGCAGTGCCGTACAGGCCAGAAGGATGGATTTTAGGTTCCTATTCATCGGGCCAAGAGAAAAGTGGAAGAAGAGGTTACCGTGCGGCCATCTGGAACCTGGTAGCGAAGGGTGTACACATACACCCCTTCGGGGGCTTTTTGGCCAGAAACAAGTCCATCCCACCCGGGATCTTTTTGTCCTTCGGAGCGGTAGATCAGTTGCCCCCAGAGGTTCATCACCTGCAGCTGCAGGTTTCGGACAAATCGAAACTTGGGAAAGAAGGTATCGTTGAGTTGGTCTCCATTGGGAGTGAAGACATTCGGGATTTCGAGGTAATAGTCTAAGACCTGTATTTCTTGACTGGCCTGGTTGAGGCATCCCGCGTCATCCAAAACCTTCAGTGTCACCAAGTAGGTGCTCTTCTTGGCATAGCGATGGCTTGGGGAAGGGGCAGCGCTGCTGCTTCCGTCTCCAAAGTCCCAGGAGACTACTTCAAAAGGCCAGATTGCTAGAGGACTAAAGTGTATGTCAGATCCGACCAAGTCTGCTTGAAACTCCGCTTGACTCGCAAATAAGGAGGTGAAATCTAAGGGTCCAGTAAGCCGAGGGGCAATGGTAAAAGTTCTCTTTTCAACAAGGCCTAAGGCATCCTTTACTTCCAGGTCAAAGACTCCTGATTCACGGGTGGTGAGCATCTTTCCATCCGAGGAGGGAGTACCTCTCGACCAGGTAATTTGGTAAGGCGGCAAGCCGCCCGTAAGTTGGAGTTGCACAGTAGTCTCCTGACCGCTCTCCTCACAGAGGGGAACCGGGTTTATTTGCAGAGACAGGTTCATTGGGAGCGGTATCGTTACTGCAACTTCACCTTCTTGGGTACAGCCTCGACTGTCTTTTACGACTAGGAGGTAGACTCCGCTTTGAGCTACGGTAATTTGAGAGCTAGACTGACCCGTGCTCCAGCGGTAGGTATAGGGAGGAGTTCCTCCTGCAATTTGCGCTTGGATGAGGGCAGAAATCTGCAAGGGCACTTGAGTAGCTTGTAAGGTACTGGTCGTCAGTAGGCTGAGTGGGGGAACTGGAAGTAGACTGTATTCCCCCACTTGGCTACAGCCCGCTTGGTCGGTCACGAGAACCCGATAAGTGCCTGCTCCTAGTTCGTCGGCAATAGCATCCCCATCTCCATGCTCCCAGGACAGAATATAGGGAGGCATACCTCCCGAAAGGGTCAATTCGATCCAACCATCTTTTGCATCCACACAGGATTCAGGCTGAACCTGGGCATTGATCATTACAACTGAGGGTTCGGTGATTGTGATTGGAGGACCAACCAAAGGAGTACATCCATTGGCATCTGTAACCGTCACTTGGTAAGTGCCTGAACCTAGATTTTGTGGATTTGCTACTGAAGCGCTGAAGTTATTTGGTCCCGACCAGGCATATCGGTACGGAGGCACGCCTCCCAAGGCAGTGATCGAGATGCTTCCCGCATTCCCTTGGAAGCAGACATTGTTTACCTGGCTTTGTGTCAGTGCAAGCTGTGCTGGTTCGGTGATCGTTTGGGGAACTCCTGTGATTGTACAGCCATTTGCATCGGTTACCGTCACTTGGTAGGTGCCGGAAACTAAGTTTTGAGGATTGGCTACCGAAGCGCTGAAGTTGTTCGGTCCTGACCATGCATAGCTGTAAGGAGGCACGCCTCCCGAGGCAGTGACCGATAGACTTCCCGATGTCCCTTGGAAGCATAAATTATTCACCTGCGATTGGGAGATTTGGAGCGGCTCGGGTTGGGTAAGCTCCATGCTTTTTTCCAACAGGCAGTTGCCTCCTCCAGAAACCTGCACGCGATACTCGCCAGCCTGTAAGCCTTCCAAACTAGGGGCTGTGGAAACAAAGCCATCCGGCCCTATCCAGGAAAAAGTGTAGCCTGCATCCTCGGAAGTCAGCCTCCCGCCTGTTACTTCGAGCTGGATCTTCCCATCAAAACTGCCAGCACAGGATACGCCATAGCCGGCATAGTTGGAAATTTTTTCTTGGATCTGAAGGGCTGCGCGCACCGTCACCAAAAAGGAACTTGGGATTCCCATGCATGTGATTCCATTCGCTTGATCCTCAATTCTCGGGGTAATCGTAATCCGAGTTTGCTTGGGGCTAGCACCCGTATTGATTGCTACAAAAGATGGGATTTGTGAACCAGATCCACTTGAGCTATTGATGCCAATGGAGGGATCGGAAACCTCCCAGATGTAGGCTATCGCAGCCCCGGATAGATTGGTCTTGAATTCTGGTAGGCTCACCAATTCCCCCGGACAAAAAACGAGGTCTTGCTGTGGCGCCAATTTCAGTTCTGGAAGCACCGCTATCTCTATCGATTCAGGTACACCTTCACAACCTTGGAAGGAGGGAAAAAAAGTATAGCGGATACGGGCAGTGCTAGTTCCCCGATTGGTCAGCGTTTGATTAAGTGGACTCAAGGGGTTTCTTCCCCCCTTTTCTAGGCCAGCGGCCTGTCCATAAAGAACCTCCGCAGTCCACCTCAGTTGCATGGGGCGAGTTCCCCAACTTTTGGGCAGGAAGGAAATGAAAAAAGGAACTCCCGAACAAACCAACTGTTGAGATGCCTCCGCCTCAACCCGAGGCTGAGGATCTACAAGCACTTCCACCATACGGACAGGTAGCATGCAGGTTCCATTCATAGGTTGAATCCGATATTCCACCTTGGCTACCGATGTCCCCGTATTGATGAGGGTGTCGAAAATGCCCAATTCAGGAACTGATGGGTTGGCGGAATAACCCAGCACTTCTCCATCGTCAGGAGGCAGCAGCACTCGAGCAGTCCAAAAAATAGGTAACGAAACCACCGTATTCAGAAGTTGCAGTGCAATGGCAGGGCTCCCTCCCGAACAAAGGGTAGTAGTTCCTTTTACCTCAAGCGCTGGGTCCGAGGGAAAACTTACTGCAAGGATATTGGTAGAGGTAGAAGGGGAGGTTACCCCCTCATTCACTGCCTTGATCCGATAGTTGCCTGGGGGCAGGCCCGATATTTGGGGTAGCTGCTCCTTGATCAAGCGGTATACTGGCCAACTACTCGAGTCTACCAAGTCTTGCTTGAAGACATAGAAATCATAGGGAGGAATTCCTCCTGCTACGGATTGGATGGAAATGGTCCTGGTGCACGAATCGAGTTCCCACTGCGTAATTTTTGGAGGTAGGGTAGTGAAATCAAAAAAAGTCTGGGCCCTTCCCTTTAAAAAATCAAGTGAAAAAAATCCGACCACCAGGAGAAAAAGTAGAAGCTCTCCCCGGTTCATGTTATTATAAACGACTAAAAGAATAAGATACTGCTTTTTCTTGGCTTTTGGTCGTTTTTGTCCGAATTAACCTATTGGGGACTATTTTTTATTTTAGTCCCAACTGCAGTGGTGTCAAGGATATCCCAAACTGTCCTTAATATTGCAGGCTATGCAACCCAACTCCACGTATGCAGCTTGGATGGTCTCCTTATCGGATCAACTGACTTCCTATTCCAAGGAGGAAGCCGAAAACCTTGTGTTCTGGTTGTTCGAAACCCATTTGGGTTTGAAGCGGGCAGACCTACAGCAGGCAGTGTCAAATACTGTGGAGACTACGCGGCTGCTTGCAGATTTCCAACGACTGCTAACGGGCGAACCCATACAATACATCCTTGGGGAAGCCCCGTTTTATGGAAGGTCATTTGCGGTTACACGGGATACGCTGATCCCCCGTAACGAAACCGAGGAGCTGGTTCACCTGATTATTAAAGAGAATCCAAGTTCGGGCTTGCGCATCCTCGATCTAGGAACGGGTACCGGCTGTATTCCGATCAGCCTAGCACTGGAACTTAAAAACCCAGAAGTCCATGCACTGGATGTGTCGGCTGAAGCACTGGAAGTTGCAAGGCAAAATGCGACTACCCTTGGCGCAAGCGTGCATTTTATCGAAGGAAGCCTCTTGGGGGAGCCTATTGACATTCCCCTTCTGGACCTCATCGTATCCAACCCTCCCTATGTTCCGCTGCGTGACCAAGCAGAAATGCATGTCAATGTGTTGAATTTTGAACCCCATTTGGCACTTTTTGTGACGGATGAGGACCCGCTTGTGTTTTACCGAGCGATCGGGGAATGGGGACAGCAGTTGCTAAAAAATGGGGGTAAATTGTACCTCGAGATCTACGAAAACTTGGCGGATAAGCTGGTACAACTCTTGCTGCTGCAAGGCTACGAGGAGCTGCGTGTGCGGCAGGACCTCAACGGAAAAAATAGAATGCTATCGGCTGTCTGGCCCTAATCCACCAAAAAATGAAAAATAACTCCCTTTCCGATCTTGGACTATTCCTCGTTCGCTTGCTGGCAGGAGGCATGATGCTTACGCATGGCCTTCCAAAATTTGACCGCCTCTTTGGCGAGGGCCCCGTAAAATTTGCCGATCCCTTTGGGCTGGGTCCTGAGATTAGTTTGGGGCTGGTTCTTTTCGCAGAAGCAGGTTGCTCCCTCTTGGTGATGGCAGGATTCAAAACTCGCTGGGCCACGCTACCTTTACTTTTCACCATGCTCATGGCCTCATTTTATGCGCATGGAAGTGATCCCTTCTCGGAGAAGGAACTCTCCCTTCTCTTTTTTACACTTTTTCTTTCGATTCTAATTTCCGGGGGAGGAAGGTATTCGGTGGATGGATGGAAAGGGAAAAGGAAGGTAATTAACAAGTAAGGTTCTAAAATCCATAAGGTGGACATCTCCGATTAAGATCTGGAGAGTAGATTTTTTTGTCTAATTAGAGATTTTCAGAAAGATTTTTTGTGTCAGATCTCCTAGAATAGGGTGAAAAAATTGAGTCCAAAAAGTAGGTAACAATAGGTTTCTTGAGCATGATGCCTAATACATGTTCATTAAGTGGATGAAACGGACTACATTCCGTACTGAGTGACTTCAGATTACCAAATCCTACTAAAATGAACTACCAAGCAGTACGGAAATCAATTTTCCTTTTTGCCTTTTTTTTACCCTTTCTAGGTCTTTCTCAAACGCAGGTTTCTGGGATAATTCCAACAAACTCAACATGGACAAAGGCTGGAAGCCCCTATAACATATCAGGTAATGCACAAGTAAGCGCGGGTGATGTGCTAACTATAGAGCCTGGAACTAAGATTGTCTTTACCGGTGATTTTTATCTTCGAGCATTAGGGAATATTATTGCTGTAGGGAATGCAACCGACTCTATCTATTTTGAAACTAATTCACCTACAACAAAAATCGGCAAGGGTATTCAAATTAGAAGTACCGCAACTGCTTTATTTGATGCCAATTACAATTACTTGTCTGGAGCAAGATTCAAATATTGTTCATTTAAAAATATGGCGCGGGGCATTTTTAACCATGAATCCGGCGTAGCAATTGAAAATTGTAATTTTTTAAACAATGATATTGCATGGGAACCCCGTAGCAATCTAAAAACATTAGTTACTAATTCAACTTTTACAAAAAATAATTATGCCCTATTTACTTTCGGGGAGGATCAAACAACAGGTGACAATGTTGCCTGCATTAAGGATATTTTAATTAAAAATAGCGAATTTAATGAAAACAATTATGGTATTTCCATAGGCATGAATCAACGTACAGTCACCAATTTCAAGGTTTCAAATAACAAGTTTTACAAGCAAAAAATTATAGGTGTTTCTATTGGTGGAGGTGGATACGGTCCATATGTTGGTGATAATGTAGAAATTTCAGATAATAAATTCATTGAAAACGAGAATGCTATTACCGTTCAAGTTTATAATTTAGGTTACAATGGCTGTTCTGGCGGAGGTTGGGGAACTAATAGTGAACTTTTGATAAAAATGAATTCTTTTATTAAAGACGTCAATGCAGTAAATCTTAATGGAATTGCCTATGCAAATGTTACAAAGAATGTTTTTGATTCAAACCAACGCGGTGTATTCATTGGAACTTCATCAGATAGAAGAAGCAATAATACAGTTCAGTTAAACCAATTTTTTAAAATAAGTAAGCCCATTGTCATCTATGCAAATGGAATTTATTACCAAACTGATAATAATCTTATAAAACGGAATACTTTTCAGACATTTTTATCTAAACAAGAAAATCCAATAATCAATATAAACACTAGAGTAAATAATAACCAGATTGTTGAAAATAATTTTTCTCTTTATGATAATTTAATTATTTCAAATACAGATATAGGTAATGTTCCGTTTACTGGAAATTATACTCTTCCTTCAAGGACTATTGCAATTGATATAAAAGATCAAAACGATAATATTGATTTGGGTTTGGTACAAATTTCAAATTCAAGTACTACCCAAATTACAACAGCTCCAATGACTATGCCATTTGGAGTAATAAAGACTTTAACAACTGGCAGGGTAGTTTTAACCTGGACCGCAAATACCGAATCCGACATTTCCGGCTACAAAATTTACTACGGAGGCTATACGGGCTACTCCTTTTCGACGGTAATTGATGCAGGGAATGTCACTTCCTTCACCCTTCCAGCAGGGGTTTCCCTCACGGATCCCATCGCAGTAACTGCCTACGATACGAGCAAGGATGGAACAGACGATCAATACGACGGCAACGAATCCTGGTACTCCCTTGCCAATACCCGCCCATCCACCCCTTCCACCTTTGCTGGGGATATAGGCCCAAGAAGGGTGCGATTGACCTGGACAGCAGGCAGCTCGGGCGCAGCAGATGCCTACTATGTCTACAGATCCACTGACAATGTCAACTATACCCGCATTGCCAGCACTAGCAACCTCCACCATGTGGATCAAAACCTGACAGGATACACTTCCTACTTCTACAAAATTTCAGCCTTTGATTCCTTGGACCTATCCTATGAAAACTATGGGCTAGAAAGTGACCGAAGCGCCGCACTGGAACTAAAGCCTACCCGGAAGATATTTGTAGGTACCAATGGCAATACCACTAATATTGGGAGTGAATCCGCTCCCTTACGCGCCATCCAAGCAGCGATCGATTATGCAATCGCCGGAGATAGTATTTTTGTAGGGAACGGGACTTATGAAGAAAACCTCATCTTAACTAAAAACATACTCCTTAGAAGTACAAATGGTCCTGAAAATACAGAAATCACTTCTCCTTCTCAATTTCCAAATAGTGGTCTTGCTCTTTTAAATCTTCAAAATAATCCAATAATTACTGGATTCCGCTTTAACGGGGAAAAGTTGCCAAATATTGGTAGTGCCGGCGACATTATATTTATCCAATCTGGAAATCCAACACTTGATAATTGTCATCTATACAATCTGCCCGCACCTGGAGATGCTGCGATAGACATAAGAAATGGAGCCCCAATTTTAAATCGATTAAAGTTTTACAACATACGAGGAAGAGGTATTACTGCGGAATCATCGAATCTTATTCGGATTTCAAATTCTTTGTTTTATGACAATACCACTGCCATAGATTTGTTTGGTGCAAAAATGTTAATCAATCAATGCACCTTTACAAAAAATTCAAGAGCGATTAGTGTTCGGAGAATTTCAGAACTCACCGTGACTAATTCGATTTTTTATTACAATCCTGGGATTGATATTTATTTTGGACACGCTTCCGTAGAGCATTTTTATGCAGAATTTAAAAATAACATAATTGAAGGAGGAGGAGAATATCGTCCTTATTTTGAAAACATGGGAGGTGTTGGAACCTTAAGCCCTACTTTCTTTTATCCAAATCCAACTTACCGAACTGGAATTATTTGGGAAAATAATTTTGATCGAATACCTCAATTTAAAAACCTTGCCCAAAACAATTTTCTACTGGCGGATTTTTCGCCAGCAATAGGAATTTCAACAGAAACGATAGCCTCTATTGATTTAATCGGAATGCCTCGGCCAAATCCCGCTGGGTCAAAGCCAGATCTAGGTGCTTTTGAGAACAGCTCAGGAGTGGGCGCACCGCTATTTACTGCAATTGCCGCGCAGGCTGGATTAGTACAGCTAACTTGGGAAATTCCTGTTCCAAGTGCTGTAGACAGCATTTACATCTACAAAGGCAGTAGCCCTAATCCGGCCACGCTTTACAAAAAAATTGCCCGAACTACCACATTTTCAGATGATCAAAACGTGGTTTTCAACGATACGGTCTACTTCCGATTGGTATCCAAAGCGGCAGGTAATTTGATTAGTGGATTTAGCAATGAGCTAAAAACAATCGCTCCTACTGCTCCTTCCTTACTTTCTCCAAGTAACAATTCCACCAAAAATGCAACACTTACACGGCTGCAGTGGTCAAGAATCCCAAAGGCGGGTAGCTACCGAGTACAAGTATCTAGAAATGAAAATTTCACTTCTCCACTGATCAATGCCCTCGTATCGGACACCCTGCTCCTTACCCCTGAACTGACTACCAACACCACTTATTTCTGGAGAGTACAAGTAGAAGCCTCCAACCCCGCTAGAACAGGGGCTTGGTCGAATACCTCCAAATTTCAAACCTTACTCGAACGCCCTCAGCTACTGGTATCAGGGACTACTCAAGGAAAAATTAACCTCTCCTGGGCCTTGACCAATGCCCTTGGCATCAAAGAATACAAGGTAATGAAAGGAACTACTGCATCTTCCCTAGCACTGGCCTATACCCTAGATTCTACCAAAACTTCGGTCGAGGAAACCGTCTCTACTGGCATTCAATATTTCTACTCCATCATCGCTGTCAACCAAATAGCTGTAGAAAGTGAGCCTAGCAATGTAGTGCAAGCCGTATCCTTTGCGCCCACTACACTATTGACACCCACTGCAGATCAAACAAAAGTGGGCCTACTCCCTCAGGTAAGCTGGACCGCCGTTGAATTTGCCACTAAATACCAACTTCAGGTCAGTCTAGATGCCACTTTTGCACAAGTGACCGAACTTGATAATACTGGAAACTCTCAAAGTATGACGCTAACAAATCCGCTCAGTCAAAATCAAACCTACTACATACGAATGCGAAATGGAGATGCAAAAGGTTGGAGTAACTGGACGACAGTTCGAAAGTTCCAAACCCTCATCACTCCTCCTCAGCTGACCACAGCAGTTGCTGGAAACAAGAAGAATAGTCTTTCCTGGTCCGCAGCAAATCTAGAACGACTGGACAGCATTTACCTCTACCGATCCAAAGGCACTGACCCAATGGCATTACTGACTAAGGTGAAGGCGACTGCCAAGACTTACGTAGATAGCACCCTCACCCTCAACACCCTTTATACCTACAAGATCCTTTCTACCAATCCACAAGGAGTTCAAAGCGAATTTTCAAACAGCATATCGGCAACTCCCTTCAACACCTTGCCTAAATCGGCTCCATTGACGGCCAGGTCTTTTCCTAATGCGGGTGAATTCAATACGGTACGAGTGGTCTACAGTGCCAATGGAAGTACGGATCAAGATGGCACCATTTCCAACTACCAATGGTATATCAATGATTCCTTAATTAATGGAACCGACCCGCTCTTTATTCATTATTACAATCACGGCACTTCTGATGTGAAGCTCGTCATCACAGATAACGATGGAGGTAAAGATTCGGTCATGACCCAAGTGTCTGTAAGCAACTTCAAAAAGCGATTGAACGGAGGAATATTTGGAGGACTTACCGCTGTAAACAACAACCGCATCTATGCTGCCGACTCGTATCTTGATCCAATCAATGGTGCTAAAATCCAAATCATTGACCGCAAAGGAGCGAATGTTTTTGATTTAATTGTTGGCAATCGGATTTTCACCACCCCTTCTGTAACAAGTGATTCCTCGGTGTTTATTACCAGCGGATCTAACCTCAACGGATTTAACAAAAGCGGAGCGCCCCTCTGGTCTACCATTCCTTTGGGTGGCAATTCCAGAGTCACTCCAAGCATCGATGAAATCAGTCGTAGAATTTATCTAGGGGTATCCAATTCCAACTTTTTTGCAATCGATTATCAAGGAGGAAAAGTCAAGTGGAATGTGATCTGTGATGCGCCAATCGAAAGCTCGGCGGTCATCACTTCAGACCGAAAACTAGTCTTTATGACGAAGTTAGGCACCATGTATGGTTTTGATATTAAAACAGAAATAGCGCATACCGAACCAGGCTGGAAGGTCAATTTTGGGGAAGTTTCCCTTAAGTCGGTAGCCATTGACAATACCGACCACATCATTTTTGGAACGGATAAAGGAAATGTGTACAAAGTGAAATTAGGAGCAAACGGGGCCATCACCACGCTTTGGAAGGTATCTCTGAGTACCTCCATCAATTCCTCCCCTGTACTTGATGCGCAAGGATTTATCTACATAGGTGATGAACAGGGGTTCTTTACCAAACTGAATCCCGAGAATGGCGCTGTCATCTGGAAGTTCAATGCAAAAGCCCCTATTCGAGCCACTCCTTCCATTTCAAATTTTGGAAGCATCAATATTGCTACGCAAACTGGAGCTGTTTTTTCGTTGAATGAATCTGGAAAGGTGCGCTGGAAATACAACGCCGGGGCTCCCATTAGCGCAAATATCCTCTACATCGACAACCTGCTCTACTTGGGAACTGAAGAAGGGGATTTAATCTCCCTTTACGATAACCCAAATACAAATACCACCTCCCCAAGTGCACGAATTAGTTCCCAAAGTACAGAAAGTGCTCCCGTTTGGGGAACTTTCCAAGGTGACTTTAGAAGAACAGGACTGAAAAAAGATCTTCTAGCTCCAGTTGTAAAAGTTAAAGAAATCAAAGTGGCCCTAGGAACTACGGGTAGCGTATCCGTTACTCCAGAACAAGTCAACGATGGCTCTACAGATAATGTAGGCATTACTTCAATGACCCTTTCTAAGTCCACCTTTACCTGCGCGGACCTAGGAACTAGCACGGTTACCTTTACCGCAAAAGATGGTTCAGGCAATACTTCGGCTGCGGAGGTAACGATCACCGTGGTGGATGAAATTAAGCCTACCCTGAAGACAAAGGCAACTTACACCCTCAAGCTGGATTCGCAAGGGAAAGCTACTTTGAAGTGGGAGGATTTCGACGAAGGGAGCAGCGACAACTGTAGCATCAAGGAGCGAAAGCTTTCCAAAACTGAGTTTAGCCGAAGCGATGGTGGAGACACTAAGGTTACCTACACCCTTACCGACACTAGTGGAAATACTAGCAGTATCGATATTAACGTACGGGTTGACGTCGTCCTTTCTGCCCCTGAGCGTCCTCTTGAAAGTAATACCCTTAAGGCTTACCCCAACCCAGTAGATAGCTACCTTTACCTCGAGTTTGCGGAAGGCATTAGCAGTATTCGTACCAGTTCCTTGGTGGATGCCTCCGGAAAAGTGATAGGAGAGCTGACTTTGGAGGATGCTGGAAATGGGCGACTCGGGTTTTCGACTCAGTACCTCAAGCCAGGAATGTACTTCCTTCGTTTGAGTACACGAGATACCCTACACCTAATCAAGTTCACTGTAATCCACTAATCGATGAAAAAGCTATTGGTCTTATTCCTTTGCTTTGGTCTCTTTGCTTCCTGTGCAGAGGACCAAAAAACACCTGAAGAGCTTGCACTAGAAAAGTTAAGCGGAGAAACCGGTATTACCTATTCTCTCGGCACTACTGGCTATGTCAAACGAAACCAGATGGATGAAAGCAAATTCTATCCCAACCTGAATTTAAAATTACAAGGGACGACCAAGACCTACACCGTCAGTGGAGCAGATGACTTGTTTGATTCTTCTGGCAACTGGGAATTTGTGGGCACCAACTTTGATAAAATACGGCTCACTGGCAGCAAGCCAGCGGCTCAAGTGGATATCTCCTACACCAAAAATGGTACAGACCTGATCTTGGTGTTTTCGGTACCTACTCCTCCTGGGGGAAGAGTGGCAGCGCTCACAGGTAGTTACGAGATCAAACTGTCGGGAGGGTAAGTAACTTAAAATTTGCCGATCCCTTTGGGCTGGGACCAGAAATCAGTTTGGGGCTCGTCCTTTTCGCAGAAGTAGGGTGCTCCCTCTTGGTGATGGCAGGATTCAAAACTCGCTGGGCCACGCTGCCCTTACTTTTTACGATGCTGATGGCCTCATTTTATGCACATGCAAGTGATCCCTTTTCGGAGAAGGAACTCTCCCTGCTCTTTTTTACCCTTTTTCTTTCGATTTTAATTTCTGATGGAGGAAGATATTCGTTGGATGGGGTGATAGGGGGGAGGAAGAAAAAATAGGTAAGTTACAGTCCATGCTAAAATGAAGCACCCAAAATGAATTTGGGTGTTTTTTTTATGGCCAGTTATAAAAATCAAGACCTACTAGCTTATCAACCTTCAAAGAAAGCCTTTTGCTCAGGCTAATCTTGCATATCGATGGTTAATTAAGTGAGTTGATTGTTCAAAATCATTTTTTTGATGGATTTATACGCTTAATTGAGTAGCCTCCTTTTCCTAGAGAAAAGAATTCGCCCACCAATTTATTTATTTCCGCCCTTTTTTTTAATATTACTTGGATTAGTGAGTTCTTAAAAACGCGCTACTATTAAAAAATTTATACTTTTAATAGTTAAATTAAAAATTTTTAAAAATAAATGAATTTAGACATTACTTATTATTCATAAAATATATTCAACCTGACTAGCTTAAAATTTTTATTTGAACAACTCGCAAATAAATCAGTTTTAAAGATCGCACAATTAAAATAAAGAATGTACGCAATAAAATTTATCTCAAAGTGGAGTTTAATTGAGGATAAATACTCGAAACAGAAAAAACAACCCTCTTTAAAATAAATTGGCACGATTTTTCCAAAGGAATAGAAGCGAATTTTAAAAACATGAATGAAGCTTCCTTTTATCACCTAATTTGAAGGGAAGTAAATTATTATTCAAATACAAAAAAAATAGAGGTCCTTTTTGGGCAAATTAATTTTCCCCAAATTGATTCTTGATGAAAATATTAATCCCCAATTCTTGTTAGCCATCTTAGCGCAATAATGCCCAAAATGTCCAAGAAAAGTTTAAAATATATATTTTTTGTAACTGGCTTATTTTTTCTCTACCTGCTTTCTGTTGGGAAAGGGTTCATCGATTTACGAGATAAGCTAACTTTTTCAGTTTTCTCTGAAAAAAGCTCCAATTCCACTACCAATACTAGTGCATTTAAGCAACTTGAGTTTAACAACGTTGCAGCCATAGAGGAGAATTTAGATCTATCTGCAGTAACCATTCAGGTAATTTCTTTTAACTCTAGTTTAACCTATTTCCCAGAAGGACATATTTCCGTCCTTTTTGAACCCAAGGGGGTTCTGCCTATAGACAATGTTTTTAAATTGGAGTTGTCAAATAATTTAGGGGATTTTTCCACCCCCATCGTTATTGCAAGCGAGGAAGAATTTTTTACACCAGTTTTAAATGGAAAGATTCCTGCGGGTACTCAGGCAGGCACTAACTACAAATTACGAATTTCATATGGCCCGGATGGTGTGCCTGCGTCCAGATTAAGCTACGAATTACCAAATACTTTTGTAATTGGTTCAAATAGTACGCCTTTTACCACTCCCTATGTTAATGTTAGTGGAAGTGCAGAAGGTGTAGATTTTAGATGTTTAGACAATCCAAACACAACCACAAATCCTAATTATCATTTCGGTTCAGTTGAACAGGGAAGTTCAGCAGAATTACTAAATGATTTAAATATGTCTGAATTAGGAGGTTCTTGGGGTCCTAATACAACAGCTAGATTGTATTCGCTGAACTCAGGAATTTGGTCATCTTCAAATTTGCCTGTAACTGGAACAATTGGCCGTTCAGTTAAAATCCCCTTAGGGACACCTATAGGTTATTATTTAATTGAATTCACAAAAACAATTAGTGGCCGAAGCTCTACTTACAGCTACATTTTCAATTTCAATACGGGTAATTCTGGAATTTCAAACCTTGACAACGATAATATTTGTGTTGGTGCTTCAGTTTCGTTTGAAATCGCCAAACAGAGCATGAGAAATAATTATCCAGGCTCAAAATACACTATTAATTGGGGAGATGGTTCAGATGAGGAAGTTTACACCCATAGCAAGTTAATGGCGAGTGAATCTCTTTCTCACATATTTAATAGAGCAACCTGTAGTTCAGTTGAATCTGATTTACGATTTGGTAAATATTATTTTGAAGTAGGCTTTTTATTATTTAACAAAGGCTCCAGTAAAAACACTATTTGTAACGACTATTCAAAAAATGGAAATGGTGCATTTAAATTGGTAAACACCAGTGTAGCCCCAATCGCTGGAGTTGATGCCCCTGAATACCTTTGTGAAGGCGAAAATTTAAAGGCTAGCGACATTAGTACAGAAGGCCAGTACGGGGACGGAAATGTTTGTTTGACTGAATATATCAGAGAATGGCTTATAACTCCTCCAGGAGGGGCAGAGGAGTTAGTAGATCTAAGTGTAGATGAAAATGGAGATTATATTTTCCCAGAGTATGCAAGTTTGATAGATGAAGACGGCAATCTAAATCTACCTGGAGACATCGTCTCACCTGGATGTTGGAGCATAAAACTTAGGATTAAAAACCCATCAACTGCAGGATGTAAAATTAGTACTGAGGCAATAACAATCGTCAATGTTCAAGCCATTCCAGTCCCAGATTTTACATTTACCCCTGGACCAGAAATATGCAAAGATGAAACAATAGCATTCACCAATACCTCCAATATCGTTGGTATTTTATGCCAAAATCCAACTTACGAGTGGGTAGTTACGCCAGTTGCTCTTCCCGCTATATCATCAGGATTCGAATTCACAGATGGAACTCTGAGCTCTTCACCTAATCCAAAAATTAAATTTACTCAGCCAGGCGCCTACAATGTGGTGCTCAAAATTACAAATGTATGTGGAACAGTGTCTTCTGCACCCCAACGGATAGATGTATTGGGAACACCCAAAGTAGTTCTTCAGGATAGTGGCGCGAATATTTCCGTTTGCAAAACTACTCCAGAACATGTTCTTGATTTTAGTGAAAATACAATTAAACCCTTGTTTGGAGAGTTTCCCTTTGCTCCTAAGGACTATAAATGGGAGGTGTTTAAAGATAATGAAATTGATTTGGCTGATGCAAACTCATATGAATTTGTGGCCCCAACCAATGATGGAAGTCGATTCCCAATTATAAAATTCAAGAAATACGGAACTTATAAAATAAAAGTTACCATCAATACCCAATGTCTTACTAACAATACCACCTCTACTTTTTCTAGGTTTGAATTCAAGGAAGAGCCCGTCATTACCAATACCAATCTCACACAAACCATCTGCTCGGGAGGCATCCCGGCTGAAATTGTATTTAGTTCTACAATGCCTGGTCCGGGAACCACTTTTTCTTGGACTGTAGCTCCAGTCACTGGGCTAAGTGGTTATATTCCAAGTGGAACGGGGTCAAAATTAACTTTTACACAACCCATAATTAATTCAACCAACGCTCCGCTTTCATTAGAATACAAAGTAATTGCTTCGAATAATGGCTGTGCTAGTGTGGAGAAGGTTTTCACTATCACGGTTAATCCTACCCCGGTGATTTTAAATAAAACTCCACCAGCCATCTGTTCAGGTGATACATTTATTTTTAATCCTGTGAATGGTTTGAATGGTGATCTTATACCTATTGGAACCACCTATAACATCACGGATCTTAACCTGAATGGGTTGACTGTATCTGCTGGAGGAGCTAAAGTTGAAGATGGACTTTTGGCATCTGCACTTGCTGATGATGCTTTCAAAAATGTTACTCCAAATCCAGTAAATGTCGTTTACACTCTTGTACCTGTATCTGCTGATAATTGCCAAGGTACTCCATTCACAATCACAGTTACCGTAAACCCTGAGCCGGTCGTTATTGATCAGACATTTACGGTTTGTAGCGACAGCCCATTGACTGGTTTTGTTCTAGGGAATGATGTCGATGGCCCTGCTGCTACAACCTACAATGTCACTGCACTA
>JBILBQ010000132.1:0-5826 GCA_044353615.1 Algoriphagus sp. | reverse complement strand
CCCCTCCAAAAAGCAGCAATTTTTCGGTTAAGGTAGTCTTCCCAGCATCCGGGTGAGCAATGATGGCAAAGGTCCTACGTTTATTGATTTCGGTTGATAAACTCATGACAGCTAAAATTCAGGCAGCAAATGTAGCTAAAAATGAATGAACCCCATTTCTTTAAGTTGCAGTTCAACAGCTTTCGAATTTGCTTCAGGCATTTTGAAGCTGCTAGTGTTCGGTTAATTTCTCAAACCCCATCCCACATTCCTTTGCTTTTGAAGGGAGTTCCTTCCACCATAGGTACTGGAAGTAAGATGCGGAAAGTGGTGCCTTTCCCTAGTTCAGACTGCTTAACAAAAATCTTCCCCCCATGGTAGCCCTCCACGATGCGCTTGGATAAGGTGAGGCCTAGTCCCCAACCTCTTTTCCGTGAAGAAAATCCTGGGGTAAACACTTTTTTGAACTTCATTTTCTCAATCCCCATCCCCGTATCGCTGATATCGATACCTACAAATTTGTCATTGTCTTGGAAAAGGGAAATACGAATCATCCCTTTACCTTTCATTGCATCGACCGCATTTTTGCAAACATTTTCAATCACCCAATCAAACAGCGGCTTATTTAATAGGGCAACTAATTCCTTCGAATCGGATTGGATCTCCCAATCTACTTTAGTGGAAATTCGAGGCCTCAGGTAGGAAACCCCCTCTTCGATAATTTCATAAACATTTTCTGGCTGTATCACAGGCCTACTCCCAATGCTACTAAACCGCTCCGTGACTACCCGAAGCTTGGTCACATCTTTGTCCATTTCCTGAATAATTTCCTGGTTTTCATCCCAAACGGGGGAGTTTTTCAGGTAATCCATCCATGCCATCAGCGAGGCAATAGGCGTACCCAGCTGGTGGGCAGTTTCCTTTGTTAACCCAGCCCATACCCGGTTTTGCTCTGATAATTTACTTTGATTAAACACCACATAGACCAGGAGTCCAAAAAGTAAAATCACCGCCAGTTGGATGTAGGGATAATATTTCAAATTGGTCAGCAACTCAGAATTCCGGTAATAAATTCGAATATCTGCTTCTTGCAGGACTATCGGTGGGTAATCCTCCTGCATTTCCAACAACACCTCTTTTAAAACCTGCATGGAATCGGTCTTATCCCTGCTATTTTTAAACGAAATATTTCGATAGTCAATTGGGTTCCCCTGTTCATCGGCCATAATGATGGGGAATGAATAGTTCTGTTGAATAATCTCCTGATTGATAAAGGTCAGGTTCTCTGAAGTAGTGGCTGCATAATCTAAGGCCGCGGAAAACACGCGAATTTGCCTATCCTCCCGCTCTCGCAGCTCCTCCACGAGTCGGTGCGTATACCCTATCGATCCCAACCCCAGCAAAAGAGATATTAAAAAAATCAGCCATTTCACTAACTTTTTGTTTTGATAAAAGTCAATCGAGGCTATATCCTGAAAACGGTTTTTCATTCGCAAGGGGGTGTAGTATACTAGTAACTAAAGAATGAAAATAAAAGTATCTCTATCTCAGGAAAAATAAGGCTTTCTTGGAAAATCAACTACTTCCCTTCAGAATAAATCTAACTTACACCACTAGGGTAGACTATCAATTAGAACTCTTGACCCATTTCCACATCGTCTTGTAAGAAGGCTTGGTTCCATGCATCAGAATGCCAATTCGATAAATTTTAGCCGCCAGCCAAGTAGTCCCGAAAAAGCCGAGCATCAGCAAGCCCATCGATAAGGCCAACTCCCAAAACGGAACCCCATAGCTGATCCGACCCATCATCGCAATCGGTGAGGTGAGCGGAATAATGGAAAGCCAAAAAGAAATGCTGCTACTTGGATCTTGGAGTACAAAAACAAACAAGCCCATGTATCCAACCAGTAAGGGGATCGTAATGGGAAACATAAATTGCTGGGCATCTGAAGGCGCATCGACTGCAGCACCTACAGCAGCAAACAAGGCGCCGTACAACAAATATCCGCCGAGAAAATAAAAAACAAAGGCCGCCACCAAAGACACAAAGTCAATGCCGTCAATGACCTGAAGTATCGCCCCCAATTCCCCCGTGTCAGGTGTTGCTGCCATCAATTCCGGATTTGCCATCTCCATAGCCTGTTGTTGGGGCATTTGCATACCCAACACCCCCATCACCAGCGAAGAAAGTGTACCCACTAGAAGTACCCAAATTAAAAACTGGGTCAATCCCACTGCACCAATGCCGACAATCTTACCCATCATGAGTTGAAACGGCCGTAGTGATGAAACCAAAATCTCCACAATCCGCGTGGACTTCTCCTCTATAACCCCCTGCATAATTTGGTTGCCATAAATAAAAATAAAGAGGTAAATCAAGATACCAGACAAAAATCCAAGTGCATAATTCACGGTTGCATCTGTCACTTTTTCTTCCCCTGCATCCCCAAGTGTGAGGGCCTGCACGGCTACTTCAGTCCGAATCTCCTTCAATACCTTCGGATCTATTCCCTTGGCAAAGAGTTTCTGATCTTCAATTTTCCGTTTGAGTGCCCCTTCCAAATAGCCCACCAATGCCGTACTTGGATTTTCTAATCCATAAAATTGAATACCCTTTGGAGCCGACAGCTCCATCTTGGGAATATACAAAGCTCCATAACGCTCCCCCTTAGTGACCAAGGCTTTTGCCTCTTCCAAATTGGTTACCGAGGAGCTAAAGGCATATTGATCAGAGCTCTCCATAAAAAAAAGCCCGGACTCATCCACCACTTCAATTACCCGTAGGGATTGGTTTTCCTTTTCCTCCACAGCAATCCATACAAAGACCGCCATGATCGCTGGGAAAATCAAAGGGGTAAGTAAGGTTGCCACCAGAAAGGATTTTTTCTTCACCCTAGCCAAATACTCGCGTTGGATCACTAGGAAAACCTTATGCATGGCCGCTTGCATTTACTTGCTGTATAAAAATTTCTTCCATACTTGGAAATCGTTCCTGGAAGGAAATCACCTCCCCAAAAGTCATCAATTCCCGAAGCAATTGATTGGGAGATTGGCCATTGAGCGGAATCAAAAGATCTACCTTCCCCTCCTCTGTAGCTTCTATTTTCCAGGTATCTGGCAGCTCTTGGTTGAGTTGCTGAAGGCTAGCACGGATTTCCAAGGGCCTAAACCTTGATTTAATCTCTCGGATGCTTCCATCCAAAATCTTCTTTGATTTATGGATCATCGCTACTTGATCACATAGCAGTTCTACAGACTCCATGCGATGGGTGCTCAACAATATAGTCGTCCCTGCTTTTTTCAATTCTAAAATTTCGTCCTTGAGAAGTGCCGCATTGACGGGATCAAATCCGGAAAAAGGCTCGTCCAAAATCAAAAGCCGTGGTTCATGAATGACTGTCGCAATGAATTGAATCTTCTGAGCCATACCCTTGGACAGGTCTTCAATTTTCTTGTTTTTCCAGGAAGAGATTTCAAATTTCTCCAGCCAATAGTTCACCCGCTGTTTTGCTTCGGATGCAGTCAGCCCTTTAATTCGAGAAAAATAAATCAGCTGATCCCAAACCCCCATCTTCTTGTACAAGCCCCGCTCCTCTGGGAGATATCCAATTTTGCGGATGGCCTCTCCAGACAACGGTTGCCCATCCAAGATCACTTCCCCACTATCTTGCTCTATAATCTGATTGATGATGCGAATGAGCGTGGTCTTACCTGCTCCATTGGGCCCGAGCAAACCAAAAATCCCTGCTTCTGGAACCACTAAATCCAGGTCAGTTAGCGCCCTGTGGCTCCCATAGGTTTTGTTGAGTTGGCGGATTTCTAACATACTTATTCGACAGTAACGGCGCCTACCCCCACATCCAAAACAAATTCCAAAAGCCTAGGGTCTGAGGCAGAATATCCTTTAGTTACAAAAGTATCTTCCCCTATGGCCCTTAAATAATCTGGTACAGCGATACGGCAAAGCGGGGTTGTTTTGATTCGAATCTTGACGGGACTAGATTCAGGTGGAAGCTTTAAATAAATCGTCCCACCAGCTACTGCGGCGATCACTTGCCCTTTGAAGGACTGAGGCTGTCCATAATTCAAACTTATCTGCCCGTAATTCACTTCAATTATCACCTTTTTCGCTTGAGTCAACTGGGCTTGATGTAGGTCTACCGCTCCCATGTTGAGCGTAACCAGCAAAGTGTCCATTGCGACTAAGTTTGGCAAATTTGTGCTGTAATGAATAAAAACATCTGCACTTGCACTTTTAATTTTAAGGGTAGAGACAGCAAGCTGGGCAAGATCAAAATCTGCAGTACCTAGGCCAAGATTAAAATCCAAGTCGTAGGTATAATTACTTGTCAGCCCTACATCCCAACTGTGATCAAAGCCAGAAGTGCTAGAGAATAATTTAGAAGTAATGCTTTTGCCGAGGTTGTCTGATTCAACATTCTTGTGAACCAGGCTGGCCACCAACTGATTTTTTGAAGTAGCCGATCGGAAATCGGGGAGAATATTCGCCTGCAACAGGTGTCCATGAATTCGAAGTGGATCCAATCCAGCACTCCGCTTTACCTGAGTTTCACTTTTGTAGGAACTAAAATTCAAGCTCACCTTTTCAATTCCAGCCTTTTCGGGTACCCGATATTCCTTTACAAATTGTGCATGTACCCAGCCCCCTGAACTAGGTAAAAGAAATAGAAAAAGGCACAATTTTTTAAGCATAACAATAGGTTACGGGGGAAGCAAAAAAAAGGTTCTTTAAAAATATAAAAAAAGCCAGAGCTTGACTCTGGCTTTTCAATTTTTTAAAAAAACTCTTTCATCCGATCAAAGAAGGATTTGTCTTGCTTTCCTGGGTCGGGCTTGAAGTTTTCAGACTGTTTCAAGCCTTCCAAAACAGCTCTTTCTTCCTTTGAAAGTGTAGTAGGCGTCCAAATGTTAACCATAATGAGTTGGTCGCCTCTGCCATATCCATTTATATCTTTAATTCCCTTGCCCTTGAGCCGGAGCATTTTTCCGCTTTGCGTTCCTGGATCAATTTTGATTTTTACCTTCCCATCGAGGGTAGGAACTTCGACGGATTCCCCTAAGGCAGCTTCTATAAAAGAAATGTGTAGGTCGTAGATGACATTATTGCCTTCCCGTTGGAAAATCCCATCCTCTGCCTCTTCGATCACAATCAATAAATCTCCCGGTATTCCACCAGGCATCTCATTTCCTTTGCTAGACATGCTGAGTTGCATGCCTTCACCCACGCCACCTGGGATGGTGATGGAGATCACTTCTTCTTTCAGTAGAAGACCACGTGAATCCGCATCATCGGGCTTTTTGTCTACGAGTTGTCCGGAACCTCCACACACCCCGCATGTGCTTGCAGAAACCATCTGACCCAACATGGTATTGACAACTTTCTTTACTTGTCCGCTCCCTTGACAGGCAGAACAAGATTTAAAAGTTACGCCAGGGGCGACTACCTGCCGTTTCACTTTAATTTTCTTTTCTACGCCATTTGCAATTTCACTCAAGGTAAGCTTCAACTTCACCCGTAAGTTGGTGCCTTTTTTGGTTCGTCTACCTCCACCGCCTCCACCAAAGAAGGAGCCAAAGCCTCCACCTCCGAAGATGTCGCCAAACTGGGAGAATATATCCTCCATGTTCATGCCGCCACCGCCATAGCCTCCACTACCTCCCATGCCTTGATGGCCAAATTGGTCGTAGCGCTGCTTTTTCTCCGGATTGCTCAATACCTCATAGGCTTCAGCTGCTTCCTTAAACTTGTCTTCAGCTTCAGGATTGTCTGGGTTTTTGTCAGGATGGTACTGAATCGCAAGCTTGCGATAGGCTTTCTTGATCTCA
>JBILBQ010000051.1:0-18961 GCA_044353615.1 Algoriphagus sp. | reverse complement strand
AGAAGTAATACATTGATTGCGTTGGTAAAATAGTACTTATATCGCTGGTTTAAAAATTGGTTGCTTTCAGTGGCGATTTTATCGTAGATGCCACCAAGGCGCTGACCAGACAAGGCTTCATTAATTTTGGATTCACCTGTCACACGAATCAGCGCTTGTGGCTTGAGTGTATCATACACCTCCCGCTCCGGGTCAAAGTAGATCCAGCTGAAATATTGATCCAATGGGTATTCTCCGGCTTCGTTGAGGGTGATAAAGTAGTCAAACTCTTTAATTCCCGATACACGGCCATAGCCGCGGTTGATCTGCTGTCGCACATTGGGGTCAAATGTATTTAGGTTGGTGCCAGGAAGACGCTTTGGAGCAGCGAGGGAATTGATATTTCCGATTCCTGCAATTCCAAAATTATAGTTAAAGCCTTCCCCAGTTTTTGCTTCCAACGTGGTGATGTTTTCGCGAAGCTGAAAGATTCCTACGGACACTTCACTTTTTAGAGGGTGCGGAGGCAAGGGCTTTACGGTGATGGTTTTAGGGCTAGAGTAGAAGGTCTTGAAGTCTTCTTGCCGATTCGCGCCAAAGAGAGATGGATTCTTGGCAACCTTGTATTTAATCATTTCCCAAGGCACGCGTGGAATTTCTATTTTTCCTTCAGAGAAAGGGAAAAAGGTGCTTTCAAAAACCTTGAATTTCACCCATTTTTTGCCGTTTCGCTCCACTGTTTGGGGTTCAATGGTGGTGATGCTGAAGTTCTCTTCCCAGGCATTTGCAGGCTTTAATTTCTTCAAGATGGCATCGAGCTGCTTGCCTGCTTCATAAAATTGAAAAGGGGCTTGGTTTTGCTCGGACATAAAGAAAGAGATGTCCATCGTAAAACCTTCGCCAGCATACACTTCGCTTTTATCAATGTTGACTGCGAAAAAAGCATCGTCTGCGATTTCCACAAATTCAGGGATCTCTTCATTTCTTCCAAAGAACTCTGCGAATGGATCGAAGGCATTGCCCCCGCTTGGGGCACTTGCAGCAGCATCGGTCACTGTAATTCGTTTTCCTGGAGAAGCAGCCGCTTGGCCGTTGATGAGCACCGAAAATTTGGGCAAAGTAAACTGGCCTTTTCGGGAAGGTTTGTAATACTGGATGATGCTGTTGGAGCTACTCATCTGCCCATTGATGATATTCATCGAGGAGGACTGGGAGATGCCTTGTTTTTGAAATCCTGGGATCTCAGGAAATTGATCGTAGGACTTTATTTTTTCGTTGGAGAGTGTGACTTTGATCGTAAAGGTCTCGTTGATGCCAAGTTGATCTGGCCCGAGATCCACCTTTACCTCCTGCCCAAATGCCCGAAACGATAGCAATACGCCAAGGCAGAAGAAAGTCAATACATGTCGTGCAGCACTCATCATGGATACGAAAATAGAGTAATTTCAGCTAGGTCCCTCAAAATAACGCAACATCTTGGGATATGCTGCCGTACAAAAACTTAAAATCAGTTAATCCTTTCAAAATTTTTAGACCATGCTGGATTACGTAAAGACTATTTTACAGAAAGTAAGCTTCAATAGGTTTCTTTTTGAACGAGAGCTGAAAAAAGGAATTGGGTACTTGCTTCCCGAAGAGTTTTTAGAATTTAAGGTTTGGTGTTATGCAAAGTTTGGCCACCTGCATCAGACTATTTTACTGCGTCATGTGGGGCCCTTGGCCTTTCTTCCAAGTGCATAAAAAGCAAATCCCCTGAGATTTTGACTTCCCAGGGGATTTTTGTGGTGGTTTAGTTTTAATTTAAATATGGTTATCCGCTTTTTCACCACTAACCAGAGAAAAAAAGGGTTGAAGTTCAATTAAGTGAGCTGTCAACCTTGGACCGCCTGTGGGCCGTGGCCTATGGACTATCAACGATTAACCGCAGAAAATCAAACATATCTTAGCTACTGGCATAATTGCGGATAATCATATAATTTAATCTTTGGTGGCAAAATCGGGGTATGCCCGCATTTGGTGTTCGTTGATATCGAGTCCTTCGATTTCTTCTTTTTCATCAACCCGAATGCCGACGGTTCGCTTGAGGGTGAAGAAAATCAGCCAGGAGCTACCCAAACAAAAAGCACCTACTGCAGCGACTCCAATGAGTTGGGAAAGGAGTTGGTTCAATCCCGCCAACTCTCCAAAAATCCCCACGGCCAATGTGCCCCAGATCCCGCCAATTAAGTGTACTGCAATGGCGCCTACAGGATCATCAATTTTGAGTTTGTCAAATGCTATGACAGCCAAAACTACCAAGGCTCCACCTATGGCTCCGATATACACCGCATCTAGTGCCCCCATTTTGTCAGCACCAGCGGTGATGCCTACGAGACCTGCCAAGATGCCATTGAGGACCATGGTGATGTCATAGGTTTTGAATTTGATGTAAGAGGTGAGGAGTGCTCCGATGGCGCCGGCAGAGGCAGCTAGCGAGGTGGTCACAAATACGCGAGAAACGGTGCCTGGATCTGCGCTGAGGACAGAGCCGCCATTGAATCCAAACCAGCCAAACCAGAGCAAAAATACGCCCATAGTGGCCATGGGAATGTTGTGACCAGGGATCGCCTTCATTCCTGTAGGGGTGTACTTTCCGATGCGTGGACCGAGTAGAAATGCGCCTACTAGTGCTGCCCATCCTCCTACCGTGTGTACGATAGTAGATCCAGCAAAATCATAGAAAGGTGTTTCTAGGGTGTTCAAAAAACCTCCACCCCACTTCCACATGCCTACAATAGGGTAGCAGATGCCTACATAGATTAGGGAGAAGATTAGAAAGGGCCCCAGCTTTACTCGTTCGGCAACCGCTCCTGAAACGATGGTGGCAGCTGTAGCGGCAAACATGGCTTGGAAGATAAAGTCGGTGAAGTAGGTATAGCCTGCATTGTAATTGCTGCTATCCCAACCTTCGGGCAAGGAGAGTCCAAATCCAGAGAATCCAAAAAAGGAACCTGCAAAGTCAGTCCCAGGATACATCAGGTTGAAGCCCACAAAAGCATAGGAAAGGATTCCCAATGCAGGAATTATTGTGTTTTTGAAGAGGATATTGACGGTGTTTTTGGCTCGTGTAAGGCCAGCTTCTAGAGTGGCAAATCCGAGGTGCATGATAAAGATCAACAAGGTGGATATCATCATCCAGAGGTTGTTGATGGTGAATAGGTCTTGAACAGGTGCTTCCATAGGTGAGAGAGCGGTGGCGGTGAGTTGAATTAGAAATGATTAAAGGGCGGCTTCGCCTCTGTCTTGGTTGCGAATGCGGTAGGCTTCGAGTACTTCGTAGACAAAGATTTTCCCATCGCCCACTTCGTTGGTTTTTCCTTCTTGGAGGATGCAGTTGATTACGCCTTCTGCCATATCGTCTGGAACGACGATTTCAAGTTTGGTGCGCGGGATGTAGGCTGGCTCGTAGGCTACTCCTCGGTACGTTTCCTGTCGGGCATGTTCAAATCCCATCCCTTTTACTTCGTAGAAGGAGAGAAACTTGACGCCCAATTTGGAAATGCATCGGTGGATGTAATCAAAGCGAGAGGTGCGGATGATGGCTTCGATTTTTTTCATTTTTTTAAGGAAGGAAAGGTTTTGTTGAAAACAGGATGGAAAATAAGTTAATATTTTACAATAAATCAAAAAATAAGATTAAAAAAGAATCAAAAAAATAAAAAAATATGTTTTGTAATTAAAAACAGGTTTAAAAATGAAGTAAAAAGTAAAAAAATAAGGCAAAAAAAATTAAGATAGGGTTAAAAATGAACTTCGATAAAATGGATCTGTATTTGCTCGGAATAGAATTCGGGGTATTTTTGCCTACGTTTTTTTAAGAGATACAATGACAAGCAAACCAACACTCGTAGTCTTGGCAGCCGGAATGGGCAGCAGGTATGGAGGAAACAAGCAAATTGATGGTTTTGGCCCCAACGGAGAGACCATCTTAGAATATTCGATTTTTGATGCCATCCGAGCTGGATTTGGGAAAGTAGTATTTATCGTTCGTCAGGAGATCCTGGAAATTGCCCAGGAGAAGTTTATGCCCAAGCTTCAAGGTAAAATTGAAGTAGACTGGGTGTTACAATCCTTGGATAGCTTTGTGCCCGCTAATCTTAAGCAAGCGGACCGGGTGAAGCCTTTCGGTACAGCCCATGCAGTGCTTTGTGCAAAAGATGCGGTGCATGAGCCTTTCGCAGTCATCAATGCAGATGATTTTTATGGAAAAGAGGCTTTTGAAGTTCTAGGTAAGTTTTTGACTACTACTGTGAAGCCTGATCTACATGCCATGGTTGGTTACGCCTTAAAAAATGTCCTCTCTGCGCACGGAACAGTGAGCCGGGGAGTTTGCGATACGAATGCCAAAGGGCAACTCATTGGGATGATCGAGCGAACTTCTATTGCAAAAGAAGGAGATAAAATCCTCAGTCGAGGGGAAGGGGAAGCCTTGGAGATTGCTCCAAATACTCCTGTAAGCATGAATTTTTGGGGATTTCATCCCTCCGTATTTCAAGAAATTGAAAGTATGTGGGGGGAGTTCCTGCCAGCTAATCTAGCCAACTTAAAGTCAGAATTTTACATTCCTACAGTAGCCAACAACTTGATTCAAGATAATAAAGCAGCCTTTGAAATTCTTCCAGGCGGAAAAACCTGGTTTGGGGTGACCTACACCGAAGATCGTCCCGTTGTGATCGAGGCTTTGCAGCAGCTCCATCAGCAAGGAGAATATCCTACAACACTGTGGTAAAAAAAAATGGGGCTTCGGCCCCTTATTTTTTGTAGTTATTCCTGTGTAACCAAACCACGAAGAGGGTTCGTGTTAAAATTTGATGGAAAGCTCGAGCCGTCCACCAAAACCAAGTTCAATGATTTTTTGGAGTGTCGAAATTCGGGCTTCTTTTATATCGTTCTCGATTTTTGAGATATAGGATTTTGTTGTCCCTACTTTTTCTGCTAGCTGTTCCTGAGTCATGCCCAACTCGACACGAGTGTGCTGAATCAAGGCGCCAATTTTAAAGGCGTCATAGCCGGACTCAAGTTCGTCACGCGCTATTGTCCCCCGTTTGCCGTAGTTTTTTTCTTTAAACTCTTCAAGAGTTGTCAAGTTTTTAGTTCTATTCATCCTGCTTTAATTTTCGTTATCCTGAATGCTTCTCATTTCGTTTTCATATGCTGCTTTTATTTTGAGGGCCATATTTATTTCTTTCTTAGGCGTCTTCTGAGTTTTCTTTTGAAATCCGTTCGCTAGGACAACTAATTGTCCTTCGTCAAAAAAACAGAAAATTCTAAAAATGTCCCCTCCAAATTGAACTCGGATTTCATATAGTCCCTCCGTGTTCTCTAGGTGTTTCAGATAGGTTTCAGGAACCCTTTGGAGGTCCTCAACCAAGTCAAAAGTCCAAATAATTTTTTCTTTTACCTTTTTGGTTTGTTTGGAAAAGAAGTCTTGAAAGTAGTTTTTATAAAACGTGATCTTTCGGTGTTTCTGAATTTTATCCAATGTGTAAAGTTAAAAAAGTTTCCCTAAAGTGAAACAAAAAGATTGATTTTTTCTGTCTAAAAACCTTCAGGTTAGATGATTTAGTTGCCTAGTAAATATCTCAATTCCCAAACTCTCGTGACGTGGATTTGAACGGGTTTCTTTAGCGTATTTTACTAAACTCAAAAAAAAGATTTGCAGAAAATGCAAATTAAGTTTCCTGAGAAAGCACTTGTCCATTTTCAAGATAAAAAAAAGCCACTTCGGTATTAAGTCTACTGAGAATCTCCTTGGATCGCTCCGGCCGTGCATCGGTAATAAATAGCTGCCCAAAGTTGCCCTGGGACACCAGCTGCATCAGCATTCCGATTCGCTCCTCGTCCAACTTGTCAAAAATATCATCGAGCAGCAGCAAGGGTTTTTCCCCCTTGGCTTTTTCATACAAGGCAAACTGTGCCAGCTTCAAGGCAATAATAAATGATTTCTGCTGCCCTTGGCTACCCAATTTGCGCAATGGATGCCCATCGATCTGAAACTCGAAATCATCCTTATGGATTCCTGCGTTGCTGTTTTTGGTTACTAAGTCCTTTTGACGTAGCCGCAGGAAGAAGTCTGGAAAATCCGCACTCAAAGCTTCGGTTTCGTAGTGCAAGGCTACTTTTTCTCTACCCATCGAGAGCTTCTCATAATAGTGCTGGAGTAAAGGAGCGATTTCTTCCAAAAGGGCTGCCCTTCGTTTCGCAATGGACTGACTCAGGGAAATGATTTCCTCATCGTAAGTACTCAGCAAGGTGAGGTCACGCCTCCCTGTTTCCGCAAACTGCTTCAGCAGCGCATTGCGCTGTTTGAGAAAATGGTGGTAGCGGATCAGCTCCTCTAGATAGGGATGGTCCAACTGGGCGAGAAGGCCATCGAAAAATTTCCGCCGCCCCTCACTGCCTCCTTTTATCAGCTCGGTATCGTCTGGCGCAATTAAAACCAACGGGATTTTACCCACATGGTCGCTGACTTTGTCGACTGCCTTTCCGTTTTGGAAAATCTGTTTCTTTTTTCCCTGCTCCAAGGTGCAGCGAACTTCCAGAGGATTGGATTCTACTTTAAATTTTCCAATTACCGTAAAGAATTCCTTTTCGTGTTGAACGCTGAGCGCATCGCTGCTTTGCAAGGCACTTTTGGTCAAGGAGAGGTAATGGATGCCGTCCAATACATTCGTTTTTCCGCTCCCATTCCTTCCCAACAAGCAATTGATCTGCGGGCTGAATACAAGCTTGCTGTGGAGGTGGTTTTTAAATTGAATGAGGTCTAGGGACTCCAAAATCATGTGAGCGGCGAATTATTTGCAAGTCATCCTAATTTTTAGGTCGGGATTGCTATATTTGAGGCCTAAAATAGCACATTTTGATCAGTACCCTATGGCAAAGAAAACTGCAGCGGCAAAGACCAAGGTAAACTACTCCAAAGAGACCTATGCTTTCTGGTACGAAAGCATGCTTTTGATGAGACGTTTTGAGGAAAAAGCAGGTCAATTGTATGGCCAACAGAAGATCAGAGGATTTTGTCACTTGTATATTGGCCAAGAAGCCTGCGCTTCTGGAGCCATTACCGCTTTGACCAAAGACGATAAGTGGATCACTGCTTACCGTTGCCATGCACACCCACTAGGCCTAGGCACAGATCCTGGAGCTATCATGGCCGAGCTTTATGGCAAAGCCACAGGTACCACCAAAGGCAAAGGCGGTTCCATGCACATTTTTGATAAAGAGCGAAACTTCTTGGGCGGCCACGGAATTGTAGGAGCACAGATTCCTATGGGTTTGGGCGTTGCCTTTGCAGAAAAATACGCCGGCACCAAAAATCTTTGTATTGCTAAAATGGGTGATGGCGCACTTCGTCAAGGAGCAGTGCACGAGGCTTTCAACTTGGCTATGCTTTACAAGAGCCCTGTGATCTTCGTGATCGAAAACAATGGCTATGCTATGGGAACTTCTGTAGCGCGTACTTCCAATGTAACTGAATTGTACAAGATCGGTGAAGCCTATGATATGCCTTCTTTCCCTGTAGATGGAATGAATGTGGAAGCCATTCACGAGGCGGTGGCTGAAGCAGCCGCAAGAGCGCGTCGTGGCGATGGCCCAACACTATTGGAATTTAGAACCTACCGATTCAAAGGACACTCCATGTCCGACCCTCAGAAATACCGCAGCAAGGAGGAAGTAGAAGAGTACAAGCAGCGCGATCCAATCGAGCAGGTGCTGTCTACCATTCGCGAAAACGAACTTCTAAGCGAAGCAGAGATTGAAGCAATCAATAAAAAAGTAAAAACCCAAGTGGAGGATGCAGTGAAGTTTGCCGAGGAGTCTCCTTGGCCAGATGGCATGGATGCCTTCAAGGACGTATACGTTCAGGAGGACTATCCATTTGTGATGGAATAAGTATTGAGAAGGCCCGCACAGGCATTGCTTGTGTAATTGATAAAAACCGTATATTTGCGACCGAAATTTGAGCAACATGGCTAAGAAAGAAACAACAAAATCAGAGCAAAACGAACTAATCGAAAACCCTGAGGTAATCGCAGAGAAATTAGTTCCAGGCGAGGATTTTTTGAAAAGTAACAGCAAAATATTAGTAGGCATCCTTGTGGTAGCTGTGGTTTTGATTGGAGGAATTTTGTTTTTCCAATACAATACCCAACAACAAAATGAAAAAGCCCAAGCAGAGATGTTTCAGGCGGTATACTTCTTTGAGCAGGATAGCATTGACTTTGCGCTCAATGGAGATGGAATTAATAAAGGCTTTTTGACCATTATTGAAGACTACCCTCGTACGGATGCGGCCAACTTGTCGCATTTCTACACCGGATCGATTTACCTTTCTCAGAAGAAGTTTGATGATGCGTTGACGCACTTGGAAGAATTTTCTACAGACGACTACCTAGTACAGGCGAAAGCCTATTCGTTGATTGGTGATGCAAACTTGGAGTTGGGCAAAACCGAAGAGGCTATTGCACTATATACCAAAGCCGCTCGTACGAACGAGAACAAGTATATGTCTCCAAAGTACTTGGCTAAACTTGCTGTAGCTCAAGAAGAAGCAGGAAAAGTAGAAGAGGCTATCTTAACGTATACTGAGATCGAAGAAAAATACTACGAGTCCTTTGAATTCGCTGCGGCACGAAAACATAAAGCACGCTTGGAAGGCCTTGCCGCTAAGTAATGCTTTGTAAATGCATACTAGAAGAGTAAGGCGCTTGGTGTCTTACTCTTTTTTGTTTTAACCCCTTACTACCCCATCTTTTCTTATGGCCAGTTCCCAAAAAAATCTCAGCGACTACAGCTCCGCAAACTTAACTGACGTCTCCAAAAAGCGATTTGCTATCGTGGTATCCGAATGGAATGAGGAGGTGACCGAGTCCTTGTATTCTGGAGCCTATGAAACCTTACTTCAGCATGGCGTAAATTCCAAGAACATTGTTCGCAAGCAAGTGCCAGGATCCTTCGAACTTACCCTAGCCGCACAGTGGTGTGCACAGGATGAGCAGATCGATGCAGTGATTTGCCTTGGATGTGTGATTCAGGGGGAAACGCGCCACTTTGATTTTATCTGCGATGCCGTAGCGCATGGCATTACACAGGTAAGTTTGAAATACAACAAACCGGTCATCTTCGGTGTGCTCACCCCGAACACCCAGCAGCAGGCCCTTGATCGAGCTGGAGGAAAGCATGGCAACAAAGGTGATGAGGCCGCGATTACGGCCATTAAAATGCTTGGATTCTAACCTATTAAGCTGATTAACGCGTGAAAATAATGAAGTTTGGCGGGACCTCCGTAGGTCGTCCCGAACGGATGTATCAAGTAATGGACTTGATCACACGAAGTACTGAACCCACGATAGTGGTCCTTTCTGCCCTTTCCGGCACCACCAATGCCCTAGTGGGTATCGGCGAAGCCTTGGCGGCTGCCGATAAAGTACTCGCCAAGGAGCGGATTGATGCCCTGCATGCCCATTATTTGAACTTTTATCCTGAACTTTTGAAAAGCCCTGCTGCAAGAACCAAAGCAGAGGACATTTTAAAAGAGCATTTTGAGTTTCTCAACATCCTACTCAAAATCTCTTTCAACGAGGCAATTCAACGGGATATCCTCGCTCAAGGGGAGCTGCTATCCACCAAACTTTTTCATACGCTATTGGAAGAGTTGGAAATCCCGGCAGTGTTGTTGCCTGCACTAGACTTCATGAGCATCGATGAAAATTCGGAGCCAGAGCTGGGCAAAATTTCGGAGCGATTGAAAGCGATACTTGCCCAATATCCAGATCAGCAGCTTTTCATCACCCAAGGCTATATCTGTAAAAACCACCGCAACGAGGTGGACAACCTGAAGCGTGGAGGAAGCGATTACACGGCTTCCCTAGTGGCAGCAGCAATCCAGGCCTCCGTTTGCGAAATTTGGACAGACATTGATGGCATGCACAACAATGATCCACGGGTAGTGGATCGCACGCGTCCCATCGCAGAGCTTTCATTTGATGAGGCCGCCGAGTTGGCCTACTTTGGCGCTAAAATTCTACACCCTGCCTCCATCTGGCCGGCACAACTGCATAATGTGCCTGTACGGCTTCTGAATACCATGGACCCCACTGCGGCAGGTACCCTGATCAAGGCAGAAGTAGCCGAAACAGGGGTAAAAGCCATTGCTGCCAAGGATGGCATTACTGCCATCAACATTAAATCTAGCCGTATGCTCTTGGCTTATGGATTTTTGAGACGAATTTTTGAAGTCTTCGAATCCTTTAAGACTCCAATCGACATGATCACCACCTCCGAAGTTGCGGTTTCGGTGACTATCGATGACTTGAGTCATTTAGATCAAATTGTAGAAGAACTAAGCCGCTTTGGTACGGTGGAGGTGGACTCCAATCAGGCCATTGTGTGTGTAGTAGGAAATCAAGTTGCCGAAACGAAAGGGGCGATTCAATCCGTCATGGATTCCTTGTTGGACATTCCCGTTCGGATGGTGTCTTTTGGCGGTAGCAAGCACAATGTATCCATCTTGATCGATGCCAAATACAAAATGCAGGCCTTGAAAAACCTCAATGAGGGGGTCTTTACCTGGTAAATAAAAATAGCACAATGACTTCTTCCAAACCTGGATTTCTGCAGCGTCTTCAAAGCAAATGGCAACTGAAAAGCTTGACCCAAGTGCTTTTGGTCTTGCTTGTCTTTGCCTGCACTGGAACTACCATCTTGTTGATTAAGAATCCGATACTTGCTTTTTTTGGCATTGAAAGAGGAGGAGGGTTTGTAAATACCCTCGCGTACCTTCTGCTGGTGCTGCCCTTGTATCAAATTATGCTCTTGATCTATGGCTTTATTTTTGGGCAGTTTCGTTTTTTTTGGGAAAAAGAAAAGCAGTTGGTGCAGCGAATCGGCAGGCTGTTTACCCGCAAAAAATCATAATTCTACCCGATTAGCTAATCCGGCTCCAGTTGACGGCCGTGTTTTTTTGCGCTCGCACCTGTCTTAGGATGGCGAAGTGTTCTGGGCTCTCCAAGGTCGGATCTGCAGCCAATACCTGCTGTGCCGCATCTCGTGCCAAGGTCAATAGCGGAGCATCCTTACTCAAATCAGCAATCAAAAGATCGGTGATGCCACTCTGCTGGGTACCCATCAAGTCACCCGGTCCTCGAAGCCTCAGGTCCACGTCTGCGATTTCAAATCCATCGTTGGTGCGGACCATGGTATCCAAGCGAACGCGGGAATCGCGGCTGAGCTCCACCTTACTCATCAAGATGCAGTAACTCTGTTCGGCACCTCGTCCTACTCGCCCGCGAAGTTGATGGAGCTGAGAAAGGCCAAATCGCTCCGCATTCTCAATAATCATCACCGAGGCATTGGGGACATTGACTCCTACTTCAATTACCGTAGTGGCCACCATGATTTTGGTTTCCCCTTTTACAAAGCGCTGCATTTCGTAGTCCTTCGCATCGGATTTCATGCCCCCATGTACGATGCTCAAAGGCACCTGCGAAAAAGCGCGAGCAATACTTTCGTAGCCATCCATCAGATTTTTGAGGTCTAGGCTTTGGGACTCTTCGATCAAAGGATACACGATGTATACTTGCCTGCCTTTCTTGATTTCCTCCTGTATAAATCCAAAGACCTTAAGCCTGTCCTTGTCGTAGCGGTGAACCGTTTGAATGGGCTTTCTCCCTGCAGGAAGTTCGTCGATAACAGACACATCCAAATCCCCGTAGAGGCTCATCGCCAGAGTTCGTGGAATCGGAGTGGCAGTCATGACAAGCACGTGTGGTTGGTATTGCTCGTTCTTGGCCCAAAGTTTGGCCCGCTGCGCTACCCCAAAGCGATGCTGCTCGTCGACGATTGCCAGGCCTAGGTTTTTGAATTGGACCACCTCTTCCAAGAGTGCATGCGTTCCGACCAAGAGGGTCAACTCTCCAGACTGCAGGGCTTCATGCAGGACCTTTCGAGCGGCTTTTTTGGTGGAACCGGTAAGCAAGGCAATCTGCAGCCCCATGGCTTCGGCATACGCCCGCAAACCTTCGTAGTGCTGGTTGGCAAGGATTTCGGTAGGCGCCATGATGCAAGTTTGTGCCCCAGAGCCAATGGCGAGTAGCATGCTAATAAAGGCCACCATGGTTTTGCCACTGCCCACATCTCCTTGAATCAGACGGTTCATCTGCTTGCCCGACTTCAGGTCTTCAAAAATTTCCCGAATCACGCGCTTTTGGGCATTGGTGAGTTCAAAGGGGAGATGGCGGGTGTAAAATTCGGTCAGTAGCTGAGTAGATCGGAGGACCTGCCCCAGTGATTTTTCGGTTCGGGTAACTTTCAGGGTAAGTAAGCGAAGTTGTAGGTAAAAAAATTCCTCGAATTTGAGGCGCTTTCTTGCCTGGGAAAGCCCTTCCAAACTGCTTGGGAAGTGGATTTGTCTCAGGGCTTCCTTTTTTCCCACCAGTCGGTACTGCTCTAGAATTCCGGGAGACAAGGTCTCTTGTACCTGTGGATACACGAGCGGAAGCAGCTGCTCCAATATGCGTGAGATCCCCCTGGAATCTAGGTAGCGAATCTTGAGTTTCTCTGTGGTAGAGTAGACGGGCTGAAATTTATTTCGCGTTTCATTGGCCGCTGCGATGGGTTCCATCTCCGGGTGAGCCATGCTCCATTTGCGTCCAAAAAGGGCAGGCTTACCCAAAAAAATAAAGGAACCTCCTAGCGGCAGTCTCTTGAGTACCCAGGTGATGCCCTTAAACCAGGTCATCTCCATTTCCCCCGTGTCGTCCACCAAGACAGCCACCAGCCGTTTTTTGGGCCCCATGCCCACCAAATCAATACTCTTGATTCGCGCGATCACTTGGACATGTTCCAGCTCTTCGTGGAGGTCTTTGATTTTTAAGAAGGTGCTGCGGTCCTCGTAGCGAAAGGGGTAGTGCTGCAGCAGGTCCCCATAGGTGAATATGCCCAGCTCTTTGTTTAGCAGTTCAGCCTTCTGTGGGCCAACCCCCTTGAGGTATTCGATGCGGGTTTCAAAGATGGTAGACAAAGGCTTCTTTTTATGGGTAGAGCAAGTTACCGCAGACCATTGAATTTTGCCAAGGGTTTGCAGGAAATTGTCAGGTAATGGCAAACGCTACTTCTTCGAATTACTTTTCTTGAAGTTGTGCAGCAAAATCGGCAAAGCGAGTGCGATGTTCCTGTTGGCTCTGGAGGAGTGCCAATTGATTTTTAGCTCGGTGAAGGTTTTGCAGGGGATAGCTTACGCGGTAGTAAACATTGCCTTCGAAGTGGTCGGTGAGGAACCGGAGTCCCATGATTAGGGTCATGATTTCTCCTCCAAGCAGGAGCGATTTCGCTTCCAGTGGAGTCATTGCACCATTCAACCCTTCTAGGTAGCCCGCAAGCAGCTCTTCAAACAGTTCTGGGATCTCGCGAATCTGTTCCCATTCAGTGGAGGTTTCCGGTAGGCTGCAGGCAACTGTGCGTACGAGATCTCCAAAATCATACATCAGGTATCCCCCCATCACCGTATCCAAATCCACAACTGCTTCCACTTGGCTGAGGGTCTTCGAAAAAATCAGGTTGTTGATTTTGGTGTCGCTGTGGGTAACCCGAAGGGGGAGATGGTTGCGCTGGTCCTGATACCAATTCACCAAAGGCAGCTGCTCCAAATACCCTTGGAGAAGCGCTTGCTCTTCTTCTGCAAGAGAGGGAAGCTGTTTGGCTACTTCTTGAAGGTGTGCAAATCGAAGATCTAGTCGATGAAAGTTGGGGATAGTCTCTTCAAATGCTGCTGCAGGCAGCTGCTGACTCCAGGAGGCAAACTTTCCATAGGCCTGCGCCGCCATTCGTGCTTGGGCAGGTTGCTGCACCTGTTGCAAGGTGCTGCCCTCGACAAAGTCAAAGAGGCGGTAATTTTTACCTTGGATAGCGGTTAGCCCGCTTCCGCTTGTATTGAGCAGCGGAAGGGGTAGCTGAAAGGGCAAATGATGGTTAGCGGCATGCTTGGAAAGCAAGCTGAGGTTATGATCGATGCGCTCGGGGAAGCGGAAAACGGAATCATTGAATCTCTGAAGGATCCATTTTTTGTCTAGTTGACCGACTAATAGTGTCTCGTGAATTAGTCCTTCACCAAATGGACGAATCGTCAGGGGAGCATCGGTGAATTGGGAGTAGGCCTGGGTGAGGGCGGTAGCTAGCGCATCAAACATGAGTCGAAAATAGAAATTTCTTCTTGGAAATGCAGGTGCCTGAATCTACCTCAACACTTTGGGCCGTCAATAACTTGTTTTTGAGGCAGCTAGGGCTTCTTTCGAGAAAAGGGTGATCTCTCTTTCTGAAAAAAATCAAAAAAGGGATTGGCCTTAACTAAATAATTTTTTGTTTATTGGTCCATCAATTAACCCAAAATCTATGAATGTAACCGCATTGGATTGGGGCATCATTGCCGCTTTCTTCGCTATCTCGTTACTAATCGGCTTGTTTACTGCCAAGTCTGCCGGCAGTTCTGCCAAGGAATTTTTCCTCTCAGGACGTAACATGCCCTGGTGGCTTTTGGGTGTATCCATGGTGGCAACTACCTTTTCCGCCGACACCCCGAACCTAGTTACGGACATTGTTCGGAAAGATGGGGTTGCTGGCAACTGGGTCTGGTGGGCATTTTTGCTTACGGGTATGTTGACCGTATTTGTCTATGCCAAGTTGTGGCGGCGATCTGAGTCGACCACTGATTTAGAGTTTTATGAAATGCGGTATTCTGGCAAGGGCGCTGCTTTTTTGCGTGCGTTCCGCGCCATTTACCTAGGCGTATTCTTCAACGTGGTCATCATGGCAACGGTGTCTTTGGCCGCCATCAAGATCGGTGGGGTTATGTTGGGCCTTTCTCCTGTTCAAACCTTGTTGATTGCCTCTGTAGTCACCGTGGTCTACTCTGCTTTTGGAGGACTTAAGGGGGTGTTACTCACTGACTTTTTTCAATTTTTCATTGCGATGATTGGCTCTTTTGGAGCGGCATATTATGTGTTGGAATTGCCAGAAATCGGTTCTTTGCAGCAGCTATTGAGCCATGAAGTAGTAGCTACCAAGTTGGATTTTGTGCCGGATTTCACCAATCCCAATGTGTATATTCCGCTATTTATCATGCCCATTGCCATTCAATGGTGGGCAACCTGGTATCCAGGAGCTGAGCCAGGTGGAGGGGGATACATTGCCCAGCGCATGCTATCGGCGAAAGATGAGAAAAATGCGATTGGAGCCACCCTGTTTTTCAACATTGCACACTATGCTTTACGCCCTTGGCCTTGGATCATTGTTGCGCTAGCCTCCTTAGTGGTTTACCCAACGGTAAGCGATTTGCAGGTGGCATTTCCCAATATTCCTGCGGACAAGTTAGGCGATGATTTGGCCTATCCTGCCATGCTCACCTTCCTGCCTACAGGAATGATTGGGATAGTACTTGCTTCTTTGATTGCGGCGGTGATGTCTACGCTATCTACTCACCTCAACTGGGGTTCGAGCTATGTAGTGAACGATTTCTACCTCCGGTTTTTAAAGCCAGAAGCAAGTGACAAGGAGTTGGTCGCTGTAGGAAGAATTTCTACAGTAGTCTTGATGGTGTTGTCAAGCTTTTTGGCCTTGGCCCTGTCCTCGGCCTTGTCAGCTTTTGCGATTTTGCTTCAGATTGGTGCAGGTACTGGTTTGATATTTATCCTTCGTTGGTTTTGGTGGAGAATCAATGCCTACACAGAGATCTCGGCCATGGTCATTTCTTTTGCGGTGGCGATTTTCTTTGAGGTGATCAATCCGGCACTGGGTTGGGTGGATATTCCAGAGGGCCAGAGTTACCTCAAACTGGTGTATTCGGTTTCCATCACTACGGTGGGCTGGTTGCTAGTGACCTTCCTTACCCAACCTGAAAAAGACGAGGTTTTGCTTTCCTTTTATCGAAAAGTGCAACCAGCTTCCTTAGGGTGGAAAAAAGTATTGGATCGCTACCCTGCTGAGAAACAAGAAAAGGGCAGGCTTGGAATGGAAATAGGATTGATGCTAGTGGGCACGGTCATGGTGTATGCAGCCTTGTTTTCAACTGGATTTTTTATCTATGGAGAGATGGCCCAAGGGGTAATAGCAGGAGCTGTTGCCGTGGCTGGAGGCTTGTTTATTTTGCTTTCCTGGAAAAAATTGAATTCCTAAGGTTACTTAAAAATTAATTTCAACTCCCTTCACCCGACCCGCTAGGGCAAGTGAAGGGAGTTTTTTTTTCTTCCAAACTTAATTTTTGTTTCCTTCCTTCTTTTCAAAGTTCACCGAATTGATGAGATGAGCCATGTCTATCTTAATGTATTCGATGATGGGTGCCAAGGAGTCGTTTTTGAGAGCAGAATTGAAATAGACGGCTCCCCGAAGGAAATTGGAGGTGGAGTCTGTTATAAAAAATTGGAATTGTGTGGGAACTTCTCCAGAGAGTTCAGCTACCACTGCAGAATAGCCATTTGGAGTAAGTAAAATAGCCTCTTCAATCCCGTAAGCCTTAATCTGGTGCTTTGCGGTGAGGTTAAAAGCATCGTTGGATAGCGTTTTAAAATCCGTGCTTCGGTCAATTTTTTTGTAGGTCAGATGGACCTTGGCTCCAAACTCTTTGTAATTCAAATTGATCCATTCTGTTTCTTCCAAATTGAAAGAATCCGCTTCCACCCTGCTGTGGACTGAAAAATCCAATTGATAGGGATACCCTTGTTCTAGTCTTTGGTACTCGTGACGCGGCAGCTCGATGCGGTTGTATCCTGGAGGCTTTGGAAGCCAGTTGGACTCGCAGGCAGCGCAAGTAAAGACTAAAAATACCAAGGGCAGGAATCGCTTCATGGGTTAAAAGTAGGTTTTCCAGGGCAATTTCTGCAGAGTCAACCCCTTTTTCAATCCATTTTTTAGTATTGTTTTCGGTTTAAATAAACAATATGGGATCTTAAGTGCGGAGTATTTCATTGTTACTTCACAAAAAACACATGATATTTGTGAATCAATTCACAAAAAACACATGATATTTGTGAATCAATTCACAAAAAATACATGCGTTTGTGAATTGATTAAACCTAATTGGAAAAGGGAAGGCTATGGAAGTGGAACTGATTGAGCGTTTTCTTGCAAAAAAAATAGAGGCTCGCCTATTTAAAGGGAAAGCGATCCTGATTTTTGGGCCAAGGCAGGTTGGAAAAAGTACGCTCACAGAAAGTTTGCTAAAGCAGTTAAGCCAACCTTTTTTTTATTTGACTGGGGATGAGCTAGACACGCGTAACGAGTTAAGCACGTCCAACTCCGTTCGATTAAACCTACTTTTTGGGGACCATAAAATAGTCTTTATTGATGAGGCTCAGCGGATTCCAGGGATAGGGTTGATACTTAAGATTTGTGTGGATCAACTTAAAGATGTTCAGGTAATCGCAACAGGATCATCTTCATTTGATTTGGCAAATGCTTCAAATGAACCTCTAACGGGTAGAAAATTTGAATTTTTCCTTTACCCCTTGAGTTTTATTGAAATGGTTCAATACCATGGTCTTTTGAAGGAAAAGCGGCTACTAGAACATCGGTTAATTTTTGGGTATTACCCGGAAGTCGTCACTCATCAAGGAGAAGAGAGAGAACGGTTAAAACTTCTTGCGGGCAGTTATCTATACAAAGACCTTTTGATGCTTGAGCAAATCAAAAAGCCGTTGATTTTAGAAAAATTACTAAAAGCCCTTGCGCTACAATTGGGAAGCGAGGTAAACTATTTGGAGCTGGGTCAGCTTGTGGGGGCAGACAAAAATACGGTCGAGAAATACCTTGACTTACTTGAAAAAGCCTTTGTTATTTTCAGGGTACCAGCCTTTAATCGGAATGTTCGGACAGAATTGAAAAAAGGAAAAAAGATTTACTTTTTTGATTGCGGTATTCGGAATGCAATCTTGGGGAACTTCAACCCCTTAGCCAACCGAATGGACGTTGGCGGACTTTGGGAAAATTATTTTTTGATTGAACGGATGAAATACCATGCTAATAGAGGCGTAGCAGCCAACTTCTATTTTTGGAGGACGACAACCCAACAAGAAATAGATTTTATTGAAGAGGCAGAGGGGAAGTTATCTGCATTTGAATGTAAGTGGAGCAATAAGGCTAGCGTTCGGTTTCCGAGCACATTTACAAACGCCTATCCAAACGTGGTATTGAAAGTCATCAATCCAGGTACTATTGAAGCAGAATTAGGATTTGGTGATCAATCCGAATAACAGGGAATCTAATTTTTAGTTATATCTCCCCACCTCAAATCCCTTGATTTCCATAGAGGTGTCTTTTTGTTGGTGCAGCTCCGCTAAGATTTTACCTGTGGCAGGTGCCAAAGAAATGCCCATCATGGAGTGTCCACTGCCTACGAGTACGTTGCCGTATCCCGGTGCAAATCCAATGTAAGGGAGTCCATCAGGAGAGCAGGGGCGAAGGCCTTTCCAGATCTGTTGGTCTTCGGGGAAACTGGCTTGAAAGTCAGGGTAGTAGCGGTTGATCGCCTCAAAAATCCCTCTTACTCTATTCTTGTTGATGGATTGATTGGTGCCTGCGATTTCCATGGTGCCTCCAAACCGGATCGTTTCTCCATAGGGGCTAACTGCCACTTTTTGTTCGGTTAGGATGGTGGCTTGTTGGATTTCGGGCCTATTTTTTTGAATAAAGGAATAGCCTTTTCCGCCCATCATTGGAAGGGAGAACTGCAGCATTTTTGCCAATTCCCCTGACCAGGAACCTCCGCAGAGCAGGATTTTTTCGCAGTCAATTTTGCCTTTGTCTGTAAGAACAGCTTGTACCCTGTTACCTGACTTTTCAAAGCCAAGGACCTGGGTTTCGGTGAGAAAGGTGACTCCCTTTTCTTCTAGGTATTTTTTCAAGAAGCTGTAGAGCGCTCCGGGATCCAAGTGTGCATCACCGGGGAAAAGTACGG
>JBILBQ010000050.1:0-18985 GCA_044353615.1 Algoriphagus sp. | reverse complement strand
GAACCAACAAGCTCTTCTTTAATGCGCTATTTCATGGCAATGCCATGGATTAAGTAGGCCTGCTAGAAATTAAAAAAGCCTCAAAATCATTGATATTGAGGCTTTTTTTAGGTCTGAAAAACTTAAAGTTTAAATTGAACCGGCAAGGTCATCTTAGTGGCTACGGTCTTTCCTTCCTTTTTTGCTGGTGTCCAAGTACCCGATTGCGAAATTACCCGAACAGCCTCTTCATCACAGCCTGAACCTATTCCACGAAGGATTTCTATTCCCTCTACCTTACCTTCAGCAGTTACAATAAAAGATACAACTACCATGCCTTGCACCTTGGCTTCTTTGGCAGCAGTAGGATATTTTAAATTTTGAATCATGTAGTTGGTAAGCCCAGTGATTCCCCCTGGAGGAACGGGCATTTCATCTACGGTAGAATTCACAGTTTCCTGAGCCTGAACGGTAACATTTAATGCTAAGGATATTCCTAGCACTAGAGAGAAAAAGGCAATACGAAGTAGAGTTTTCATTTTTACTATATGGTTAAATCATTCAAAGAATAAAAATTACACCCTCATTTCAAAATGAAAAGTCTTAAGCGGAAGGTTTACCTACTTTTCCAAAAAGGTAAAACAATTCAGCACCAATTTGATGCGAGCGTTCGCTGTACATTTTTTCTTCTAGGAGACTATCGTCAAAGGCCTTGGGATCTTCAAAACGAAGCGGAAAACGCTTTTCCGCCCCAGGAATTACCGGACAGTTTTCATCGGCATGATCACAAGTCATCACTGCTGCAAAGTTTTTAGGGGCATTGATAGCATCGTCATAAACCTTAGAAAAGGCAACAATGGGCTGTTCGTCCTCGCTAAAAAAAACAAAATATACTGGATTCTCTCCCTCCTTTTTCACAACCTTAAATCCATCCTGCTGTATTGCGGCCACGGCACGGGGATTAAAGGCAGTTACCTCTACTCCACCGGAATAGCAGTTGGCTTCAATTCCATAATAAGCAGCAGCGGTTTGTGCCCAAATCTGAGAAAATTGACTCCTACGGCTATTGTGCGTGCAAATGAAGTTGAGGCGAATCTCCTCTCCCTGCTTTATTTTGGCAAGCAGGTAGTCGGCCATTTCGTTCAAGAGTAGTATACGCTCGCTTGAAATGGCGGCAAAAGGTAGGTTTCCAATCGTGTTGGCAAGCGCTGGATAAAACAAAGGAGGCATTGACAAAGGGGTTAGGGCTTAACAGCAACCGGAATTGGGGGTACAAACGCCCCCTCCAGCTACGGTGGATAGTCTTATTTTTGGCTTTTCGGTTGGGATGCCACACTTGTCTTTTGCCAAGCAATCGGTCTGCTTTGCTACCAATTGAAAAGCTCCAGCCTGCACTTCTAGCCCGTAGCGACCTAGCGTATCTCCTTGGTATTCCACATCCACTTCTAGGTCTTCCAAGGCAAGCTTTCGCTCCGCGAGCGCAATAATGTCCATCAACTTGGAGGCGGCGAGGCGGTGATCTACGTCCCCATCTTCCCAGAGCTGGAAGTTGATCGCTGACTCCTGGCGGATGGTTCCTCCACAGTCAATATAGCGCTTAGACACCTGCCCTACTTCCGTAACGTGAAAGTGCGCAGGCACCTGAGTTCCGTCAGGCAAGGTAAAGGACAGCTCATCCATGCTAGCGAGTTCGGACTTGATTGCAGAAAGTTTCATAGCAGCTTTGGTTTAGGTATATGATATAAGTTATAATCAACAACAAAAGGTATCCTCGGGCTTTTCAGCAAGGAGTTTAAAGAAGTCTTGGAAAAGTAGACGAACTTCTTCCCAACGCTTCCTATCCAAACAATAATTCACTGAGGTGCCTTCAATACTCCCGCAAATCAATCCCAATTCCTTAAGCTCCCTCAAATGTTGTGAGATAGTAGCTTGGGCCAAGCCTAATTCCTGCACGAGTGTACCGTTGATGCAAGAAGTGGTGGCGGCTAAGTACTGAAGGATGGCTATGCGAGCAGGATGAGCCAATGCTTTGGCAAGTATGGCCAGTTCATTCTGCGCTGAGTCAAATAATGTGGTTTTTGTAACACCCATAATCAATCGTAATATTACGATAAATTTAAAAAAAGGTTTTAAAATCACCTATTAAATTTCTAAAAATCAATTGGGTGCAATCACCACCGTTCGAGAAAGTAGCGGCGATACGGCAAAATAGCCCAGTACCTCCCCTTTGCCGCTGACCACGCGGATATTGGAAGTGGGATTTTGTGGAGGAGGGCTAAAAAGGCCCCCATCGTTAAAAAGAAGGTTCACCAGCTGGCTTAAGTAAACGAAGGCATCTTTGTTTAACCGATACAACTCCAACCTCACACGGTCATTTTTTTGAAAGGCATAGCCCAATTCTAGACCTTTCTCGAAAACCTGAAGTCCAAAAGTATCGTCAAATAAAAGGTAATCTTCACGTTCGTTTTTCAAGGTGTCATTTTCAATCACCCGAATACGGTACTGGTTATTATCTAGAAAAGGGATCTTTCCATATACTTTAAGAAAGTACCCCTCTCCACGAAAAGGTCGGTCTTTTTCGTAATTCCAAACCACCGAATCCACGATTGGTGGAGCTAGCATAAGCCCCTCTGATTGATAGGTTTGACCCTTCCAATTTACATTAAGTTGATAGGTCTCACCTACGATGGCTCGCTCCGATGGATTGGGTCGATAGGATCGTGTAGCATCCAAATAGCGAAATGAAATTTTTCTTCCCGTTTTCAATTCCTTGACAAAGACTTCTGCATCCCGAACCGACTCTTGGTTAAGTGAGTCGTAGTAGTTCTTTGCTAGAGAAATCTTTACTTCATTGGAGTTGCCTTGATCGGTCCAATAGCCCTCGATTACAGGAACTCTTCCATCTTTTTGATCCAAATCCAAGATCACCTCTTCTTGGCAAGAGAATAATAAAACAGAGCTCAACAGGAGTATCCACGTTTTTTTCATCAGAATTGAACGTTGTAGGTGATGGAAGGAAGAAAGGTAAAGAGGTAAGTCATCACTACGCCTGGACGAGCAGACACAATCTCACCGTCTTCAGGGGAATAATTCACTTGGTTGTTGTACAGGATTCTAAAGTCGTAGGAAAAAGGGTTCTTTCGGCCATAAAGGTTGTATACCCCAAAATTCCAACTCCCTTTCCACTTTCTACCCCGATCGGGGTTCTTCCAAGTGACTGAGGCATCGAGTCGATGGTAATCCGGAAACCTGTTTTCGTTTCGGTAATCAGAGTACAGAGGAACGGTCTGATTATCCAGTACATAGGAACCTACCGGGAAGGAAACAGCCTGTCCTGACGTATAAACGAAGGTTAGCCCTGCTGACCAAGCGGTAGAAAATTGATGGTTTAGAACCAAAGAAACATCATGAGGACGATCAAAACGAGGGTTATAGGGTTCGTTTCTGCTTATTCCGTCAATTTGTCTCCAAGCGCGCGACCAGGTATATCCCAGCCATCCCGTCGTTTTTCCTTTATTTTTTCGAAACAAAAATTCCGCACCATAAGCCCAACCGCGACCACTCAAAAGCTCAGTTTCCACCTGATCAGAAAGTAAGATTCTGGCACCATTTCGGAGATCAATTACATGTTGCAAGTCTTTGTAATACCCTTCAACGGACAGTTCCCATCGGTTTTGATCAAAATTATGAAATACTCCAACCGAAAATTGGTCACTTTGAATAGGTCGAATGTATTGATCTGCCAACACCCAACGATCGATAGGTAGTCCTGCAGAACTATTGGAAGCGATTTGAACGTATTGAAAATTCCGATTGTAGGAAAGCTTCAACGAAAAATCTGGACGCAGCATGTAGCGTAAAGCAATTCTCGGTTCCAATCCCTGGTACTGTTTCATCACTTCGGCGTTTTCATAAAACAGCGAATCTGAAGGGTCTAGATCCGGATTGGGAGCGTTTCCAGGATATTGGTACACCTTCCCCTCACCCAATTGCGCATAGACCCCTTGACGAATTCCTAATTCACCGCTAAGCTTATCCGTGAACTCTCGGGTAAGCCCAACAAAAGCATTTCCCAGCACCCCTTGTACGCCTTGGGTTTGCCTTCTATTGATCGGATTATTGGGTGATGGTTTGAGGTCGGACGGTGCAAAATGATAAAGCTGGCCATGAACTCCCCAAACTAAAGTGGTATTGGAAGATAAAACTCGGGTCCAACTTGCTTTTATACCCGATTCAGAAAGAGAGTTGGTCCAATCAAATCCGTTGTCGTTGTTATCGAATTTGACTTGGTAACTGTATCGAGAGTGGTAAGCTTGCAGGTCAAAGAAGGAACTATCGGAGTTGACTCGATTCCAGTTGACTGCAGAAACCCAATTTTTCCAACCCAAGCCAAATTGACCACTAAGCCCTAAAAAATCACTTCCTTGATAGCTACTGACCGAAAGTTTGTCTTTCTCGCTCAGAATAAAGGAAGCCTTCCCATTTAAATCGTAAAAATTGAGCTCGTTGTTTTTAATATCTGGATTGGAGGAAAGTTTCAAAAAAAGGTCCGCGTAGGTTCGGCGGCCACTGATCAAAAAGTTAGATTTTTCTCCTAAAATCGGGCCTTGTAGCGTCAAGCGAGAAGAAATCGTCCCAATTCCCCCTTCTCCACTTAAGCGATTAGTTTCGCCTTCTCTCAGACTAACATCAATCAAAGCGGAGGCTCTACCACCATAACTTGCAGGCATATTGCCTTTGTATAAATCGACTTTTTTTATCCCGTCCGGGTTAAAAACAGAGAAAATACCAAAAAAGTGAGAGGCGTTGTAGACAGGAGCCCCATCCACTTGAACCAAGTTCTGATCTGCTGATCCTCCACGTACAAATAGACCTGCAGTACCTTCACCGGCCGATTTGACCCCAGGTAGCAATTGTAAACTTCGCAACAGATCCACCTCACCAAAAAGAGCAGGAAGTGCTTTGAGATTTTCCATGGAAAGGGAGGATTTGCCAAGTTCCAAATTTTTGACCTGCTCATCTCCTCTCCGTTCCTGAATGAGTACCTCTTCCAAAGAAAAATCCTCAGGCTTCAAATAAAAGCGTTGCAACTTGTCTAAGTCACGGCCTTGTATGAGTCGAATAAATCTCTCATAGCCCAAATAGGACACAAGTAATTGCGTAGGGATGTTGAGAACAGGTAATGAGAACCTACCTTCTGAATCGGTAATGGTTCCTGAGGAAGCCTGACCTTCCCAAAAAACATTGGCACCGACAAGAGGTTCAGAAGTATTTGCATCCAACACTAGGCCTTGCAAAAGGCTTTTTTCTTGGGAAATTGCCGAGAAGGCCAAGAAAAAGCAAAAGCAAAAACCTGAAAATTTTAATAAAAACATTCGTTGATAAATTCTTGGGATGGCCTTACTGAACGAGTTAGGGAAATTAATGTTTGTTAATTTTGACACTTCTTTTTAAAAAGGAATCCCTATTAAAGCCAATTTCTGCATTCAAAGTTAGCTTTATTTCCTAATTTCAGGCCATGATTTGGGCATATCCGGATATCAAACTTACGCTCCTTCTGGCTGGAATCTTCATCCTGCTGTATTTGCTTTACCTCAGCCGTTTTTGGTCCATCAACCGAAAGTTGAAGGTAGAAAAGCAACGTCTTTTTACTAAGCTTATCATTCGGTCCATCTACTTTATCTTGCTTTTAATCGCCTTTGCTGGCCCTTCCATTGGAGATTCTTTCAAGGAAGTGAAGGAAGAAGGCAAAGACATTTTCATCGCAGTTGACCTTTCGCAATCGATGATTGCGACAGACATTGCTCCGACAAGGCTGCAACGGATTCAATTTGAATTAAAGGAATTACTTAAGTCCTTTCCTTCCGACAGAGTAGGACTAATTATTTTTTCCACTGAGTCTTTCCTTCAGTTACCGCTCACCTACGATCAAGCAGTTGCCAATCTATACATTGATGGCCTTTCCATTGGATTGGTGCCTAATTTGGGAACCGACCTTAGTACTCCACTTCGGATGGCCTTAGAACGGTTCCAAAACGATCAGAGTCAGGAAAAGAAATCCCGATCTGTGGTTTTGATATCTGATGGAGAGCATTTTGGCGACGACTTGGATGGGATTGCAGAGGAATTGGTTGACGAAGGGATCAAAGTCTTTTCTGTAGGAATAGGAACGGACAGAGGTGGTGAAATGGCTCGTGGCAACGGGCTTGTCATGGACCCAGACACAGGAAAACCTGCTTTAACCAAGTTAAATCGAGAACCTTTGCAATATATCGCTGCCGAAACAGGTGGACAATACTTTGAAATATCGGATCAGGCCCAAGAAATGGGAGGCTTGATTTCAGCAATTGAAACCTTGGAAGGTGGAATTTCCACTACCCGAATGGTGGAAGCTAGTTCAAACAAGTATTTTTACTTCCTCTTGGCCGCACTTGCGCTTGCCTTAGTAGACATGATTTTGCCCATTAAAACAATCAAACTCTGATGAGCTGGATCAAAGGGATCTTCCTGGTTTTATTGTTTTTGCCTGCCTCCTGGACGCGGGTAAGCCGATTGAATGCAGCCATTGATCAAGCAGCTGCAAGCTATGCTGCTACTGAATATGAGAAAGCCATCAAAGATCATCGTGTACTCATAGAAGAGTTTCAGCTGGTGTCTCAGTACTTAGATTTTAACTTGGGACTTAGCTACCACTATGCCTCTCAACCGGAAGAAGCCGCGGCAAACTTTGATAAAGCAAGCCAAAGTATCGATGACCGGTTGTCCTCTTTTGCTTTTAATCAAGGTGGAGTGGTGTTGGGTAACAAACAGGACTATGAAGCAGCACTGAGCAAATTTCAATCGGCGTTAATTCAAAATCCATTAAATGAGGAGGCGCGTTACAACTATGAATTGCTTGCTCGATGGCTGAAGCGAGATGAGGAGCGAAAGAATAAGGATGAAAATACGCCTGAACCCTCAGAGTTTGCCAAGCGTAAAAAAGCAGAAGCCGATCGACTTGTGGAACAATTTAAGTTCAAAGAAGCGTTAACCCTTATGGAAGCTGCGCTTGCACAAGATGAGACGGTGGCTGCCTACCAAGATTTTATAACAAGCTTAAAAGACGTAGTCGAAATAAATGAAAACTAAACATCGCATCTACCTAGGATTGGCTTTTATGCTGCTTTTCGCAGTAAAAGTACAAGCGCAGACTGCAGGAGAGTTTTTCAATCGTGCAGCACGCTCCTATGTCAAAACAGCCAAGGAACAAGCACTCAAGGAGGTGAATGACGGTTTGGCGAAGTATCCCAACGATGCCAAGCTCAAGGCATTGAAAGAAAAATTGAATCAAGAGCAGGAAGAAGAGCAGCAGGAGCAAAACCAAGACCAGCAGCAGCAGAACCAACAAAATCAAGAGCAAAAAGACCCTTCACAAAAGGAAGATTCAAAGTCTGATCAAAAAGACGGGGAGCAAACCAACGAAGACAAGGCCAAGGAAGGTCAAAAGGGAGAAAATCCCTCTCAAAAAAGCGAGGAAGCTGGCCAAAATGGAAACGACCAGATGGATGCCAACCTAGCCGATCGCCAGAAAAAAATGGAAGCGATGCGTGAAAAGCTGAAAGGAATGAATTTGTCCCCAGAACAAGCCGCACAAATATTGGAATCACTCAATGCAGCGGAACTACGGTATATCCAAGACAATAAAAAGAAAGCGACACAACGCCCTAAAAAAGGATTGCCTGATTGGTAAATCCATAGGCTGGCTCAGCTTCACCTAAACCCAATTTGAGATGAATAAAGAAGTTTATATCCTTGCCGCAGTACGTACTCCCCTTGGGAGTTTTGGAGGAAAACTGAGTGGCCTTTCTGCAACCGAACTTGGAAGTATTGCCATCAAAGGCGCTTTAGCCAAATCTGGTGTTCCCATAGAAGCCGTCAATGAAGTATTCATGGGCAATGTGCTTTCTGCCAACTTGGGCCAAGCACCCGCTCGGCAGGCCTCCATCGGTGCAGGCATTGGCTACCAAGTACCCTGTACTACCATAAACAAAGTATGTGCTTCAGGCATGAAAGCCGTGATGCTTGGAGCACAATCCATCGAATTAGGCATCAACGAGGTGGTGGTAGCTGGGGGAATGGAAAGCATGTCCAATGTCCCCTACTACGTTCCAAAAGCACGATTTGGGTACAAGTATGGGAATGCTGAGTTAACCGATGGATTGGTGCGTGATGGACTTTTTGAGGTGTACTACAAATTCCCAATGGGCAACTGTGCGGAGAACACTGCCAAGGAAATGAATATCAGTAGAGCCGAGCAGGATGCCTATGCCATCCAATCCTACCAACGATCGGCCGCCGCTTGGGAAGCAGGAATGTTTGCGGATGAAATCGTACCTGTTGAACTCCAAGGTAGAAAAGGAGAATCGATTTTGATTGCCGAAGACGAGGAATTTAAGAATGTAGTGTTTGATAAAATCACTTCCCTAAAGCCTGTTTTTGATCCAAATGGAACTGTGACTGCTGCCAATGCGTCGACCATGAACGATGGGGCTTCAGCCTTGGTTTTGGTAAGTAAGGAAGTGGTGGAAAAATACGGTCTCAAGCCAATTGCCAAAATCAGAGGCTATGCAGATGCAGCTACTGATCCACTTTGGTTTACGACTGCACCTGCCTTGGCTATTCCTAAGGCCTTGACCCATGCGGGGGTAACTGCTGCTGAAGTTTCGTATTACGAGATCAACGAGGCTTTCGCAGCGGTGGCGCTTGCCAACCAGCGAGAACTAATCCTCGACAACGACCGCTTGAATGTATTCGGAGGTGCTGTGGCCTTAGGACATCCCCTAGGAGCATCTGGAGCACGAATCATTAGTACACTGACTTCGGTACTTCACAAAAAGGGAGGGAACATTGGCGTAGCAGGTATCTGCAACGGCGGAGGTGGTGCTTCAGCAATTGTGATTGAGAAACTGTAAGGAGTGGTCCACGCAAAGCCGCAGAGCCTTGCCTACGGTAGGTGGACCTGCCTGCTGTAGGTAGTACGCCAAGAAAAAAAGTGAAACACCCCCTCTGCGCCTGCCTACCACAGGCAGGTCTTCCCTACTTTGCTGCTAGTCCCGCAGCATTGCGGGAAGAGATTAAATAAGATTGCTTGCGAAGATGCAAAGAGGTAACCTAATTACAGCACTTCCGAAATGGATGCCAACATGCTTGGCACCGATCGTTGATCTAGTTTGGAAAAGGCAAACCATTTTTTACCTAAATCTTTAAGAGAAGCCCCCAGGTGATAGATTTCTGTTTGATCGATAATTAAAAAGCGATCGTGGCTTTGGCCAAACAGCTTAACTTGAATGGGTGGATATTGTGCATTGGCTTTATTCACGTCCAATTGAAGTTGTTTGTTAAGGGTTTTGGTGAGTAGAGTGACAGACACCTTTTCGTGCCTTTTGCTCAAATGAACTAATACGCTTTCATCCACATAATTATCAATCAACACAATGGATTTTTTAGCACTTCCAATGATTTTAGAAACCAGCACATAAGCATCAAACACTTGCCCTTCGAAGAAAACACCTTGAGTCGGAATCAAATGCGTATTTAGTTGAAGCTCAAGGTGATTTACCTGAGCATCGATAGCCTCCATTCGATCTTCCAATCGGTTCATTCGATTGTTGATCGCATATCCCTTGAATAGGTACTCTTTGAGGACTCGTGTTGCCCAAATACGAAACTGGGTGCCTTGGTTTGATTTTACGCGATATCCAACCGAAATAATAAGATCTAAATTGTAATAGTTGGTGGAATATTTTTTCCCGTCAATTGCAGTTGTCAAGGATTCCTTGACAACTGCAATTGGATCTAACTCCTTCTCTTTAAAACAATTAACAATATGCAAACTAATGTTTTGTTTGGTTTGCATAAAAAGCAAAGCCATTTGCTTCTGGGTAAGCCAAACAGTTTCTTCATCTAACATCACCTCTATGGGGTCATTAATTTCGTTTGGACGGTAAAAAACTAATTCATCTCTCATATCGGTTAAAAAATTTAGGTTAAAATCGTGTACTAGATTAGGCCATTCTATCGTGGAGTGATGTCCAAAAACAAAAATTTGTAGCAATGCCAGAATTGACTTGATGGACCACTTCAAGAACCGCATCTATGGAGTAGCATTTTTCTCGTGTTTTTTGGGTCTTTTGCCTCAATACGCCGTTTAGAGTGGTATGTTCCAAAATGGAACTAACCACTTCTTCGTCTAATTCTTCCTTTTAAAAATAGCACTTAGGGGTTTGATGATGCACCCCTCTTTGCGCCTGCCTACCTCAGGCAGGACTTTGCGGCTTTGCTGCTAGTCCCGCAGCATTGCGGGAAGAGATTAAAAAAGATTGCAAATAAAACTCAAAGGTGAAAAATTAAAATTAATATATTTTACTTTTTCTCTTGCTCCAGCTCCTTCGGAAAGCCAGAGGTAAATTCCATTCGTAAGCGGTCCTTTTCGGCTAGCACAAACATCGCTTCTACACCGGGGAGGCTTTCTGCCAGCACCTTGGCTTTTTCAGGACCCATCGCCATAAATGCAGTAGCCAAGGCATCTGCTTGCGTAGCTGAGGGGGCCAATACGGAAACCGAAACCATCGAATGACTTACTGGAAAACCAGTGGTCGGATCAATGAGGTGAGACCTGCGATTGCCTTCGGCATCGATGTAAAATTTACGGTAATTGCCTGAGCTACTCAAGGCCAACTGATTCAAGGTTACTTTGGTCAGCATGGAGTTGGTTACTCCTAACTCTGCTTGCGATGGGTTTTCAATCCCGATGGTCCAATTTTCCCCTCTTGGATTATTCCCCTTTCCCTTCATCTCCCCTCCGATCTCCACCAAGTAGTCCGAAACACCCGCTTGGTCTAACACCGCTGCAAGTTTATCAATGGCATAGCCCTCACCCAAACCAGTAACATCCAATTTTACACCTTCTTGAGCAGCAAAATACCCTGAATCTGCCACGATAAGCTTCGTTTCGAATCCTACCAAACTTTTTAACTCCGCCACCTTTGCGCTATCCATTTGCTCCCGCTGTTCAAAAGAAAAGCCCCAGGCCTTGAGCAAAGGGAATAAAGTGGGTTCAAAATAGCCTTGACTTTGCAAATGAAACTTTCGACTAGAATCAAGCATATCTCGGAAGGTGAAGGATGGATCTTTTAAAATCCCTTTTGCATTAAAACCCGAAACTTCCGACTCTTGAACATACGAATTTGCAGCCGTATTGATTAGCGCAAAGACCGAATCAAATTGAGTTTGAAAATCCCGATCCGTGTCTCCTACTTGAATCCGGTAATAGGTTCCAAAAATCTCTCCCTCGTAAGTTTTAAAGGCAATCTCCTTTTTTTGTTGGCAGGCAGGTAGCGCAAAAAACAAGAGGATAACTACTAGACGAATCGGTGACATATTGGAAGTGGGTTTAAAGCCTCAAAGTTAGCCCATCCCAACTAAATACGGCAAGGGTTGTGGACTTGAATTTGCTTCTTTGTAAATTCCCATCCTAGAAGCTCATATTCTTGGACTCGATATTTACGCAATTGATTTTAGTCCAATGCGGACCATTATGCTAAAGCCTTTTCTTTTTCTTTCTGTTTTTACATTTATCTCTTTTTTGACCTTTGGTCAAGACACAATTCGTACCTATCATGAGGGGGACACACTCAAGGTCAAAGAAGTAGTCACATTGGTAAATGGAAAGGCGAATGGAACTGTTTGGCGCTATGATTTGGATGGTAAATTAGTGGTAGTAGGCCAATTAAAGGACGGCCAGCGTCATGGTTTATTTTACGATATGGATCCAGAGACTGGCGATACCATTCGCCAAATAATTTTTCAAAATAACCAGCGCGAAGGGGAAGCCTTGAGCTTTTTTCCAGGCGGGAAACTGAGACAGCGTTCCAACTTTATGGCCAACCAGCTGGAAGGTGAAGTCCTATCCTATTTTGAAAACGGGACCTTATCTGAAAAAACACCCTTCAGGGCGAATAAACCCGAGGGAACATCCATCCGCTACTATCCAAACGGTTCCATCGAGTCCAAAATCGGCTATTTAGCAGGCCAGTTTCATGGCATCCGCGAAGAATACAACGAGTCGGGTACCCTGCAGTACCAAGGCAATTACGAACGAGGTGTACTGAATGGAAAAGAAGAAAGTTTTTTCCAAGATGGTAGCTTGCGCTCACGGCTCTTTTTCAACTATGGGAATCTGGATGGCCCCTACTTGCTCTACCATCCCAATGGGAAACCTGAGCGGGTAGGTACCTACAAAAAAGGAGCTCCTGACGGAGATCTCCTCAGCTATTATCCGGGAGGTGCCCTCAAACAAAAAACCACCTTCTCCAAAGGAATTCCCAACTCACCAAGCAACAGCTACTACGAATCAGGCACCTTGCAACAGCAGGAGTTTTATTCCAAAAAAGGAGAAAAAATCAAGGCGGAAAACTACTATCCCTCTGGAAAACTCGCCTCCAGGATCCCCTTCCTCAATGACTTAGAAGAAGGTGAAGCGATACTTTATTACGAAAATGGTAAGACTCAAGAAATCAGACGTTTTTATAAAGGTAAATTAGATGGAATTCGGGAATTTTTCGATTCAAATGGGGTCTTATTGAGAACGGAAACCTACGAACTTGGAAATAAAATCAATAAATAACTTCCAAGTTCACCGCTAGCCAAATCGATTTTTCTATTTTTGCCCAAACGAATTCTTCATGAGCAAAGCCATCAAAGAAACTCATTTTTCCTTTCCTGGACAGAAAGGCTTTTACAAAGGTAAAGTACGCGACGTATACATGTTTGAAAAAGAGCTTGTCGTCGTCGCATCAGACCGAATCTCAGCCTTTGACGTAGTCCTTCCACGAGCCATCCCCTACAAGGGACAAGTACTGAATCAAATCGCTGCTGGCTTCCTAAAAGCAACTGCAGATTTGGTTCCCAACTGGGTGACTGCAACTCCAGATCCAAGCGTGACTATCGGCAAGCGATGTGAGCCTTTCAAGGTAGAAATGGTGATTCGTGGCTACCTAGCTGGACATGCTGCACGGGAATATGCCTTGGGCAAGCGAATCCTCTGCGGTGTACCCATGCCAGAGGGGCTGAAAGAAAACGATGCCTTCCCAACACCTATCATTACCCCCACCACCAAGGCGTCTGAAGGGCATGACGAGGACATTTCTAGAGAAGATATTTTAGCCAAGGGGATCGTCTCAGAAGAAGATTACCTGGTACTAGAAAAATACACCCGTGCACTTTTCAAACGCGGTCAAGAGATGGCCAATGAAAAGGGATTAATTCTAGTCGATACTAAGTATGAATTTGGTAAAGCAGAGGGAAAGATTTACCTGATCGATGAAATCCACACCCCGGATTCTTCCCGCTACTTCTACGCGGAAGGCTATGAAGAAAACCAAAAGCAAGGATTGCCTCAAAAGCAATTGTCCAAAGAATTTGTACGTCAGTGGCTGATTGCCAATGGCTTTCAGGGAAAAGAAGGACAGGTAGTACCAGAAATGAGCGATGAACTTGTAGAAAGCATTTCAGATCGCTACATTGAGTTGTTTGAAAAGATTACCGGTACGGCCTTTGTTCGTGCAGAAACCACCGACATTGCTACACGAATTGAAAAAAGTATTTTAGATTACCTCGCCAACTAAGCACAAGCACATGAAATATACCATCGATAAAAAAGAGCAGTACGTTGTTTTTTCCCCACTAGAGGAAAAAATTGACTCCCTACTGGCTCCTAAACTAAAGTCTGAACTGTTAACCATACATGCCGAGGGTTACAGCAACCTTGTGCTCGACATGAGCCAAGTAAATTATGTGGATTCCAGTGGATTAAGTGCCCTACTTGTAGGTGACCGAGAATTTGGCCGCAATGGAGGGATTTTTGTGATCTCCGGAGTTCGTGACCATGTGATGAAGTTGCTCAAGATCTCCATGCTTGACAAGAAGTTGCGACTTGTGGCCAACTTGGAAGAAGCTGGGGAAATGGTATTTATGCATGAGATTGACGGAGGTGAAGACGAGGAGGGCGCTTGAGTCCAGAGTTTGAGGTCACCATACTAGGAAATACCTCTTCCATCCCCATGCATGGAAGAAATCATACTGCCCAAGTCGTTCGATTTGGGCAGGAATTTTTATTGCTGGATTGTGGGGAAGGCACCCAAATCCAATTGCGCAAGTACAAGGTAAAGGCCTCCAAAATTTCAACCATCTTCATCTCTCATCTTCACGGAGACCATTACCTCGGGTTAGTTGGCCTATTGTCCAGTTACCACCTATCCAAGCGAACCGATCCCTTACGAATTTTTGGTCCAAGGGGCCTAAATGAGATCATTACCACCCACTTAAGGTGGAGCCAAACCCGCTTGAATTACCCTTTGGAATTCACTGAAACCACTACGGAAGGAAAAGTTATACTTCTCGACCATCCTCAATTCACAGTTTCGAGCTTTCCCCTACAGCACCGCATTCCTACCACCGGGTTTATCATCCAAGAAAAGGCAGGTCTTCGCTCCCTAATCAAGGAAAAACTTCAAGAAAGTACATTACCCTTGGAAGCGATTCAACAGCTTCGTTTAGGTCAAGATTACCTTGATTCCAATGGAACCCACTACTTGGCAAAGGACTATTGCCATCCATCGGCTTCTTTAAGAAGTTATGCCTTCTGCTCAGATACAACTTTCAATCCTTCTTTGGCCCCCTATTTTGAAGGAGTAGATCTGCTTTACCATGAAGCCACCTTTATGGAAGCGGATAGCCATCGTGCTACAGAAACCTTCCATTGTACTGCCAGACAAGCTGGGCAGCTGGCCCAGCTTGCAGGCGTGAAAAAATTGCTGCTAGGCCATTTTTCCTCACGATATCCAGATTTAAGTGAATTATTGGTTGAAGCACAAACCATTTTCCCAAATTCTAGCTTAAGTGAAGAAGCCATCACCTACCCCATCCCCTCCTCTCATGAATGAATCCCCGCAAAGCCGCAAGACCAACCTCTTTGTAATTCTTGGAGCCATCTTCCTAACCAATGCCATCTTGGCTGAAATTATTGGGGTAAAAATCTTTTCTGGTGAAAAAACACTGGGGTTAGACCCTGTTCAATGGACTTTTTTTGGTGAGTTTATCTTGGACTTTAACCTCACCGCAGGTGCAGTGATTTGGCCAGTAGTCTTTATCACTACCGATCTGATAAACGAGTATTTTGGTAAAAAAGGAGTACGTAAAATTAGCTTTTTGACTGCCGCTCTCATCACCTATGTTTTTGTAGTTATCAGCCTAGTCACTGCCCTGGCTCCTGCCTCTTTTTGGTTAGAAGTCAATGCGAGTATGCCTGATGGAAGTTCGTTTGACATCAACTATGCTTTCAATACAATTTTTAGACAAGGCCTAGGAATTATTATCGGTTCGCTTACCGCCTTTTTGCTGGGGCAGCTGATTGATGTGTATGTTTTTCAAAAGCTCCGAGCAGTGACAGGTCCAAAAATGATCTGGTTGCGCGCCACAGGCTCTACCCTAGTCTCCCAATTCATCGATTCATTTGTCGTTCTGGGAATCGCATTCTATGTTTTCGGAAACTGGAGTATTTCCCAAATCGCAGCCGTAGGGCTCATCAACTATGTGTATAAGTTTACCGTCGCAATGGCACTTACACCAGTGCTCTACCTTGCACATGGGCTGATTGATCGGTACTTGGGTAAAGATCTCTCCGAAAAAATGACCGAAGAAGCAACGGAGGATCAGTCGTTTTTGTAAGTATCAAGTCGCAAGTATCAAGTAGCAAGTCACCTTGAGAAGCAAGAGACAAGAACCAAGATATTAGACTAAATATTGTACGAAGTACCAAGTACGATGTACTAAGATTGTTAAGATGCAAGAGACGAGATACAAGAGATTAGACTAAAAACTGTACCAAGTATTAAGTACAGTGTACCAAGATTTTTAAGGAATAGAATTTGAGACCTAATACGAATCCCTACTTGGTTCTTCGCCTGCCCGCCGCGGTGGGTACTTGGTTCTTTGTACATAGTACAGTTCCCAACCAAATATATTTCGTTTAAACCCCCTCAATTATACAGAATATTCTAAAAACTTCAGCCCTACCCTTGCTTTACAAAATATTTCTACTTACTTTTGCATCGTCAATTTTGACAGAGCTATTTTTCGTGCCGTGAGTCCTTGCTGTTGCTTGTCTGGGATTTAGGATACCATGGCAAGAAAAACAAAGGACAATATTCATGGAAAACACAATCAAATTCTCAGACCTGGGGATTTCGGAAGAAATCTTACGGGCCGTGGAAGAGATGGGCTACACCCAACCTTCCCCCATTCAACAACAAGCCATTCCTTTCGTTTTGCAAGGCCGTGATTTAATCGGTCAGGCACAAACAGGTACTGGCAAGACAGCAGCATTCGCCATTCCGATCATCGATTTGGTAGATCCTGACTTCAACAAACCACAAGCCATCATCCTATGCCCTACCCGTGAACTAGCGGTTCAGGTAGAGGGAGAAATTCAAAAACTGGCTAAATACCACAAGAAAATTAACTCTGTTGCTATTTACGGAGGCGAATCTATTGACAGGCAGATTCGTGTCTTGAAAAAAGGCGTACAGATCGTTGTAGGAACACCTGGTCGTGTTCAAGACCACATCAACAGAGGCACTTTACGATTGGAAGAGGCTGGTATCATCGTCTTAGATGAAGCAGATGAAATGCTAGACATGGGCTTTAGAGACGATATCGAAGCAATTCTTCAGGAAATGCCTGAAGAAAGACAGACGGTATTCTTCTCCGCAACCATGGCCAAGCCTATCCTTGACCTAACACGTAAGTACCAGAAAGACCCAGAAATTATCAAAGTTGCTAAGAACGAATTGACGGTTGCTAAAATCGATCAAGTATTCTATGAAGTAAAGCAGTCCTTGAAGATGGAGCTGATGGCTCGTTTGATGAACATTCACAATTATGCCTTAAGCGTGGTGTTTTGCAATACCAAGCGTATGACGGACGAGGTGACTGAATCTTTGGGTGCTCGAGGCATTCTTGCTGAAGCGCTTCACGGTGACCTTTCTCAAGCGCAGCGTGACAAGGTGATGAGTAAGTTCCGCAAAGGTCTTTGCACTGTATTGGTTGCTACCGATGTGGCCGCTAGAGGAATCGACGTAGATAACGTAGAGGCTGTATTCAATTTCGACATCCCATTGGATGAGGAGTATTACGTACACCGTATCGGAAGAACGGGCAGAGCCGGAAAATCAGGAACTGCTATCACGTTCATCACTGGTCGCAGAGAAATGATGAAGCTCAAAGACTTAGAGCGATTCACCAAGGCTACCATCAATAAAATGACACCTCCTTCTGTTACTGAATTGGTTGAATTGAAGAAAACTCAGTTTATCAAGGATGTACACCGCGTATTGAGCAAGCAGGAAGACAACCAATTGTTTGAAGCCACCATTGGCCAAATGCTTTCGGAAGGCTTAACTCAGGAACAAATTTCTCTTGGCCTACTTAAAATGGTCATGGGTGATACCGTCAAAGAAATGAAAGAGCAAGACTTTGGCATTGAAGCTCCAGCATACGGAGACCGCAGAAGAGAAGGTGGTCGCGAGGGTGGACGTGAAGGCGGACGTGAGTCTAGATATGGAGACCGAAGAGAAGGTGGACGTGGAGGCGAGCGCTTTGGAGACCGAAGAGAAGCACCTAGAGGAGGTGATCGCCCTGATCGTGGTAGCCGTTTTGGCGACCGCAAAGAAGGAGGAAGCCGTTTTGGAGATAGCAGTAGCCGATTTGGTGACCGCAAAGAAGGACCTCGAGATTTTGCTCCCCGTGCAGAGCGTGCGCGCGAGGAAAACATGACTCGCTTGTTCTTAAACCTTGGTAAAAAAGACTTTATCCGTCCCAACGACATCGTAGGAGCTATTGCAGGTGAGTCTGGCCTATCCGGAAAAAGCATCGGAGGCATTGATATCTTTGACAACTTCTCCTTCGTCGATGTACCTCACAAGGATGCAGAGCACGTAGTACGCGTGATGAAAAACAATACCATCAAAGGCAGAACCGTTAACATGGAAATTTCAAAAGCTTAAACACTAAAAGCTTAATCATATTAAAAGCACATTTCTTCCCGAAATGTGCTTTTTTTGTGTCTTCGCAGATCTCTCCTAACATGCAGCTTTTCTTCCAAGATTCGATCACTTCTCCTACTACCTTTCTCAACGAGGAAGAATCCAAGCACCTTGTGCGTGTTCTTCGTAAAAAAAAGGGAGATCAAATCCTGCTTACGGATGGAAAAGGAATGCTCTATACCTGTGTGCTAGACCAAGCAGACCCTAAAAAGGCTAGCTTAACCGTCCTATCGTCCAAAGAAGCAGAAAAGGATCCCTTTTACATCCACTTGGCTATTGCCCCCACCAAAAGTCCCGATCGCATGGAATGGATGGTGGAGAAAATCACAGAGATTGGATTTCATGAATTGACCTTGCTGGATACGATGCATGGGGAACGTAGTTTTTTGAAGATTGACCGGTTGCAGAAGAAAATAATTTCCGCCTGCAAGCAAAGTATCAAATGGAGAACACCAGCGGTGAATGGAACAACCAAACTGAATGAACTCCTGAAGTCTGCTGACTTTGCTGATTATCAGAAATTCATCGCTTACGTAGATGAAAATCATAGCCATCACCTTCTAGACTTGGCTACAGCTGGCGGGAAGTACCTCATCTTGATTGGTCCTGAAGGGGATTTTGACCCCAAAGAGATTCAGCTAGCCCTAGAAAATGGATACCAAGCGATTTCCCTTGGAAAAAGCCGATTGCGAACAGAAACAGCGGGGTTAGCAGCTGTTCAAATGCTGCAACTGGCAAACCGTTAAGGAAATATCTCTACCGCAGGCATCCTATTTTTAAGAGATTAAAGCACTGGAAAATTGGGGGATTTAAGCACCCTCCCATCTTTTCAAAAAAATTGCGGGGAGATCCATCAAAATTCCTTA